>JBBRDO010000119.1:0-13010 GCA_038203825.1 Chloroflexia bacterium | reverse complement strand
CGCCGTTTGAACGAAGCAACCCTGGCAGAAGCTCGATAGCATCGCTCTCCTTACCTGGAGCAGTATGTTATCGCGTGGTACATAAGTAGAGGAGACATCTATGAAGGATGCTATGAACGAGACAGTGGGTGAGGTGCGCGATATCGTGGATCTGCCCGGCGATATGGCAGCCATCAAACGCATATTTCACAGCGACCAGGAGCCGGAGTGGGTAGTCTGGCTCACCGTTGCGGGCGCGCTAATTATCGGTTTGCTCATGATGTACCTGGTGACGGGCCAGACCACGAGCGCTACAGCCGGAGCCACAACCCTTAAATACCCTTCCACCTGGCAGCAGATAACGGAGCCTGGTACGCAGTTTGCTGCAGCCGATATCAGCAACGGCTATTCGTTCGGCTCTCGCATCAACGTGCGGCAGGCCGGCAGGGACGAGCTTGCCCCCGCGCCCATTACGGGCCAGCAACCGGACGAGGCTGCTCAGCTTCGGACCGCCGCAAACAACTGGATTTTGCAGCAGCAGCAGGCTACTGTCGGCTACCGCTCTCTTAGCCTATCCCCCACCACAGTAGGAAACAAGCAAGCTATCACAGTAGAAGACGCATATCTGCTCGATTCAAGTCTGGGTGGCGGCTCCGGCCTGCCTGCCCTGATGCATGGTCAGGATACCATCGTGTTGAGTGGAGACAACTTCTCGATCCTCAGCTTCGCCACCGAGGCGAGCAAGTGGGACGACACCAAAGACGTCCGCGCTAACATACTCAGTGGTTGGCAAGTACCGTAGACGCATGCCCACGCTCCCATGAGCGCGGTGTACGTAGGCAATCCGCAAGCAGAAGGGAAAAATACATGTTCAATGTGATTAAGAGGATCAACAAAACCCGCGCCTGGATAATACTTACAGTGACGATCCTCGCGCTGGGGACATTGCTCAATCCGATCAAGACGCGGGCGAACATCCCCAATGAATCTCTCCAGAGGGACCTCCTGGGCGCTGTCGAAATATTCATAGTTGACGGGCAGATGAAAATGCTCGGCAGTTGCACCGGCACCTACCTGGGCGATGGCGTCATCGTCACCAACTGGCACTGCGTCGGCCATACTGACCTCTACGGCCCCGATGACACTGGCCTCGGCCTGAAGAATGGTGATACCTATAACCCCGATGGAATAGTTGTTATCGCTCCACAAACCGACCCCCGACAGGTCCCCAAGCCCACCTACATGGCCCGAGTTGCAGCAGGTAACCCCGATATAGATGTTGCGGTGGTCAAGATATTCCGCATGCTTGATCCCAAGGCCAAACTCCCAACCAGCCTCCCCATACCGGCTATCCCTCTAGCCGACTCAAGTAGCGTCAACATCAACGACAAGGTATACATCTTTGGTTACCCCGCTGCGGGTGGCGACCGCATCACCTTTACACAGGGAAATATCTCGGGCTTCGACAATCAGACTGGTGGCAGCGACGTTGACTCCTTCAAGACCGATGCGCCTATCAGTCCGGGCAACTCGGGCGGTCTCGCCACAAACGACAACGGCGACCAGATAGGCATCCCTACGTTCGCCACGCATGCCGATATTGGCCAGGGTCTCGGTGGCATCCGCATGATCAACCTGGCTGTACCCTACATCAACCAGGTGATCCAACTGGGCGATGCCACGCCTGCGCCCTTCCCGTCGCAGACCGTCGTTTCATCCACGCCCCAACCCACTCCAGGAACCAACTCCTTCTTTGGCCCCATCTCCTTTGGAACCGGCATCGAGAGCAACCAGCTTGTGGGTGAGGGTACAACGTTCGATAGTGGCGCAAAGCAGGTCCTTGGCGTATTCGCCTTCCAGAACATGCATAACGGCATGAAGTGGGGCACTGCCTGGAAATACAACGGGCAGGTCGCCATTGATCAGAGCAACAGCAATAGCTGGACGCAGGGTGCGGAAGGCACAAACGGCGTTTCTATCAGCCTCGACCAGGGACTGCCCGACGGTGACTATGAACTCGACCTCGATGTTGCAGGAACCGTAGTGCAGACGGGCACCTTTACCATCGGCGCGGCCAACTCCGTGCCCACGCCCCAGCCGCCCAACCCCAACACTCAAACAGGCGTGACCCTCAAGGGCCAGATTGTGGACGCCGACACTCAGGCCGCAATAGCCAACGCCGCCATCCTGATAATGAAGCCCGGCACCAAGCTGGCCGACATTACGCAGTCCAACCTCCAAACGCTTACGGTTGCCGGCGGCGTATCTGACAGCGGCGGCTTCTACATTACGGCTCCCCCCGTCGAAGCAGGCCAGACATATACGGTCCTGCTACTGGCCGACGGCTACCAGCCCGTAGGCTATGAGGACGGCCTCGACATTCCCTCAGGATCCCACGACTTGCTCGAGCTCGATCCTCTCTCGTTGAGCAAGCGCTAGTAATCATGGAAGACATCAAAAGACGGACGACTCAATACAGTCGCCCGTCTTTTGTGATCTCTAGCCAGGCATGCAATGTCGTGATGACGACGTTGCGGGCGCGCCTCCCCGAACCCCTTGTGAACGTTTACAGCCCCTAATCCGTTTGACATTCGCATAAACAGCGTGCTAGACTTCGCATATAATGACTAACCGGCATTCACTAGCAAAGCTACGCATCCTATCAGCACTGGCCATTCTCCTACCCGTCATCTTCACTTCCTCACAGGTCCTGGGCACATCTCCTGCCGGTCCCGCTATAGCCTACGCTTCCGCGTTCGGGCAGGCCAATCCCCCCACTTTTGCCGACCCCCTCTTCCAGCAGATCTGGTCGCGCACCGATGCCCCTGTGGAGCAAGGTGAGGCACAGCGTAGCTGGTACTGGGGCCCAACCCCTGGCAAAACCCTCCAGGAGCCCTTCACGGGCAGCCAAACGGGCACTCGCCTGGTCCAATACTTTGACAAGGCGCGCATGGAAGTCAACGACCCCAACGGCGACCGTACATCGCCCTGGTTCGTCACCACAGGCCTCCTCGTCTCCGATATGGTCGCCGGCAAAGAACAGATCGGCGATGCCACCTACAAGGCTGTCGGCCCCGCCGAGATCGCCGTTGGCGGCGATGGCCTCGGCACCGACCCTGACGCGCCCACTTATACCTCGTTCAGGCCCTACACCTCGCTCAAAGGCCCCGACGATAACCGTGCTCCCAATCGCACCGGGCAATCCGTAACCGCAACCATCAATCGCGCAGGCACGCTGGGCGACAACCCCGCTATGGGCTACTATCCGGGCACGATCATAGCTGCCTACAGCAACGAGCTCGGCCACAACATTCCTCAGGCCATGTGGGACTTCCTCAACTTGAAGGGCGTCGTCCAGGAAAACGGCGTGCTGAACGATCAAACCATAGGTAACTGGGTGTTCGTGATGGGCTACCCCATCACCGAGCCCTACTGGGCGCGCATCCAGATCAACGGCGTCTTCTACGACGTCCTCTTCCAGATGTACCAGCGTCGCTCACTCGCCTACGTGCCTTCGCTGCCCCAGGGCTGGCAGGTACAAATGGGGAACGTAGGCGCGCACTATTATCGCTGGCTCTATGGCGGCCCGCTCCCCGCGCCACTCGTGCCCTTCACCCCAACTCCCCCGCCTCCTACGTTAACTCCCATGTTACCGAATACCCCGGTCTTGCCCCAGCCAACCTCCACCGGGCTAGTGGGCACACCCACCCTGCCTTCCGGCTCACCCACTGATACGCCCTGGCCAACTGACGGCACAACCACGCCTACTCCTACCTTCCCACCCGTGCCGACCGAGCCGCCCGGTGGCTTCATTGTGTCGGTGCATCCGCCCTACGGCCCGCCCGACGGTCAGTTCACCTTCCAGGCGATAGGTCTTTCGGCGAACGAGGGCGTGCAGGTGCAATTCACCAATCCAAACGGTGACCTTGTCTACCCTGCGGGCTCCAATAACGGGCATTACGTCGCCGGGCCTGACGGCTCTCTGAACATCACCCTCGTCCCGGCTCAGGCTTTTCCGGCAGCGCCCCTGGGTGTGTGGCTATTCCAGGTTCAGGGCCTGCAATCGGGCTTGGTGGGGACGGTGGGCTTTAATTTGCAGTAGCTGCGAAGCGACTACTCGTCGTCTCCTCTTTGTGCGTCCCGTTCCCGCTCTAGCTCCATCAGCCATTTCCTTTCTTCGGCCGTCAGGGTTGCACTTTCCAGTAGATCAGGACGTCGTTCAAGAGTGCGCCTGATAGACTCGCGCCTTCGCCACTGTTCCACGCGCTTGTGATGCCCACTGATGAGCACCGGCGGCACCGTCCAGCCCCGGAAGTCTGGCGGGCGTGTGTACTGCGGGTATTCAAGCAGGCCCCTCGCGTGCGATTCGTCGCCTGCCGACCCCTCCGCCAGCACTCCCGGTTGTAGGCGTGCCACTGCATCCGTTATGACCATCGCGGGCAGTTCGCCGCCCGTCAGTACATAATCGCCTGCGCTGATCTCGTCCGTTACCAGGTGCTCGAGGATGCGCTCGTCAAAGCCTTCGTAATGCCCGCAGATAATTATCAAGCGCGGGTGCTGAGCGAGTTCTTCAGCCACGGAATGCTTGAACAGCCGTCCTTGCGGGCTCGTCAGGATAATAGGCACGGGCGAAGGAGATGGTATAGCCGGCAGTTCGGCTGCAAGAACGTCCGGAGGTGGGGTGTAACTGCTGATGCCTGTGGGGGCGTCCTGCAACCCGTAAACCCACTCGACAGCCCGAAACACAGGCTCAGTCTTCATCACCATGCCTGCGCCACCTCCGAAGGGATAGTCGTCGGTCACGCGATGCTTGCCCCCGGCATAGTCGCGGATGTTATGCAGCCGCACAGCCACGTGCCCCGCTTCGGCCGCCCTCTTGAAGATGCTTGCCCCTAGCACGCCGGGGAACATTTCCGGGAAGAGGGTGAGGATGTCAAATAGCATAGCTTCGCGGTTCAGTCCTCATCATCGAAAAGCGGGTCGAGATCGGGTTCCAACTCCTGCGACTGCACCGGCTGCGAATTGCCTTTGCCCGTGCCCTGCGGGCTCCTTGCTTTTGCTCGGTCGCCACTGCTCTCCACGTCTTGCGGCTCGCTCGCTTGAGCGAAAGTGGCCTCGTAAGTTTCTATTTCCAGCACCAGCTTCCCGTTGTCCAACCCGATCATCGCCGGATTGCCGCGCATTTCCTCGTCGATCCCAACCAGTGATGCCGACCCTGCGTGTATGGCCCTGTCGCTCACCTGTTTCACACGCAATTCCGCTTCGTCAAGCATGCGTGCGCACGTATCGGCCAATCCCATGCCTTCCTCGAACGCGCCCAGCGCCTCTTGCAAGCTCAGGTTGCCCGTGCTCAGTTTACCCACCACCTCCTGCAGCCGTGTAAAGCTTTCCTCGAATGAAGCGCCATTCTCTCCATGCGCGCCCACTTTGTTGCTGTTTGCTGTCATTAATGTCCCCTGCTCTCCCTTACTACCAACTCTTGTTATAGCTATTCTAAGCCTTCCTTGATGCGCAAGGGGCTTTCTACCCGCGCGCCGAACGCGCCGTCGCCTACTCGGATTTCCAGCAGGTGGTTCCCCTGCGCATCGCCTATGCTGCTTACAACTTCGCCCGAGCTCAGGTCACGCACTATTGCGTAACCCCGCTTCAGGATCTGCAAAGGCGACAGGGCTTCCAGGCGGTCGTGCGCGCTGCGTATCCTCTCCTGCTCTATGTTCAGGCGGTGTCTCATCCCCATTGCCAGCGTGGCCCTCATCGACTCGATACGCGCGCGGTCGCTGCTGACCTGCCAGGTGGGCGATAGGCGCTCCAGCTGTTGGCCTTCCGACTCCAGTTCGTCCCATGCGATTGCCAGCCTACCCCTCATGTCGGCCTCTATCATCTCCCGCCAGCCCTCAACCGTGTCCCTAATGTCATCAATGTCAGGCGCCACCAGTTCTGCCGCGGCCGACGGTGTCGGAGCTCGCAGATCGGCCACGTAATCCACGATTGTGAAGTCGGTCTCATGGCCGACCCCTGTGATCACGGGTGCCTTCGATGCGTACACTGCACGCGCAACGATCTCTTCGTTAAAGGCCCACAGGTCCTCTATCGATCCGCCCCCTCGGGCCACAATGATCACGTCAACAGCCTCATCACCCTCCAGCGTATTTAGCGCCGCTATAGCGGATGCGACCTGTCGCGGTGCGCCGTCGCCCTGCACCTGCGTGGGCGCAAGCACCACTTCGCCTAGCGGGTACCGCCTGCTGAGCACATTCAGAATGTCTTGCAGCGCGGCAGCTTGTGGCGAAGTCACGAGACCAATCCGCTGCGGCATAGTAGGGATGGGACGCTTGCGCTCGACTGCGAATAGGCCCTGTGCATCGAGTGTCTGCTTGAGTTGCTCGTACGCCATGTAGAGCGCGCCCTGCCCCTCTTCTTGCAGCATGTCCACGTAGAATTGCAGGTTGCCTGTCGCCTCATACATCGAAACGCGCCCGTGCGCCACCACCGCCGCGCCATTAGCAGGCAGAACCGTCTGCCAGATAGCTTGCTGGCGAAACAGCACGCATTTCATCTGGGCGTCCTTGTCCTTCAGTGTGAAATAGTAATGCCCCGTACCTGACTGTGACAGGTTGGACACCTCGCCCGCAATCCAGCAGTCGTACAGGGTGTCGTCGTTCTCCAGCAATTCGCGCAAATAAGTGGCGAGTTGCCCGACGCGAAATATGTGTAATGAGTCCATAAGATTTAGTTCGCGATCTATGCAATACCCGTCACTGGCGACTTCTTATACCGAGGAGCTTGCCAAGCATCGTGCGCCGAAGCCTTAGCTTGAACAGGAATAGCAGATTGTCCACGCCGTCTTTCCACGCAAACAGCTTGGTCTCTCCAATTCGCTCGTGGTAATCAACGTGATACTCGGCGAAGCGCAGGCGAGGGTCGTCCACAACGAGCAGCTTGATCTCCTCCGAGAAGGGCATCCCTGTACTTACAGGTCTGATCCTTTTCAGCACATTGCCCTTGAAGACCCACATCCCCGATTGCGAGTCTGCCATCCACCGCAGCCACAGTATCCGCGTCGTCCACGTCAGTATCTTGTTCCCAAGCACGTTTCGCCCGCGCATCGCGTCGGGGTTGCGGAGTGGAAACCTGCTGGCCGAAACGAAGTCGTAGCCCCCTTCGAGCAGATAGTCTATAATCGGGCCGATACTGTGGGTGGGATAAGTGCCGTCACCGTCGGCTGTCGCAACTATGTCGCCCGTTGCCGCCGGTAGCCCCGCCTGGTATGCGTTGCCGTAGCCCTTCTTCGTCTCGAAGATCACCTCGGCGCCCATCTCTTTGGCGATGCGCCCGGTCTCGTCGGTGGAGTTGTTGTCCACCACGACCACCTGATCCACATATTCGGGCATGCCCTTCAAGACCGCTGCGATCCCGTGTTCCTCGTTGAAGCAGGGGATCACTACCGAAACCGTATGGCCCTTGTACATGCTCTCCTTATCCTGTGCTGTGGCGTGGCCGCGCTCTAACTATGCGGCGGGTCGGTGTGGACAGGCTATCTATTGAAGAGGCCGCGCTGTTTTTCTTCTTGTGGTGCCGGAGCCGCTGCCTTGCGCCGCTCATACGATTCGTTTACGATCCGTTCGATATCTTCGTTGGTGAAAAGAAACGACTCCGATATCGATTGGTACCCACCGGGCTTGACGGTGCGACTTATCCCCCGCAGTAGAAAGCCTTCTCGCAACTCGATCAAACATATCTCGCTAAGGTTGTTTTGGTCGATGAAGTAGCCGAGAGCTCGCATGACATCTTCGTAGTCTATGCGTCCCATTCCCACGCTGTCTAACATTGTATGTGCTCCTGCACTAACCCGTGCAAGCGTTCTGGATCGTGGCGGGTGCCGCACCCACACACGACTGCAGAAAATACTCTTCCGCAGCTGCCACCCCTCAAGGCTCCGGCAATTCAGATTATATCACAGCGCATAATGGCCCGCAAAACCACACCTGATAAGTGATAAGTGATGAGTCCCATCCGGGATCACTTATCACTTATCACTTATCACTCCCGCTCACTTCAGATACTCGTCTATCCAGTCGGCGATATACTCCATGCGCTCGACCCGCAGAGACGGCTTGCCCGACCTCGATATGTCGTGCCCACCTGACGGGAAACGCACCATCTTGACCGGCTTACCCTTTGTGCGCAACGCCATGTACAACTCGGCAGATTGCTCGATGTCAACCCGATAGTCGTCTTCCGCATGGGTGAGCAACAGAGGTGTATTCATCCGGTCGGCGTACGTAATAGGCGATCTCTCAAGATATAGCGCGGTCTTTTCGCGAGGTGTGCCGTTGAACTCCCAGCTCCAGAGCGCCCACGTGAAATCACCTGACCCCCACGCACTGTACAAATTCACGCAGGCGCGCATGGCCACCGCCGCTTTGAAGCGGTCTGTGTGCCCTATGACCCACGTGGTCATATAGCCACCGTAGGAGCCCCCTGCCACCGCCATCCTCTTCTTGTCCACATATCCCTGTTGCACAGCCCAGTCTACGCAGGCCATCAGGTCATCATAGTCGACGCCGCCCCAGTCGTTGCTTATCGCCGACGAGAACTCTTGCCCGTAGCCCTGGCTGCCGCGGGGGTTCGCATACAGCACTATATAGCCGCGCGCTGCCAGTATCTGGAACTCGTGCAAGTAGGCCTGCCCGTAGGCGACGTGCGGCCCGCCATGTATCTGCAACACGAGGGGATATTTCTTCTTGGGGTTGAAACCCGGAGGCATGAGCATCCAACCTTGCACTTCCACACCATTCCCCCTGTCCACCCGAAACTCGCGCGCCTCGGCCAGCTCCACCTGGCTCTCCACGTCGGCGTTTATGCCTGTCAACTGCTTTTCTTTGCCGGTCGTGGGCGCATAGTAAAGGTCAACGGGGTGCGACGCGGTGGCAGCCGTGAACGTTATTCCCTTTTCCGCCACACCGAAGTTCAATATTTGTCGCGAGCCTCCTACCACTAGCTTCGTTTCACCACCCTTTACGGGCACAGAATAGATATGCCCATTACCGTGGTCTGTGATCAGGAAGTAAATAAGCTTCCCGTCCCGGCTGAATCGGGGCCGTAATTCGCCCGTGCCTGCCCACAGATCCGAGTTGATAAACGAGCCAACCGTGCGGTCTAGCCGTTCTGTCAGCTTCCTGATGCTGCCGTTCATGCCGATTGTCCACACTTCGAGATTCGTGGCCAGCGCGCCTTCGTGAATATCGCTGTGCGCGAAGACCACGAAGCCGTCGCCGTCAGGCAGCCAGTCCATCACCTGAATAGCGCTTTCGTGCCGCGTAACCCTGTACTCCTTGCTTGCTTTGCCGTCGCCGTCCACGTCCATCAGCCAGATATCGTTTATCGTTACCAGCTCAGCATCAGGTTCCCGGTTCGCGAGATAGGCCAACTGTTTGCCGTTGGGCGACCAGCGCGGCGATCCCGCGTTCCAGTCTCCTTGAGTTAGCTGGCGAGCCTTGCCTCCTGTTGCCGGCATGATAAACAGGTGCGTCTTGCGCAAAAGCAGGCCTTGGCCCTCTCCCTTTATATGCACGCCCGTGATCACGTAGGCGTGATCCCCTTTGTCGTCGGGTGACTTCTCATCCTCGCTGTCTTCGTCCCATTCGCCTGCCGCGCGCACCATCGGCGATGCGCCCTCGCCTGCTCCTGCCTGCCCCGGTTCTTTGTTCTCGCTGTCGCTTTGGGTCCCACCCTTGCCGTCCTTCTTAGCCTTGCCTGCATCTTGCGCGGCCCACTTCTTATCTAGTTCGCTGTCGACCTCTGTGGCAAACACCAGCCATTTACCGTTAGGCGACCATGCGAACTCGCCCACTCCCCGCTTCTCGAACGTGACCTGGCGCGCCTCTCCGCCGTCGACCCCAATTATCCATACCTGCGGCTTTCCCGAGCGCGTCGAAATGAAAGCGATCTCGTTGCCCGCGGGCGACCAGCGCGGCGCCATGTCGCGCCTTGGGCTGTTGGTGAACTTACGCGGTTCGTCGCTTCCATCGGCTGGGGCAAGCCAGATGTTGGACGCGTAGTCGTTTTTTTCCTTGCGCAGCCGCGTCTGCACAAAAGCCACTGTCTTGCCGTCAGGCGAAACCTGGGGGTCAACTATCAGTCTGATCCTGTAGAGGTCATCAATCTCAACGGGACGCTTCTTTGCGCTCGTTTCTGTTTGTTTCTTAGCCAAGTCCGTGCCTCCTTATATATTTATCTTAGTCAGTATATCAGAAAATAGGACGACGGACGACAGACAACGGACGACGTTAGCTTGGTCGTCCGTTGTCTGTCGTCCGTCGTCCCGTTTGCTAGGCCAGCCTATTGAGCACTGCTGCCAGCAGCGCCATCCTTATATAAAGGCCGTTCTGCACCTGGCGGAAATAGTAGGCGCGATCATCGGTGTCGACCTGCTCCGGAATCTCGTTTACCCTTGGGAGTGGGTGCATCAGGATCATATTCTTAGGCGCAAGACTCATCATCATAGGGTCGACCACATAAGCGTCGCGTGCCGACAGGTATTCGTGCCCGGCCTTTAACTCTGCGAGTGGCTTGATAGCATCCTTCCTTGGGCCGTCGAGGCTGTCGTAAGGCTGGCCGAACACCGAAGCAGCCACCTCGTCCAGTTGTTGGGCCACAAACCGCTCGCGCTGGACTCGGGTAACATAAAGCACATCCAGCCCGCGAATCGCCTCTTGCAGATTGGTCGTTTCCGAAACCGGCATCTCGCGCGAGCGTGCGAACTCAACGTACTCCGAAGGCATCGAGAGACTTTCCGGCGCTATGCAAACCACTTTGACCCTGCACTTGTCGAGCGCTAGCAGCTTAATCAGAGAATGGACGGTGCGGCCGTTGCGCAAATCGCCGAGAAAGCCTATCGTCAGTCCGTCGATATTAGCTCCGAACTTGTCCTTGATCGTGTACAGGTCGAGCAACGCCTGGCTCGGGTGCTCGCCTATGCCGTCGCCCGCGTTGATGATGGGCACCGGTCTGCCCGTTGTCTGGCGCAGAGCATCCGATGCCTCAGCGGCCTGGCGCGCAGCACCGCGGTCTGGGTGCCTCAGGACAATAGCATCAGAGTATGAGGCGATCGTTTTGATCGTGTCATGTAGGGTCTCGCCTTTGGTTACCGACGAGTAATGTACCCCGCCTGCCGTGGTGATCACCCGCCCACCGAGGCGCTGGGTGGCCGCCTGGAACGACAGGTCGGTACGCGTCGAGGGTTCGTAAAAAACGTTGGCGACCACCCTGTTCGCCAGCAGTGGCTCGGCCCCCCCGGTTGACACCTGCCTGTCCATCTTCTGAGCGCGAGCAAACAGGCTTTCGAGCATGTCAGGCTCAAACTGCTCAACAGATAGAATGTGTTGGTGCGATAGTTTGCGAAGGGGGGTATCGCTTGTTGCATAAGTTGCGGCCATTAGTGTGTTCCTCCCATTGAATGTCGGATGGAATTATAACACCTTGACGAACCGCATGGAATCGAATCCCCGTTTGTGCGTGCAAAGAATCGTGAGGGCCTACCTTATTTGCCGCCTGCCATCATCCCATCCTCCGCCGCATCGTCATTTTCTCCCGAGAGCGAGCCGATCAGCGCGCCCGCCGCTGCACCGGTAATCAGCCCCACCAGCGCCGCAACCCATACGCCGCCCACCGCCAATGATCCTATTCCCGGTATATTCAGGATGCCAAGCGCGGACAGCACAGCGACCACCAGGCCGGTAATGCCGCCCGCACCGATGCCTATTAGAGTTGAACGACTGATGTCCTTCATCAGACTAGTTCTCCTGCCAGTGTGTTGCTCGCTTGAATGCGGCTTCAGGGAAGGGCACATGGCCCCACCTGAAAAGCACGCACTGTATTGGATTGAGTTCGCGGTTAGTGTTGTCGTATAGCTCGGGCACCAGCGTACCATCCAGCGCCGGTACGGGCTCTGGAAGGGCCAGGTCTGTATCGCGCAACATGGCCGCCAGTAACACTAGCTCGGAGTAGGTTGTTGCTATACGCCTCTCAGCCGTATCCTCCAGCCGCAGCAGAAACTCCATGCTGTCAATGCGCCCAAGATAGGGGTGCAGCACCGGAGTTGCGCTCGCGGGCACTCGCACCCGGAACACGGCGCAATCCGCGTCGCTGATCAAGGCAGCGTATGCGCCTGCAGTATCGAGGCCATAACGGCACAGCGCCGCCTCAGCCAATCGAAGCTGGTAGATCCGCTTGTTTTCCGCTATTTCTCTATAGCTGTGCATCTTTCCCCCTGGCCGCAGTTCTTTCTTCTGCGACCTCGATTTTGAGTGTGACTTTATCTCGAAGTGAAAAGCATTTGGAGACAAAGTTAGCCGGTGGGTCTCGTGAACCCATCGGCCTTCTCTCTTCCTGTGCTTGAGAAATAAAAAGGCCGTGGGCGCTGTCTGCACCCACGGCTGGCATCACATCAAAGTGTACCTATCTGAGCGTGGGCAGACTCCTCCCCTGGACAAAAAGTCCGTCGGGTGCGCCGGTGTTGATCCAAGCGGTATACTTTATACTCACCATTAGTCTGCTCCTTTTCAGTAGGTTGAAAAGCTGAAATCAGTATAGCAGGGACTTATGCCCCTGTCAATAGGTTTCCAGGCCTATTTCCCAAATTCCCTCACCTCATGACGCATGACCCACGACTTACGATCTAAGACTTACGATCTAAGACTTACGATCTAAGGTAAGTGTTCAGAGTTAGGGTGTAGAGGGTGTAGAGAGAAGGAAGAGGCACTCGTTGAAGGGGTTGAGACCCTTAGCGCGCCATGTGCCGAACAAAGAGGCTAAGGTCATGCGAGTGCGTGAGCCCCTCTCTGATTGAGAGCCGCCCGACACCTTACGCATCACCACCACCGGGCGAATGCTGCGCTCGGCCAGGTTGGTGTCTGCCGATAAGCCCTCTTGCCTGACGAACTGGAAGAGTGCGTCCTGGTGCAACATCAGCCTCTTGGATAAAGTATGGCAGGGGTGCGTACCGGGACCATGCTCTTTGGCATTGGCAT
>JBBRDO010000118.1:0-13152 GCA_038203825.1 Chloroflexia bacterium | reverse complement strand
CTGGGGGAGAGGCTGGGGGAGAGGCTGGGGGAGAGGCTGGGGGAGAGGCTGGGGGAGAGGCTGGGGGAGAGGCTGGGGGAGAGGCTGGGGGAGAGGCTGGGGGAGAGGCTGGGGGAGAGGCTGGGGAGGGCCCCTGCACCCCCTTCTTTGGCGGGGTGGCGGGTGCGCACCCTTGGAACTCCAGCAGGGACTGTGTTCCTGCACTGCCGCCTTTAGTTGGAGAGGCTCGTTCTATGGGACGGGGCGTGACGCCATGCTAGCTCCTGACGCCTAATGCCCCGTCATTGGTCACAGGTTGCTTGTCCAGCAAGTGGGCGTTGTCGAGGAGTTTGATGCACGCGTTCAGGACTTGTCTGGGAGTGATGGTTTTGAGGGCGGGACATAGAAGGCACATGAATACTTCGGCTATGGTGATGCCGCCTGAGAGTGGGAAGCCGCAGGCACAAGGGAGGTTGGAGCGCACAACCGCGTAGTCGACGCCTTCGCGACCGCCTGGTATCCAGGGGCGATAGCTTCGCGGATCGGTGGGGCCGTAGATGCCCACGACCCTGGTGCCTGCCGCAGCGGCGATGTGCAGAGGGCTGGAGTCGTTGCCGATAAAGAGGGCGCATTTGCGGGCCAGAGCGGCGGTTTCGCCCAGCGTGGTCTGACCGGTGGCGTTAATTACGTAGGCGTGGGCGTTCGCGGCGATTTGTGCCGCCAACGGGGCATCGTCCTTACCACCCATGAGGAGAATGCGCACTTTGCCGCCCAACCTGTCGTGGAGGCCGTTAGCTACCTGGGCGAACCGCTCAGGTCCCCATTGCTTGCGGCCCCACAAACCCTCGCCGCCCGGGTGGATACCTATCAGAAGCTCATCGAGGCTTACTCTGTATTTAGCCAGCCACTCTTGAGCTCGTGCTTCCTCTTCATGGGTGGGGTAGATGCGTAACGCCTCATCCTTTACAGGAATACCGAGGCGTTCGACGGGGCCGAAGTAGTGTGGGACGGCATGAACCTTGCACCATTGGTGGCCTGCCCCGGGCACGATCCACCAGAGGTGGGGTAGATTCATGTCCACGCGGCGGCGTATGCCGGCCAGGGCAGGAAACCACCCGGCGTAGTTGCAGAACTCTACTGCCAGATCGAAGTGGGCCTTGCGCACGCCCCAGAATAGGGCGAGGAGGTGACGGAAGCCGGGCCACGATTGGCGGGTGGGCCAGAAGATAAACTCGTCAATATCGGGGTTAGAGCGCAGGATGCCCGCGTTGGTGGGATAGACAAAAGCTGTAATGTGGGCATCCGGGTAGCGCTTGCGCAGCGCGTGGATTGCAGGCGTGGTGAAGAGAGTGTCGCCAATAGGCAGCAGTATGAGCAGGAGGATACGCATTTACTGCTATCATACCACAGGCCGGTGGTGCCAATTCTTAATTTTGAATTCTTAATTCTTAATTAGCGACCAGCGGTAGCACATGGCGAACATCCATGTTTCTCGCCGCTCCTGCCCCTAAGAGCTCAAAATTGAGAATTCGGTGCAGTTGCAGCTATCTGTCTTCTCGGAAGAACTCTATCGTTTCCTGGCGTTCCGCCTCGGTGGTCATTACTTCTATGAAGGTCAGGCGGTGCCAGGGGAACATGAAGGACTTGGCGCCCTGGGTTACGTAGGGGATAGGTTTGCCATCCCTTCGTTTGGGGTTTGTGAACTCGATGAACTGGTCTGTTGGTTTGGGTAGTTCTTCTACTTCGGCAATGAGCGGATCGTCGCCCACGACATGGATTATTACGATTTTTGCCATTACCCCTCCTGCGACGCGTCAGAGAAGGCAGACGCTCAGTGTCTGCCCCTATGCCGGCAGCGGTCAGACCGCCAGAGCGTACAACTTTCTGTCGAGCGAGCCCACATAGACTATGCCTTCATCTACACATGGTGACGATACAACAGGGCCTCGCGTCTTAAACTTCCAGCGTTCTTCGCCTGTGCTTAAGTCAAGTGAATAGACGTTATTATTGGTTGCACCAAAATATACTGCGTCATTAGCCAGTGATAAACTGGGGGAGCTAGTTATCTGGCTACTGGTGTCGAAGTTCCAGAGGATGCGGCCGCTGTGCCCGTCCAGGCAGTAAAGGAAGCCGTCGGACGACCCCACGATGGCGCGCTCACCGGCCACAGCAGGCGATGATGAGACGGAGCGCTGGCACTCAAAGCGCCACGATGTGAAGCCCGTATCTACGTCCACCGCGTAAACGTAGTTATCCATAGAGCCCACGATCACATTGTTGCGTATTACGAGGGGCGTACTGATGATGGCTCCCAGAGTATGCAGTTTCCAGCGCAAAGTGCCATTCACCACGTCAAGCGCATAGAGGTTGCCGTCTGAGGAGCCGATGAATACGAGACCATGAGCAAAGGCCGCCGAGCCGCGCACGAAGTTCCAGGTACGATACCTCCAGGCCACCTGCCCTGTGTCTGAGTGCAGTGCATATACGTACTGGTCGTCGGAACCGATATAGATTAGGTCCTTATGCTCTTTAGGCGAAGAGCGCACGGGGCCACCCGTACGATATGACCACATTTGCGTGCCGCGTCGTGCATCGAAAGCGTAGACGTAGTTATCCTCAGATCCTATTACTACTGCGTCCCCGGCAAGGGCGGGGGAAGAGCAAATGCCGGCCTTGGTCGGGGCTTTCCAGAGGAAATCACCCGTCTTGGCATTGAGTGCATACAGGTTGGTGTCGTAGGAAGCGGAGAACACAAGGCCGCGCTCGCACATCGGTGAGGAGCGAACTTCGTCATCAGAGGTGAAGGTCCACAGCACCTGGGCACCGCCTGCTTGCGTGCCCGTCATGCCTGTAGGCGCCGAGGATTGTGCGGGCGGCCTGATGTTGGGTGGCTGAACAAGCATGCCGCTTGGTGCAGAGTCGAAGTTCGCGGCGAGTGGACCGCTGGTGTACTGCATGTCGGTGATGGAGCTTGAGAGCTTGGGAACCTGCGACGAAGGCAGGAAAGATTCGCTTTCGGCGTCGAGGCCGCCCGACTGCCGTTTCTTTTGCCTGTTGTCGAAGATACTACTCTGGAGAAGCGCCTGGCGGAATGCGAGGGCACTGGGCCAGCGGCGGTCTATATCATACTCAACTGCGCGCAGGACAACGGATTCTATGTACTCAGAAACGCGGGAGTTATATTGGCGGATGGGGCGTTCCTGGAAGGTGAACGGCGTCTGGGTGCGCGGATCGAAGTTAGTGAGAAGATGATGCATGGTGGCGCCGAGGGCATAGATATCGCCGCGTGGCTCAGACAGACCGCGATACTGTTCAGGCGGCGCATAACCTTCTGTGCCTATCATTGTGCCGCGCTTATCTGACTGGAAGACCTTGGCAATACCAAAGTCTATAAGGGTCACTTTGCCATCGGCCGCGACGATAATATTGGAAGGCTTCATGTCGCGGAACACGATAGGCTGCGGGTGGTGTCCGTGCAGGTACTCTAGCACTTCGCAGATCTGGACCGCCCACTTGACTACCTCATCCTCTTGCATAGCGGCTTTACGCAAATCAAGCTGGGTTTCGAGGTCCTTGCCGTCTATGTATTCGAGCACCAGATAGACGCGGCCATGGGATGGGAAGAAGTCGTAGATTTTGGTAATGCCGGGGTGGGACAAGGTCGCCAGCAACGAAGCTTCGCGCTCGAACACAGCCAAGCGTAATTGACCTGTGCGCGGATCGGGGGCGGTGTCGGGCATTTCCTTGATGGCGCAGAAGCGAGCCACAGTGTTGAAGCGCAGGTCGCGCGCCTTGTAAACGGTGCTCATGCCACCGATGCCGATGACCTGTTCGATATCGTAGCGCCCCTGGAGGATAGTGTTGCGGGGAAGAGGGGCAGTCCCGGGCATTATTTCGGTTGGCAATACGCCTTTGTCAGGAGTGGGGGCCGTATTCCGGTCGGCAGCGTCTCCCGATTGAGACGGATCATTGGGATCGGTCTCTGATTGCGATGACTGGATTTGTTGCAAACGTTTGATAAGCATAGAGTGGTTCTCCCGAATGGTTCTGGTACTGGGTTAATTATAGGTGGAAGTATTAGCCCTCGGAATAGCCCCTTTGTACCGTACAAAATACCCCATTTGGACTGCGAAGGAGGAGAGGGGTGGTGTGGGAGGACCCACCCCCGGCCCCTCCCTGAAGGGCTGGGAGCAAGAGAGTAATGTGGCCAGGGGACACCCCTGATACCCCGGCAGGGGACTGCGCCCCCTGCACCTCCCGGATAGTGTGGAGGCTGGAAGAGAAGTTGGGGATACCCCCCAAACCCCCGGCGGGGGACTGCGCCCCCTGTACCTCCCTGTTAGTGTGGAGGCTCACCTCCTAAATCGAGGTAAGGGAAGACCTACCCCTGGTATCCCGGCAGGGGAGGACCGCTGCACCTCATTTGGTTAGTTGGGAGGTAAGGAGAGCCGTCGGGGTTACACATGCATCGCCTATTGGTTGGGAGGCGCGCAACTCTCTTGCTATCCGGGCTTGCGTTTGGTAATATTCTAGGAAGACAGAGGCGCCCACTTGCTTGCTATCCCATTCCTACGTATTGCTTGATCAACTATGATGCCTTGTACTTCAATATTGCATGGGCGTCGCCGGTCGTTTGTTGTCCGGGGGCGGCCTATACAGGCAGTCTTTTACTGCATTCTCGTTTGCACGTTGCTGTTCGTCTTTTGCCCGCCACCGGGTGTCTTACAGCCTGTTAGTGCTGCGCCTTTCACAACCGCCAGGGCCATTCCATTGCGGCCGTATGCCTACGCCATAATCAGCGCTTCTAATCGCTATGATGTTATAGTGGGCGACGGCGTTAATGAGGACCGGCGGGTTGCCCGGGTGAAAGTCGACAGCGTCTTTTTCGCCGATGTAGCGGCCAAACTCTCCGCTGACGCCACCTATGTCGCATTCCGCATGACGGGCAGCAGGGCAGGCGGATCAAGCCTGTATAGCGTTAGTGTGGAGACGGGCGACTATGTGCAGATTGACCTCTCCAGCAGCGGAGCCGCAGGCATGGGTGACTACGTATGGTCGCCGGTGGGCAATACACTAGCCTATGTACGGTCGGGCAGTGTTGGAGATCCTGCTCTGGTGGACCAGGCTTACGGCACTATCTACGTTTATTCCGCCGGCTTTGAGGCTGTGAAGCTGCAGAGTTCGTCGGGCAACGACAGGCTGCTTGGCTTCTCAGGTGACGGGCTGGGCGTGTACGTGGAGCGGCGCGAGACAACCCCGGCCGGCACACTGGAGCACCTGGTATACCTGCCTCTGTCGGGCAGTCCGGGAACGATGCTTATCAAAAGCCAGGCCGACCTGAAGTATAGCGACTTCACGCTTTGGCCTTCCAGCTCCGTGCCGAAGGTGGCATTTATAGTGGAGGGCGATTTCGCGCTAGCGTCCGGCAACTCGGCCATGAAGCGGATTATACCTGGCATCGAGATGCCTGCGTGGACAGAGTCGAGGGCGGACGGAAGCGGCAAATTGGAAGGGCCGAGCGCGCTTGGGCTGGCGACGTCTGACGTGCTGGGGATGAATCAGGTGCTGCTGAGGCGCGATGCTGAGAACTATACGTCGGTTTCGTGGACGCCTGATGGCAGAGGCGTGCTGGTGGGCAACTCGCACGGCTCATGGCTTGTGGGCATGGACGGCAAACGCGTCTCGCCGGGAGTGTCTGTCGCCTCGCTATATCCGGCCACGAGTGCACTAGATGGTATGTCTGTGGTGATGACCGACAACCCCACCACGCGCCTCGTGACGCTGGATGGCGCGACAGGCAAGGTAGTGGCTACTCGTTACCTGGGAGTTTCGCCCGAGGCGGACGCGGAAGAGATGCACTTACAGGTGCCGTATATTCAGCAGGTGAACGACACTTCGGGCGGGGCTGACGGCAACTGGGCGTGCGGTCCTACATCAGTGGCTATGGTGTTAGCCTACTATGGCGAGCTTGCGCCCTGGAACGTGTACCAGCAGGAGCGTCTGGCAGGCTACCCGCCGCCGATCGCGACGCCGGGACCTGTGGAGGGGGCCGCGTTCGCGCCCTATATAACGAACGAGTATAGCAATAACGGCCACTCGTATGATACGACGGGGGCTGACCCCAAGGGGAATATGCTGGCGGGTTTGTATGGCGCCATTAGCCCCACGGGGCTGGCCAGCTGGCCTATGATGGAGCAGGTGCTGATCTGGCACGGTCTACAGAGCCGCTATGTGTCTGCTACGTGGGACGGCATTGTGGGGGCAGTGCAGAGGGGTCACCCGGTGTTGCTGGGGAACAGGCTGACGTCGGAGGGCCATATTCTGGTGGTGGTTGGTTATACGGACGACGGCAATTTAGTGGTGAATGATCCCTATGGGAACAGGTTCGCACCGGGGTACGGCTCGAACAATGGAGATGGCATATTGTACCCGTGGAAACGCATCACCCCGCGCACTGCGCTTGAAGTGATAGGTGTGTACCCGCCGCCGACTTCTACACCCGCCCCGACGTTTACCAGCACGCCGGTGCCGACGTTTACGGGCACGCCGGTGCCGACGTTTACGGGCACGGTCGTACCAATAGGTACGGGAACCTTGACCGGGACCGCAACCCCTTAGAGCAGGCGAATTTGCGGGACACATTCCCACTCCCAGACGTGTCATGCTGAAGAAAGTGGGAATTCTTTGGGCCGACATTACGGCATGGATAGTGATTCTTCGACCCTAAAGGGAGCCCTACTACGCTCAAAATGACAAGGGGAGGGCACTCTTTCTACGAACGTGGCGAACCTACCCTGTAGCCCGGACCTGAGACCTTGATGTTCTTCGTGATGAGACCGCAAGATGCTGAGGCTGTGTCGCGGAGCAAAAGCAAAGGCCTGTACCAATTGTAGGTACAGGCCTTTATTCGCTATTCCTGTCTGTTTGGCTTAGTAGTGTACGTACACGGTTGTGCCGAGGGTGGCAAAGCCGTAGAACCATTCGGACATGGGTGTGCTAAGGTTGACGCAGCCATGCGAGTGGGGGCGACCGAAGTCGTCGTGCCAGTAGGTGCCGTGCAAAGCCTCACCCGACTGGTAGAAGTACTGGACGAAGGGAACATCTTTCAGGTCGTAGTAGTCCCCGTTTTCTATGGTGCCGCCTTTCATCTCCTGAGAGGGCAGGCGCCAGTATATTTTCCAGACGCCTACGTTCGTGCGCAGGTCTTCTTTGGTGCCATTGGGAAGGGTACGGATAGTGCCTGTGGAGGCGAGAGTCACCTTGACGGGAGTGCCATCCTGGTAGGCTGTGGCGATCTGCTGGGTGAGGTTCACACCCACCCATCTACCCTGGAACTTTGGACCATCGAATTGGACAGAAGCCACCTTGGTGATGAGGCTCGAGTGGACCCACTGAGGATCCTCGGGCGGATCGGACACGCGGTACCAGAGGCCACCCTTGGTATCAACTGCCGACTGGTAAAGAAGCACGCGTCTGCCCGCTCCCCAACCCTTTAGCACTTTCTGATCGAGGCCAGGGCCAACGCGGACGTTGCCGCCGATGGACATCTCGGCCAGCCACAGGCCCGTATAGTCGCCCGAAATGGAAGGGGTAGGTATAGTCCCAGGAGTAGAGCCGGCAGTGGGAGTGGTCGCGGCTACTGAGGTTGCGCTCGCAACCGGGGTAGGGGTTGTACTGTCTACGGGCTTCCAATTGGAATCTACCAGCACCAGCTTGCTGCCGTCCAAGTAGCCGGTTGTGGCATTATACGAAACCCAATACCAGCCTTCATTGAAAGGACCGCCCAGCACCGTGGACTTAGCGTTCACGGGCAATTGGGCGAGCGAGTCACCGGTTGCTGTGGGTTGTTCACGTAGGTCGGTGGGCTCGATAGTAGCGACCGAGCTACGAAGCGCGAACCTGGAGACATTTTGCGCGTTAGCAGTGTTGCCCACCATGCCCAGCGCCGTGGTTACCAGTAGCAGTAAGGCGAATATTGTCGCCAGCTTTTTATGGTTTCTATACGATATATTTGTTTTTGCACCCTTGCCCAGCATTGCATGAACTCCTTTAATACCTTCGCTGCCCGATGTATTTATCCCTCTCTGTAAATGAAGAGGCATTATTTCTCGCATGCTCCGTGGAGGACTCTCATTATCATTATATAACAAAGCAGTATTGATTTACCATTGGATCCACAGGCGAGCACCTTATCACGCGTCATCGCGCGTCTATGCAGTTAACTAACGATCTAAGGGTACCACAAGTTCCGGTTTCCGGGTGATATAATATCCTGTCTGTGGAAAACTTTGGCCAAAGGGGTAGTCGTCTTTGCCACGATCCGAAACCGTGCATCCAGCTCAATCACTTCTAATACAAACCAGGCAAGATGCGTTCCTTAGCGGGTTGGATACGCGGCGCGCGGCTATTGTGCTGTCGCTGCCGATCCTGCTCGTCACGCTGTTGGTGGGCACACTTGCCTGGCGGGTATCGGCGGATGAACAATTGAGGGTGGGCACCGAGGCCGATCGCATTTACCTGGCCGACGGCTTTTACGAGCCCGAGCAAAGCGCCGAGCACGGTGTTTACAGGTGGACTCAGCCGCTTGCTCAGCTTGTTCTGCCCAACTGGGGGCCGGGGCGAATACACGTCAAGATACAGGGCGTGGCGGGGGCCGGAGGGGAGATCGCCTTGAAGATGGAGGGGGCGACGCTGGCGCAGGAGAATGTCGCACCAGGGCAAGAGTGGACGCTGGAGGGGTGGGGCAGCACAGAGGCCGGGAGCCCGCGAGTGACGGTGGAGTCGCAGCAATATAGCCCGCCGGGAGAGGGGCGCTCGCTGGGGCTGCTGATCGAGAACCTGGAGATTTACGCGCCTGACGCTCGCGTGCGGGCATGGCTGACTGTGGCTTTGCTGGGGTTGGCGGGGGTGCTGCTGTCTATGTATTTGCGGCTACGGACCGGGCGGGCACTTATCTCGATGCTGGCAGGGGCATGCGTGCCCCTGTTGTATGGCCCGCTGGCGGCCTACCGGGACCCTTGGATTGCAGCGGTGGGGTGGATTGCGCCGGTAGCGCTGGGAGTGGCGCTTATGCTTCAGTGGAGATCTGGGGAGAAGCGTGAAAGGGGCAGGCTGGGCTGTTCGCGAACGGCGCTCGTTGTGGTGGCGCTGTGTGCCGCGCTCATGTTGTTGTACCTGGGGTATATGAACGCTTTTGACGCGGACAGGATGTACCAGGTGTCCGCTGGTATTGCCGAATATGGGCGACCGACGCGCTATCCGGGCTTCAGTACGTGGACCAAGTACGGCTTCGGGCAGCCATTGATTGCGGTGCCGCTCTTCTGGCTGGGGCAGGTAGGGGTTTGGCTCGGAGGCGATTTCGATGGGATCACGCGCCTGACTGTGTCGTTTACCAACCTGGTGGTGACCGCGCTCACTCTGCTTGTGCTGTACAGGACTGCTCGTCGATTCGCCTCGGTGGGCACGTCGCTGGGGGTGGCGGCCACTTATCTGCTGGCAACGCCCGCACTGAACTACGGGCGCACGTTTTTCTCGGAGCCTGCGGGCGGGCTGCTGCTACTCACCTCGATATTGCTGATTTTGCCTGGGAGCAAAGGCGAGCCGAACGAGGAGGCTGAGTTGGCTCCGAGTCCGCGGCTGCTATTGCTGTCGGGGCTATGCCTGGGTGCGATGCTGCTGTTCAAGCCGGCGTTCGCCATTTACTGGCCGGCGGTGGGGCTGGCCGTGTTGTGGCTGTGTTTGCGGAAGCCGAGGTCGGGGGTCGGGGCGTTGGTCGGGAATATAGCGCTCTTTGGGATTGGTCCGTTGGCGGCGCTGGTGGTGCAGGGAGCGTACAACTACATACGGTATGCGCCCCTGGCTGACGCGCTGTTCAGGACGGGGTATGAGAAAGAGGAGGGGTTCAGTACTCCGCTGCTTGAGGGATTGGGGGGGCTGTTGTTCAGCCCGGGCAAGAGCGTGTTCTTGTACGCACCTGTGCTGATCCTCGTGCCTGTAGGATTATGGCTGATGATCAGGCGCGGCGGGACCGGGGGCAGGGTGGCGACGTGGCTGATTGTGGGCGAGGTGGTAGTGGGGTTCGGGTTCAACGCGATGTGGTGGGCGTGGACAGGCAATTTCGCCTGGGGGCCGCGGCTGATCGTGCCTGTTTTGCCGCTTATGGTGTTGGGGCTGGCGTTTTTGGGAGGGCAGAGGTCGATAGATACTGAGAGCGGCAGGCAGCAGGCGAGAAGCGGGAGGCAAATCGCAGTGGCTGCGTGGGTGGTGCTGGGAGTGCTGGGGGCGGCAGTCAATATAGCGGGGGCGATGGTGGACTTCCAGGTCTATTTCCGGAATTATGGATTGGTGCTGGCGGGAGATCCGGGCGAGGGGGTCACGCTTTATGACCCTGCCAATTCGCCCTTGCTGGTAGAGGCGCGGTATTTGTGGGAGGGGCTGACGGCTGCGGTGTACCGGCCGAGCCTGGCGTCGGTTGGGATGCCGGCGGTGTGGGACGTGCTTGTGCCGGGTGGGCTAGTGGTATTGGCGGTGGCGGGGTTGTGGGCGGGTACTCGGAGGGAGTGGGGTTAGGGGTCAGAGGTCAGAGGTCAGTAATGCATCATGCGATATTGCCTGCACTGGTGCCGCAGGAAATGCTGGAAGTCATGAACATTCCTGGGCACCTATAGTGCCCATTCCGTTCAGTGGCATCCTTGAGTAGGGTTCGAAGCTCTTAACCGAAGTCAGGAGAGAACGCACTACGGATGAGCTCTCTGGCTCATGGCTTTTCGCCGAGCGTTCTTAACTGCTCCTCGGCATGGGAGCGCCAGTATTCATCCTGACTCAGTTCCAGCACTTTTCGGAAGTCGGCAACGGCTTCGCTATGCGCTCCCGTTGCAATATAGGTATCGCCACGAAGCGAGTACGCTTGCACAAATTCCGGATAGAGCTCAATAGCCTTGGTCAAATCAACGATCGCCAGGTCGTGTTTGTTTTGTTGGTAATAGACCTGACCGCGATCGAGGTAGCAAAGAGATGTAGAGGGTTCGTACTTCACCGACGTGTTGAAATCTTCCAATGCCAGGTCGTATTCGCCACGGCCGTAGTACTGTTCACCGCGACCCAGGTAGGCATTTACGAACTTCGGGTCATAGTCTATGGCTTTGGTGAACTGTGCTATGGAGTTGTCAGCATCATCTTTATATCCATAGATGCGTCCCTTTTCGAAATAAGCGTTGGCCTCATCGGGCTTGAACCCAAGGATCACATCGAATTCGGCCAGGGCCTCATCGTACATACCTTGAGCCGAATAGGCCAGGCCTCGCCAATAGTAGGCATCGAGATAGTCGGATTGGAGTTTGATAGCCTCTCCGAATTCGGCCATCGCGCCAGCGTAATCCTGGATATCATAAGCCTTCATGCCCGCATCGAAATGGCTCTTGGCCTCAGTGGACGGCGGCTGTACGGCACGTGAACTTGGCGGTACGCCTCGCGTGAAGAACCAGATCGCGCCTACCGCCAATACCAAAAGCAATAGCACGCCGGCCACAAGGGGGAGCGGAAAGTGCTTTCTCGCCGGGGCGACCTGCTTCCCCTCCTCCACAGTCACCACGGCGGGGGTGCTGCGCACAACCGGCTTATCACCGGCGGGCTCACCTGCCGGCACAGGTTCTTGTACCGACGCTTGCACAATCTCCGGTTCGGGGATTGGCGCAATAACCAGGGGAACGGTCTCGGCAGGGGCAGGCGCTACCGCTGCAATCGTCTGAGGCTCAATGGTCACCGGCTCCGGACCGTTGATTTCCAGGGCTCGAGTCGCTGCCTCCACTCGCCTCTTTTGCACGTCGAAAATGCGACCATCGGGCGACCTCATGTAGAGCACAGGCGTTCCCCATTCGAGCCCGTTCCCCCTCGCCTCTGCGAACATAGACTTGCGAGCCTCGGTGATCGAAGCGTCCACCGGGTAGCCATCCGCTATAGCCTGGTAAAACTCGTGGGCGAAGGTAATAGCTGCCGCATCGGTGATCTCGAACTGCATAGCGATCACAGCGGGGATACCCTGCTGCACAAGGCTCTGCGCCACCCCTGCGAACGGGTCGTCGCTGCCGGTGCGCGCCCCTTCGCAGGCATTGAGAATGGCGAGCCGGAGTGAGGTATGATCATGCAGTAGCATTCCCAGGTCCTGCCCGCTCACCATGCGGGCCCGTTGCTCTTCATCTTCGAACACCAACAGACCGTCCTGTGTACGATGGTCATATCCGCCGTGCCCGATGAAATGGAGAACGTGATAGGTATCGCGTCGCAGCCGGCGCTGTAGGGCAGGCAGTGTGGGCGCCTCCAGCAGTTCCAATTCCACCAAGCCATCCTGCTTCAAGTCCGATAAGGCCGATTGCAGCCTGTCCCATTCTTGTTGCACGTCGAGTTGTGGGTAGTCTCGCGGGCTCGCTATCACCACTACGATGCGCATCGGCGGCGTAACCAATACCGGTCGGATGCGCTCGGGCATATCGAGATAGCGTACGAGTGGGGTCTCGACCGACAAGGCTAGAAAGCGGTTGAGGGTGGAATTGTAGATATATTCCCATGGAACGACCGCCAGCTCTGGCGCACCGGTGAGCCGCAGGCGGATGCGCACCCCGACGCGATCATGCTCGGCTTCGGTGCGGCGGCGGGCCTCCTCAAGGGTGCTCTGGAGGGCGCTCCTCACTTCGGAGCTGAAGAGCGCGCTGAAGATACGCTCGCCGAACTGCTTGGCCGCTTCGACCTCCTGCGAATCGACTCGGCGCACACCTCGGCGCGACGGACCGGCCCGCAACAGGAAGTTCTCAAGCTCCAGGCCCGAGAATGGCGGTTCGAAAGCCGCTCGCACGGTCTCTCCGGTAGGCGATGTCACCAGCACACGATACGAGTCGCCTACGCGCTCTAGCTGCACATCGAAGTTGAGATAGGTTAGCGTACTCACACCAGAAGCATTCCTTGCCACCTGCTTAGGATTGTGCAAGTGGCGTGGTCTATATGTTGGAGTAGCAAGATCGATCGCACTACTCAGAAAGCGGTACGAACGGTGGGAGGTTTTGATGTAGCAATTGCGGGCACGTATACCACAGCCCGCCCGATGGGCAAAGTATACAGCAAATCCGCGTGCTTTCCAACCTTCAATCAGCTAAAATGAGGCTTCGGCTGATAGTGTCTCTA
>JBBRDO010000117.1:0-13734 GCA_038203825.1 Chloroflexia bacterium | reverse complement strand
CTGATCGCTTTCTACTGCCCGCCCTCGCCAGGCTTCACTCAACGGACTTCCGACAGATTCCCCCTCTCTTTTTTGAGCTCACTGGGAATGTCTACAATGGTTATAATGGAGAGTGGATTGGACAACTAACGAACCCAACGTAGGGAGGATTCAAACGCTGAGTACAATAATGTGGACCAGAGTCCTCTTCTTGTCCACATTATGGGGAAGCCCAAGAGAGGTATATCATGGATGAGAAACCCGAAGAGCAAGACCCCGAGAAAGTAGAAGTCACATACATGGGAAATCCTCCTTCGGAAGCAGGCGATGATATTTACAGCTACAAGTACATGATGCTGACAGAATCCAAGTGGGCATGGGCAAGTTCAGGCTGGAAAATGGTGGGAGGCTGGGTGATTGTTACCTTCGTCTGTATCGGTTGCTCGCTGCTGGCAATCGTGATGGACCGCGGTTGGGATGGCCTGCTCGTACTGTTGGGTTGGAAATAAGTAGGGGTAACGGATGGTTGTTAAATACGCCTCCGCGCGAAGACATGCGCGGCACAAGTCCTTTCAAGGAGTGCCTCACTTCTACAGGCTAGAACTGATAAGTGTGCGGAAAACGGCGGTAACCTAGTTGGGGAGAACCCAACATTGCTGCTAAGGAGTGCAAAGTAGCACATTTTGCTGGAGTCGCTGTCGCTTTCAGATTTGAGTGCCCTGTTGTATCACGCGTAAGCAGATACCCGTCGCCGTCTTAGCGATAACCATCATGGTATTGGGGGGAACAGGGCTTATCCGAAAGCAATATGAGATCGACTTGCTAATATCGGTACTGGGGTTGCTGATCATAATCGGGAACATTCTTCTCAGGCTTTTTTACGGATATGATAGCTTCGAAGGCCACTGGTATTTTACACCAGTACAGATCGAGTATGTAACTTACGCTGCCATTGCTTTGGCCTCGTCAAGGAGATTACATTGGATAACGGGGATATTTGCACCTGCACTTGTTTATCTTTTAGATGTACTGCTTATACGATCTTCGTTGTGGTTGGGGTTATGCGCTCGCGGCGATTATGTGCGGAATTGCTGGAACGGTTCTAGGACTTGTGTTCAAGCGAGTTAACGCTCTGGTAATTGAAGTTGTATTATCGATATGTCTACTAACGATAGTCGTTCTTATATTCATTGAGAGGGGAGGCTTCTATTGATAACCCCACAAAGATTAAAGGGATTCAGGGATCATTTGCCGGCGGCTATGTTCGCGCGGCGGCACGTTATGGAGACTTTGCGCTCTATTTTTGAGCTGCACGGGTTTGCTGCGCTGGAGACGCCGGCGATTGAGTATGCTGCTACGCTGGAGGGGAAGTACGGGGAGGACGAGCGACTGCTTTACAGGTTCGAAGACCAGGGCAAGCGCAAGGTGGGGCTGCGGTACGATTTGACTGTGCCGCTGGCGCGCGTTGTGGCTATGCACCTGAACGAGCTACAGTTCCCATGGAAGCGATACCAGATCAGCCCGGTGTGGAGGGGAGATAACCCACAGTTTGGGCGCTACCGGGAGTTCTACCAGTGCGATATTGACATCGTGGGCACGGCTTCGCCCCTGGCCGACGCGGAGACACTGGCGATATTCGGCGAGGCGATGGACAAGCTGGGGTTTACTGGCTACAGGGTGCTGATTAATCACAGGGCTGTACTGGCGGGGCTGGCACGCAGCGCGGGCGTTCATGAGGAGCAGGCTGGGACGATTTTCAGGGCAATGGATAAGCTGGATAAGATAGGGCCGGACGGGGTGCGCGCCGAGATGGCGAGGAACGGGGTTGACGAAGAGGTGGCGCTGCGGGTGCTGGATCTGTTCCTGAAGGGCGGGAGTGTGCAGTCTTTCAATGACAACTTCGCGCTGCTGGCAGAGTTAGCAGGGCCCCTGGCGGGGGACGAGGCGGCGTTGAAGGGGCTGGATGACCTTCAGGCTATTTTGTCGGCGCTGGGCGAGATGGGCGTGCAGAAGGACAGGTTCAGGGTGGATGTGACGCTGGCGCGCGGGCTTGATTATTACACTGGAGCCGTGTACGAGATAGTGGTCGATGAGCCCAAGATCGGGTCGCTGGGAGGTGGAGGGCGCTACGACAACCTGGTGGGGATGTTCGCGGGACGGAGCCTCCCGACTACGGGGGCGTCGTTTGGCGTGGAGCGGATCATAGACGTGATGCAAGAGCTGGGGATGATTGTGCCGCAGTCGACACCGAGCAAGGCGCTGGTGACTGTGTTTGATGGGAGGCAAGAGAGCGTGCAGGCATCGCTGGGGCTGGCTAGCGAGTTGAGGTCGCAGGGGGTGGCTTGCGAGGTCTATTTGAACGTGGGCGACAAGCTGGGCAAGCAGTTCGGGTATGCGGACAAACTGGGCATTCCGTATGCGATAGTGCTTGGGCCCGACGAGATCGCGGGCGGGACGGCGACCGTGAAGAACCTGCGGGCGACGCCACCTGACAACCAGAAGACTGTCGAGCGAGGACGGCTGGCATCGATTTTGCTTGGAGAGATAGAGTGGTAGGGGCGAGAGAGCGATAAAATGCAAGAAAAGTGGTATAAATAGAAGATAAAATTGGTTTGATTGGGCGGTGTGAAAACCGCCCGAAAGTTTGCACCAAGGATTAGATATATATCTATATGCGTAATTTGAATGTAACAGTAAGAAGATCGCCGAGGAAGGGGACGAGTAGCACGCCTGTAACGAGCGAATCAGCCCAAGACGTTATCGACCGGGGGATAGCAGAAGAAGCAGGGCAGGAGGTCGCGGAGGCTACAAGCCCCTTCCTGGGTGCCGGGATCGGAGTGGAGGCCGCAGCGCAGGCGCAGGTCGTAGCCGGGGATATGGTGCGGACCGAGGACCACGAAGGGGAACTGACCGCAGAGGACCGTCGCGAGGTAAGCAAGAGCGTATTCCGGCTGGCGTGGCCCGCGATTGCCGAGAATGCCCTGCAAACGCTGATGGGGATCGTGGACACCATAGTGGTTGCGCGGCTGGGCACGGCTGCGCTGTCGGGCGTGGGGTTGGCGCAGCAGCTGGTGTGGATATTGACCACGGCGCTGGTGGCGATCAGTATGGGCACGACAGTGCTGATTGCGCGGTACACGGGGTCGAAGCAGAGGGGCGAAGCCAACTCGGTGCTGAAGCAGTCGCTGATGTTATCGGCATTAATGAGCCTGGTGTTGATGCCGGTAGGGTTTTTGTCGCATCCGTTGATGTCAGTGCTTGGGCTGGAACCACTGGCGGCAGGCGAGGGGGCGATTTATTTGCAGATAACGCTCTTTTCGGCGCTGCCCCTCGTCATGATGTTGATCGCGGGCGCTGCGCTGAGGGGGTCGGGCGATACACGCACCCCTATGTTCGTGACGGCCAGCATCAACGTAGTAAACGCAATCCTGGCTGTCGAGTTGGTATTTGGCGGAGAGAAAGCGAGCGGCATTCTTGGCTCGTGGCTCAGCGGCCTGTTGCACCTGGTGGGGCTTGGGCAGGTGAATTTGCCTGCACTGAGCTGGATACCGGAGATGGGGGTAGCAGGGTCGGCGTGGGCGTCGGTGACTGCCAGAACGATAGGCACGATCATTCTGCTTGGAGTGCTGATCAGGCCCAAACGGTTCTTGAATCTGCTGGGTAGAAGCGGTGGTGCGTGGCGACCGAACCTGGGCATTGTTAAGAGGATATTGGGGATCGGGATACCGACGGCGTTTGAGCAGTTGTTTATGTCGCTGGGCGTGCTGCTCTACAACTTCCTGGTGATCGGGATGGGCGAGGTGGTGTTCGCTACTTCGCGGGTGGCGCTGAACATAGTGTTTATCTCGCAGATGCCGGGGTTCGGCTTCTCGATTGCCGCGACCACGCTGGTGGGGCAGAGCCTGGGGGCGAAGAGTCCGAAGCGAGCGCGGCTGGGGGCGTCATTGTCGACGCGGTCGGCTGTGATCTGGATGGGCACAATGGGCATTGTGTTCTTCTTCTTCGGGGACGTGATTATGCGCGTCTTCACGGATGACCAGCGGTTGATACAGCTGGGGGCAGATTGCCTGAAGGTGATCGCTTTCTACCAGCCGTCGCTTGCGGTGGCGTTCGTGCTGGGCGGGGCGCTGAGAGGCGCGGGCGACGTAAGGTACCCGATGTGGGTGACGACCATTGCAGTGTGGCTGGTAAGGTTGCCGGTGGGGGCGTTCCTGGGGCTGAGCGCAGTATGCGTGCCGTTCACTAATGTGTGCGCGCCGGGCATGGGGCTGGGGCTGATAGGGATCTATAGCGCGCTGATATTGGAAGCGACAGTGCGGGCTGTGCTGATGTTCTTCAGGTTCCGGGGCGGGAAGTGGCAGACGATGAAGGTGTGACCAGTAGTGATAAGTGATAAGTGATAAGTGATAAGTGACCAGGGCAAGAGGAATTGAAAGGAAAGGGCGCAAAGATCGCAAAAGTTTGGGGATTGGATTGTGCCGGGAGATACTTCTGAAGGACCTGTTGAGGTGGGGGACGGGTGGTTATAATTGGGGGAGTGTTGATTAGAGTGGAGTAGAAAGGAAAGACGAACACAAATGCCTAATTTTAGCGCGACACGAACGGCCCCGCACAGATTTGTGCAGGAAGGGTTTGATACTACGGATATGGAGGCTTTGGGCGAGGTCTACGATAGCCTGGATGAGCGCGATATTAGCACTCGTGCAAAGCTGGAGGATTTTATTCTGGATTGGGAAGAATTGAGCGCGGTGCAGTACGAGGCGTACTCGCTGGCTTATATTGACATGACCGTGGACACGGGCAACCCTGAGTACGAGACGCGATACATGCAGATCGTGGACGAGTTGGTGCCTGTGAAAGAGCAGCGGGACTTTGCGCTGAAGAGGAAGCTGCTTGCGTCGCCCGCGGTGGACGAGCTGGGCGACGAGTACAAGGTGTATTTGCGGAACATAAGGTCGGAGGTGGGGCTGTTCAGGGACGAGAACGTGCCTTTGATGCAGGAAGCACTCAAGCTGGAGCAGGAGTTCAACAAGATCGTGGGGGCACAGGAGGCAGAGTTCAGGGACCAGAAGTACACCCTGCCGCAATTGCTCCCATTCCTCGAAGAGCAGGACAGGGATACGAGGAAGGAAGCGTGGCTGGCGCGCTGGAATGCGAAACTGGCCGACGCGGACGCTCTGGACGACCTTTACGACCGCATGTACGAGGTGCGGCAGACGATGGCGCACAACGCGGGTTACGCTAATTTCAGGGACTACAAGTTTGAAGAGATGAAGCGGTTCGACTACACGTCGCAGGAATGTTTGGAGTTCCACGAGGCGATCGCGAAGAACATTACGCCCGTGGTGGCACGGGACTGGGAAGAGCGCAAGGCGCAACTGGGCGCGGACGAGCTCAAGCCGTGGGACCTCGATGTTGACGCGGAAGGCGCGCCGCCCATAAAGCCGTTCGAGACTGTGGAGCGGTTGGAGGAAGGCTGCTACACGATAGTAAGCAAGATCGACGAGCAGCTGGCGGGATATTTCAGGGAGATGATCGATGAGAGGCTGCTTGACCTGGCGAACAGGCCGGGGAAAGCGCCGGGCGGCTACATGGACACGCTGCCTGATACGCAGGTGCCGTTTATCTTCATGAATGCGGTGGGAAGCAAGGACGATGTGAACACGCTGCTGCACGAAGGCGGGCACTCATTCCACTACTACCTGGCGCGGAAGCTGCCTCTGTACAGCTATCACGGCACGACGCATGAGTTCTCGGAAGTGGCGTCGATGAGCATGGAGCTGCTATCGAGGCCGTACATGAGTGAGTTCTACAGCGAGGAGGAGCTGGGGCGGCTGCTGAAAGACCAGTTGCGCGACACGCTGAAGTTCTTCCCCTTTATGGCGATGATCGATTCGTTCCAGCACTGGGTATATACAGCGGACGACCACAGCGCGGCGGCCAGGCGCAAGAAGTGGACTGAGTTGGAGAAGAGGTTCAGGCCGGGGATAGATTGGACGGGGCTGGAGCAGTACAGGGAGATCGGCTGGCAGTACCCCCACGTGTTCGATGTGCCTTTCTATTATGTGGAATATGGCATCGCGCAACTGGCGGCATTGAGGATATGGCTGAACTCGCTGCAAGATGAGCGGGGAGCGATAGAGGCGTACAAAAGAGCGCTGTCGCTCGGTGGATCGCGGCCGTTGCCTGAGCTGTTTGATGCTGCGGGCGCACGGTTTGGGCTGGATGACATGGCGGTAAGCGAGATCGTGCAGGGCACGCTAGCCGAATTAGGTAGATAGGCCTGTTGAGAGGCCTGGACAGCCTGAACCTTCGTAAATGAATAGACACGAAATCTGGCAAGCCGTGCACATGGACGCCTGGATGATGTATCATAGCACCGCACAGGAGGGTGATAACCTGGATGAAAGCAGATTTCGTGTCGCTCTTACGATGCCCGGCGCGCGACTGCAATGCTCAAGAGTTGAGATTGCATGCCGGCAACATTGAACGCATAGAGTACAGGGTCGGACCAATAGACGAAGTCCGGGAGGGCACTATAGAGTGTCCTGCCTGTGGGCGTCGTTATCCGATTCAGGAATATGTGCCGTCGTTCGAGCAGCTATATCCTGAGGGCTTGAAGCGGGAGGCCGAGTACTGGGGCAAGTGGTACGGCTTCATGTGGGAGCGTGGATATACGGGGTTTTTCGACTTGCGTACTCCTGTGGCTCCTCTTATTACTGAGGGGATTGAAGTCCTGAACCCCGGAACGGTGGACGGCATCGATATTGGGGGTATGCACTCGCTAATTGCGGACCACCCGCTGCTGGTGGATGCGGAGTGGCTGCTTGATATTGGCAGCGGCACCGGTTGGAGCAGCCTGTACTTTGCCAGGCGCGGGCATAAAGTTGTGGCGTTTGACCCGGCGGTGGCTAATATGCGCCTTGCCAAGCAATACGCTATTTCGCAGGGTGAGTACATCGAGTACATGGGCGCTGCGATGGGTTTTCTCGATTTCAAGCCGGGGGTATTCGACGCGGCGGTGGCGCTGCATTCCATACATCATGTGCCCAATCTTGTTGAGGAAATGCGCATATTGAAGGGCTGGCTAAAGGATGGGGCAGGCATAGGTGTCGACGAGCACGTGAGGAATAACGAGTATCTGGAGGAAATCATGTCGGCTGCGCGCAAGTGGGCGCAGGAGGAGATTTTCCCGGGGCTACGCACGCTGGACCCCGCGGTGCTGGCCGGGATTCCACGCGCTGAGCCATCTGAAATGGAGGCAGTGGGTAGCGAACAGGTAATTGAAGCGTTCGTCGACAATTTCGAGGTAGACAGCTTTGATGGACGCTATATCGCGTTCGACAGCCTCAGTTGGCTATTTTATCTGGCACGATCACAGGATAAGGCAGCTTACAACTATGCCAGCGGGTTGATCCAGCAGATTTATCAGTTTCTGGTAGAAGCACACCCTGAGAGCGCTGAGCACGTCATGCTGATTGGCCACAAGAGTGACGGCTCAGGCAGTCAGGGCAGCAATGAGCTAAGGGAGCGAGCGCTCAAGCTATCGCGGGGACGCATCGATAGTACGTGGCAAGCGCTGGAAGCTGCGCGACAGGATATTGCCAGCCTTCAACAGCAAGTGGAGATCAAGAACGCGCACATAAGAGCACTTGAGGACTGGGCGCATGAACTCGAACGCAATTTGGTTGCTGCACGATCAGCTCGTCGCCCTGGAGCGCGCAGGATCATAACGCGCATCCTGAAGGGGCGAAAGCGGCGAGGGTGATGGTTCGTTCCTGAAGGGAGCCTCTCTAAGCTCAGAATGGCAAAGCAACGGAAAAGGCTACAACCGTCGTGTTATTGCGGCACTGCTGGGAAGGTACGGCATTGGGGCGAGGTTCTCAGGCTCGATAAGCGTGGGCCAGGCACAAAAGTAGAGCGTCCGCAATTATGGAGCGTATGTTCTAGCGACTGTTACTAATAGTTGTAGGGGGATGAGTACGCAGATTTGTTATGGAAGTTGTCCACAAAGAGGGGTGTAAAACGCTTGACAGTGAATTGTGGATAACGTATTCTAACGAAGCTTCGGGTTAAGCCACCTCAACAGGCCACCTCGGTCCGCGAAGCCCCTGTCTATTGCAGACAGTATGCTTCGTAACGGCTTTCTATAACCTTTGTCTGACAGGTCAATACAGCTGGCGCACCGCATTTGCCTATTTTTCTGGGGAAATTGTGTGGGAATCCTACATCCAGGCACTAGACAAGCGGTACTATATATGGTATCATCAGTGCAGATTGGCACAATATGTGGAAGGAAACTGCGTATCAGGCAGAGAGTCGAGGGAATATGCACCAGGGGCAGTGGAAATGTGGAAAAGTTTGTCCACGAGCCATGTGTATAAGTATTCAGGGCAAGGGCTCGGATGAGTAAGATATAAGTCCTTCTTATAGAAGTCGCGCACAGAGATTATTGATCTTTTGGTCTGGCGCTGCTATGATGTGGGAACTTGTATGACACACGGCACTAGAAATCGAGGTTTGGACGTAAGGCGACCAGTGGAGGGCCGACCATGAATAAGCCAGGAGGAGAAGGCAGGATGAACGCCAAACAAATATGGCAGGCAGCATTGGGCGAGCTGCAGATTAAAGTGCCTGGGCCGAGCTTCCAGACGTGGTTGAAGAACACTTCCATCGCGCAGTATGAAGAGGGCAAGTGGATCGCGATTGCTGTACCGAGCAATTTTGCCAAGGAGTGGCTGGAGAAGAAATACAGCAAGCAGATCGCTGAGACTCTGAGGAACGTATTAGGGCGCGACGTCGAAGTGCGATTTGAGGTTCGGACACCGGCACGAGGCGACAGCGGCAGAGGCCTGCACGCTCTTGACGGGGTTGGCGATGCGAAGGAAATGGAACTGCCGATGGCTGTCGGGCAAAGTACGAGCGGGCCGGTGGTAAACCAGCCCATGGGTAGCGCTGTGAACCAGACCCATGGTCACTCCTCCGGTGACCCGACACCTATTCGGGACATGAACGGGCAGATGGGGAGCGGTGCAAGCAATATTGTCAGGCCACAGGCTCCGGGAGTATCGGGTATGTCGAACCGGGGCGGGTCAATGCAGCAGCAGCAGCCACAGTATATTCGAAGCGGCGGTGGCGGCAATATGGGCGGTAACACGGGGTCATCGATGAGGGCGGCAGTGCAGCTTGAGATGAGCATGGAAGCCGACTCGATGTTGAACCCGCGCTATACATTCGACAAATTCATCGTGGGCAAGAGCAATCAGCTGGCGCACGCGGCTAGCAGGTCGGTGGCCGACAACCCGGCGATGGGCTACAATCCTCTCTTCCTGTACGGCGGGGCTGGGCTGGGCAAGACTCACCTGTTGCACGCGATAGGGCACGAGGCCTTGAAGCGGAACCCGGGAGTGCGGGTGTTGTATGTAACAAGCGAGAAGTTTACCAACGACATCATCAGCGCGATCAGGGACGGGCGCAACGAGACGTTCAGGAATATGTATAGGTCGGTGGATATTTTGCTGGTGGACGATATTCAGTTCATCGCGGGCAAAGAGACCACGCAGGAAGAGTTCTTCCACACGTTCAACACGCTGCACAGCGCGAACAAGCAGGTTGTGCTGTGTTCAGATAGGCCGCCGAAAGCGATCTTGACTCTCGAGGAGAGGCTGAGGTCGAGGTTTGAGTGGGGTTTGGCGGCAGATATTCAGCCTCCGGACCTGGAAACTCGGATCGCGATCTTGAGGGCGAAGGCCGAGAGCATGGAAGTGCGAGTGCCGAGCGAGGTGGTTGATTTTATCGCCCGCAAGGTGCAGAGCAATATCAGGGAGCTTGAAGGGGCGCTCAACAGGATTATCGCATATGCTCACCTGAACGGGATGAACGTCACGGTGGACCTGGCGGCGGCGTCACTGACAGACCTGGGAGCGAGCCAGAGGCGAAGGCCGGTTACGCACGAGCGGATCGTGGAGACGGTGTCGAGCTTCTTCAACCTGGAGCCTGAGGACCTGAAGACGGGGTCGAGGAGCAGGGAGGTGCTGGTGCCGAGGCAGGTGGCGATGTTCCTGATGCGCGAGGAGATGGAAACGCCGTTCATTCAGATTGCGTCGTACTTTGGGAAGCGCGACCACACGACAGCCATGCACTCGTTCGAGAAGATCGAGGGGCTGGTGGAGACGGACAACCAGATGCGGCAGGATGTGCTGGTTATCCGCCAGATGTTGTACGGGGAGCACGAGCGGTAGGCGAGAGTGAGTCGTAGATCGTAAGTCGCTGATCGTAGGTCATGCGTTATAAGTGATAGGGACGAAGGGGGGCACTTGGGTGTCTCCCTTTTTTGATTCCTGATGGGGCGGGGAAAGATTGGATCGCCAGGGAGAGGACGGGTTTTGTGGGAGGGCTAGGGAAGTACCTGGACGATGAGGGTTTGGATGGAGTTGTTGCTATAGCCGAGGCGGTTCCAGGGGGCCTGGTCGGGCTGGGTGTTGTTTAGGGCGTCGGTGGCGCGGGAGCGCAGGGCGTAGCGGCCGGGGCGGGTGGGAGTCCAGACATAGCGCCACTGCTGCCAGGTGTAGGGGGTAGCGTCGCCTATGAGGGTGGCGGGCTTCCACGCGCCTTCGCCTTCGGTGGCGACCTCGACGGAGGCAATGGGGGCAGAGCCAGACCACGCGAAGCCGGTGATCGTGATCGGGGCCAGGGGCAGGATGTCGCCGGGGGCAGGATAGGTGATGTGGGATTTGACCAGGATCTCGCGAACGGGGATTTCGGGAGATGTGGTGTCGGAGGGGAGGGAGTAAACGTAGCGCTGGGTTTGGAAGAAGCCGGTGAAGGGGGCGTCGATGGCGGTAATGCGGACGAGCCACTTGACCGAGGCCATGCCGTACCAGCCGGGTACTAGCAGGCGAAGAGGGCCGCCATGCTCGGCTGGCAGAGGCGCACCGTTCATCTCGTAGGCGAGCAGGACGTCGGGGTGGAGGGCCATAGAAAGGGGCAGCGAGCGCTGGAAGGTGATCTGTTCAGGGTTGTTGTCCATTGTGCCGCTGTCGGCGCCGCTGAAGAGGATCTCGACGGCGGAGGGGTGGAGACCTGCACGAGAGAGAAGTGTGGTGAGAGGGACGCCGCGCCAGTGGGCTGTGCTGACCGCGCCGGAGGACCAAGGCTCACCTTTGGGGAGAGGGACGAGGCCCAGGCGGCTGTTGCCCGCACACTCAAGGGTGGAGGTTAGGGTGTGGGAGGGCAGGGCGAGCAGGTCGGGATAGGAAATGGAGAAGGGATTATCTAGAGAGCCGTTTATGTCCAGCGACCAGGAGTCGGGAGCGGAGATGGGAGCAGGAATGGCGAAGTTGGAGCGGACATAGAAGTTGGGGTTGGGAGTGATGGGTTGCCGGAGGGCAGGCAGGGGGGTTTCCGCGTTGAACGGCCGGTTCTTGACGACGAGGAGATCGGGTTGCTGCTGTGGGTCGCTAGACATTGAGATGGTTGCTCCTGTTGCTTACGAGGACTGGGAATACTGGGAGATGAAGGAGAGGGTGCGGTTCCATGCGTCGGCGGAGGCTTCGGCGAAGTCAGCGGATTTGCGGTCGAAGAAGGAGTGAGGAGCGCCGGGGTAGACTATTACTTCGTGGGGAACGCCCGCGGTGGCGAGGTTAGCGTCCAGCTGATTCGTGGCGGCTTCGGGGATGCCCTGGTCGGCGCCACCGTAGAGGCCGAGGACAGGGACGCGAACGTTGGCTGTGAGGTCAAGGACGGGGGCGCCCGTGTCGGCGAACTGGCGGGAGAGACCGCCGTAGAAGGCGACGGCGCCGCGCAGGGGGAGGGGCTGGGTGGAGAGGAGTAAGGAGACGGAGCCGCCGAAGCAGAAGCCGACAGTGAAGAGCGCAGGGGCCGATTCCGAGGCGGCGGCAGCGTGGGCCTGGAGATAGGCGATGGCGGCTTGAACATCTTCAAGGAGGCCAACGAACTGGACCTGTTGGACGTGGGGCATGTACTCGAACGATTCGTCGCGAGCAGTAGGGCCGGCGGTGCGTCCAAAGTAGTCAATGCCAAGGGCGTGGATACCCTGTTCGGCGAAGCGGAGGGCGAGCTCTTTGTAGAAGTTATGGAGGCCGCGCACGTCGGGACAGATGATGACGCAGGGAGAGTTGGGCGCGGGCTGGGCAGGGTGCGCAAAGTAGGCGGAGAAGACGGTGCCGCTCGCGCCGGTGAGAGTTATGTCCTCGCCGTGGGCCTGGCCGGGGGTGCCGGGCGGATTGGGTGGGAGATCATTGGGACTATAGCACATGATAATGTCCTTTCAGGGTTAGATTATATGGTCGGGGTAATTAAAACGCCCAGATGCCGGCACGGGCTTTGTGTCTTGTTTCTAGCTCTTCCTTGTGGCGACTTCTCGGAGGGAATGGCCTTCATGAGCTTCGATGCGGGAGATGATTTCGGGTGAGAGCGGCTTGCTTTGGCCGGTCTGGTGGTCGAAGTAGACCAGGACTGTGGTGCAGGTGGCCAGCAAGTCGGAGTTTGCGGCATCGCGTAGCTCGTGTTCGAGGGTCCAGGATTTGGTGCCGATGCGTGAGGCGCGGGTGAATACGTTGATGGTAGCCGGGAAGAAGATGGGCTTTTTGAAGTCGATTTCGACGCGGGCCACGGTCATGTCGAAATCATGCGGATCCTGGAGGCCGGTTACCTGGGAGTAGTATGCTACGCGGGCCGACTCCACGTAGGTCAGGTAAACAGCGTTGTTTACGTGATCGAACATGTCGATATCGCGGAAGCGGACGGACGTTGTGAAGCAGAAGTTCCAGCCGGGCAAATGTGGTGGTTCCATTCTGAGAAATATATTGCAGCGACCGGACTATGTCAAGGCGTGAATAAGATGGTCGGCGATGCTAGCCGCCTATATATACCAATCATTTGCCGTCTGTCGTCGATTGGCGGGTGACCTTGATCCACTTGGCGCAGAGGATGGAGTAGATGCCGAAGGAGACGAGGCCGAGAGCGACGATACCCAGCAGGAAGGGGCCGTAGGGCTGGTGGGCCAATGTTTGCAGGGCACCATCGAGGCCTTGCGCCTTCTTGGGGTCGAACTGCAAAGCAGCTTGCACCACGAAGAAACCCAGGAGGATAAAGATGACACCGCGTGCGGCGGAGCCGAACCTGCCAAATTTAGTGGCGATATCTATCTCTCTGCTGCTCATCTCGCCGGTCTTGAGGTCCTTCTTGAAGTCGGCTGAGTAGGCCATGTATAGCTGTCCGAGACCGCCGATCATGCCTATCACGCCGACGAGCACGACCAACCATTGCCCCAGGGGTGCGGAGAGGAGAGTAGCGGTCATATCTTGCGAGCCCTGCGACGTACCGCTGCTGCCACCGCCGCGAATAAAGGCTATTGTGGGGAACAGGAGACTGGCGTAGGCGAAGGCGCTGACCAGGTAGCCAATGCGCACGGCGATCCCTTTGGGATCGGTACCGCGCTTGAGAGGGTCGAGCAGGGCGCGCACAAGGCCCCATAGCGCGTAGCCCGCGACGCCGATTGCCACGAGCACGAGCAGGAACTTGCCGAACGGCTGCGCCCCTATGGTCGCGATTGCGCCCTTTTTATCGGTTGTTCCACCGCCTACGCCGAGCGCAGCCTGCACAGCGAGCACCCCGACGACTATATAGAGGACGCCGCGTGCTACGTAGCCGATACGAGCTAGCCACTCTACCCACGTACTGTGGGAAACCTGATTGGCACCTTGCTCTACTTTGTTCTTTGCCGATTGGGCA
>JBBRDO010000116.1:0-13876 GCA_038203825.1 Chloroflexia bacterium | reverse complement strand
AACATGTACCACTGGTTCGGGTAGCGGCGGATCACACCCTCCATGCAGGTTACGATTTGCTGGGTGATGATCTGAATGTCGCGGTCTTTGTCGCCTGTGAGGAGAGATTGGTACTCGATGGGAGGTTCGACCACGCCCATGAAGGTTTTGTCGTCCTTGCGGCGCACACAGTAGCCTACAATGACGGACGCGCCGGTCTTCAGGGCGATCGCGCCGGGACCGGCAGGCACGTAGGCTGTTTCGCCAAAGAACTGCACGGCCACGCCCGATTCGGGCTCGGGCTTGTCGAAGAGGATGGTTACGGCCTCGTTTTTCTTGAGGGCGGTAAACATCTGCTTGAGGGAGCCGGTTTCCAGGCGGATGATCTTCATGCCCGCCTTCTCGCGGGTGCCGTTGACCAGGTCGTCCATCTTCTTGGGTTCGTGGGTCTCGGACACGGCGTGCAGGGTTATGCCGTAGTCGACCATGACCGCGCCCGCCATGTCCCAGTTGCCGATGTGGCCACTGATGACAAGCACGCCTTTACCTTTAGGTGCATCATGCAGGTAGTTCAAGCCCTCGCGCACAGGTATGGCAGCCTGGATTTCTTGCTTAGTGAGATAGGGGAAGCGCAAGAAGTCGACGAGGGTCTTGGCGTAGTTGTGGAACGATTGGCGAGCGGTGTGCTTGACTACCTGCCAGGGGACGTCGGGCCCCAGCACGCGCCGCATATTGCTGACGGCATTGGCAGAGTGGCGCTTCCAGGTCAGATAGATGAAATCGCCCACCAGCGAAGCTAACGCGTAATCCAACTTCAGCGGCAGCTTGGCGGCTGTCCAACTTGTACCCCTGTATATTCCGTACTTGAGATTGACCCAGACGCCTCCGACTACTTTCTTAAGAACGCTCATATTTCCTCGTTGTGTGCCGGGTTACAGGCTCTCCGGCATCGCCGGGGCCTGTAACCCGAAAGGTTGATAGGCTAAAGTCTACTTACCGCGACCGTGACCATTTGTGGAGACCACAGGGGTGACCTCGACGGGCTCGGTGGGGGTACCATCTCCGGATGCCGGGTGCTGGTGAGACTGGGTGACGGTTTCGGAGAGGTCGATCAGGTGCTTCTCGGTTTCGCTGCGAGCGCCGGCGTAGCGGGTGATGAACTCTTCGACTGCATCATGAGCCTGATCGTCGGTGTACTGCACAGGAGGGCTCTTCATGAAGTAGGAAGAGGGGGCCTCGAGGGCGCCGCTCAGACCGTTGTCGAGGCCCAGCTTGAGGCAGCGGATGGCGTCGATTACCACGCCTGCGCTGTTGGGGCTATCCCAAACTTCCAGTTTGAGCTCCATGTTCAGGGGGACGTCGCCAAAGGTAGTGCCTTCGATGCGGATGTGGCACCACTTGCGGTCCTCGAGCCACGGCACATAATCGCTGGGGCCGACGTGGACGTTGCCTTCGCCGAGGTCGTAGTCGAGCTGAGAGGTAACGGCGTTGGTCTTGCTAATCTTCTTGGACTCGAGCCTGCTTCTTTCGAGCATGTTGTAGAAGTCCATATTGCCGCCGAAGTTAAGCTGGTAGGTGCGGTCGATCTTGACGCCACGCTCGCGGAAGAGGCGGGTTAGCACACGGTGGGTTATGGTGGCGCCCACCTGGCTCTTGATGTCGTCGCCGATGATGGGCAGGCCTTTGTCTTCGAAGCGCTTGCGCCAGTATTCTTCGCGGGCGATAAAGACGGGGATGCAGTTGATGAAGCCGACGCCTGCCTCGAGAGCCTGCTCAACGTACCATTTGGTGGCCATTTCGCTGCCGACGGGTAGATAGTTGATGAGCAGGTCGGTCTTGGTTTCGCGCAGAACGCGCACAATGTCAGCGGTGGGGCCGGGGGCCTTTTGGATTACCTGGGACAGGTATTGGCCGAGGCCGTCGTGGGTCATGCCGCGCATAACGGGCACGTTGAGCTTAGGTACGTCGCTGAACTTGATAGTGTTGTTTGGCTTGACGAATATAGCTTCGGAGAGGTCTTTGCCTACCTTGTTTTTGTCGACGTCAAAGGCGGCAGTGAACTCGATGTCGCTGATGTGATAGCCACCAAGCCTAGTGTGCATAAGGCCGGGGATAAACTCATCCTCTGAAGCATTTTTGTAGTACTGCACGCCCTGAACGAGGGAGGAAGCACAGTTGCCTACGCCAATGATAGCAACCCTGATCTTCTTTTTAGCCATTGTTATATGTTCTCCTTGATTGTTGAATGTGAGAGATAAGAAAGGGGAGGTGAGACCAAGTGTAATAGGAAAACGGGAAAGAGGCTCACATCACAATTCTTCTCCCTACAAATCCGTTACCCACTGAAACAAGTCTCTATACTCCTGCAATCGTTCTCTGTTCAAGCGATAGATGCGCTGTCTGCCCTGGTGGGTGGGCGCAACCAGGCGCGCACGTTTGAGAATATGCAGATGCCACGACGTGAGGGGCTGGCTCAGGACGAGACGGTCGGAGAGGTCGAGCACGGAGAGGCCATCTTCACGGGCCAGTTCCTGCAGTATAGCGAGGCGATTTACGTCGGCTATAGCTTTCAGGAAGAGTTTGAGGGCGTGCATAGCGCCTGCCTGCTCACGTGTGAGGACGGGCGGCACATATTCATCGCTCCCGATGAGGGGGGCGTGTGTGCCCGCTTCAGTGCCGGGCTGAACGCTTTTTACGCCTACCGGTTGATTTATGCTCCGAGCCAAACGTTGTCTCCAATCTCAAACATCTTGCATCTCATATATAAAAGACCTTTTATATAGTAATTCATTTATATGTCGTTGTCAAGAAAGGATTAGACAATGGAGTGGAGGGCTAGGGGACGCACCGCCCCGGTTCGCTGATACCTGGCGCACTGCCACGAAAGGGAGTAGACAAGCGGGGGTACTCAAGAACAGTGGGGTCGCTTTGCCCGCCTTTGTCTCTCTGCCCGGCAGGGGGATAAGCATCCCGTACGTCAGGAGCTCCCGATCGCGCCCTATGCATCCAACTCGGCCGGTGACCATGGGGTGAGGTGTCCGCCTTTGTCACCAAGTTCAGGAACGTCAATGCCTTGTAGACCGAGCATCAGTGCAAGCTGCCCGCCGTGATGCAAGTCGTGGGACATAACGCGCCAGATGGTCCATTGGCGCGTCACCGCATATATCTTGCCCCCTCTGATATGTGGATAGGTCTGCGCCAGATCGGCCACCGTCCAGGTGTTGAGGTTTCTGACAGTTGAAGAATTAATATAACTATGATATACTATCTATGACCTTATTAAATCGAATGGTATTGCACGGGATCTATGGATATATCAATATATCAGTAGAGGGCACTAATCATGAAAACACGTGAACCCAAGCTTCTACGCATATCTGCTGCAGCTTATGAATTAGGTTTACACCCGATGACTGTAAGGCGGTGGATTAAGGCGGGCCGTATCGAGGCCGTTCCGGTAGGCCGTGAAGTGCGAGTACCTCGGACTGAAATTGAGAGGCTTGTTGGGAATACAGATCCAAAGCTCCTGGTTCTCTATGCAAGAGTTAGCGGGCACGGACAAAAATCGGACCTTGCTGTTCAGGTCCAACGGCTCCAACAATGGGCTGCCACTGAACGCTCAGATGCGCAAATTCTCGTGTTATCGGAGATAGGTTCCGGTCTCAAAGCCACACGTCGGCAATTGCAGCACCTACTCAAGATAGTCTGTGAAGATAAGGTGAGCGAGATAGCTATTACTTACCAGGATCGGCTAACCAGATTCGGACAAGAATACCTGGAAACGTTGTTTACCTGTTTTGGCGTCACACTCACTGTTCTCGAACCCGGGGACAACAAGACCCCCGAACAAGAGCTTACGGATGATCTTTTAGCGCTTATAGCCTCATTTTCCGGCCGACTTTGCCGACTTTATGGAATGCGATCTCATAAGCAAAAGGAGCTGGTGCAGTGTGCGCAAGCCATAATAGCCAACTCCTGACGTATAGTGTACGCCTGCCGGATGAGGCACAAGAAGATGCCTTGCGCTTGCTTGACGCTTCCCGTGCGGTAGCTAACCAAACTATATCGATTTTATGGCCCCATTTATGGCCCCAACTTGATGAATTCGGGCTGAAAAGCAAAGGCCCTGCGTGGAAGCAACTGGGCAAGTATACAGGCTCACCTGATCCCCACGGTGATAGACAATGGCGGTGCGAGAGTGAGACTGCCGGCCGGATACTGCGGGCCCAGGCACAGCGCAAGAAAATCTTTGACCTGGTAGCGCCTGTACTTGAAGACGGTTTTATCAGGGAGAAGAACGACACTCGGCCCGCTGGCAAAGATAGGCCTGCTATTAAAGAGGCTGTTACTAATTTACAGAGCAGCTTCAAAAACATTCGTAATACTGAAACTGAAACTGAATCAGAGAGCGCATCAATGCGCACTATTGAACTGCAAAGCGTGATAGAACAATCATGCAATTTTTATTTACAACACGACCGATTTCCCGCTTCATACGAAGAGCTACAACCTATCCCGCTACTAAAAGCAGGCATACTTACCTATGCCGGGGATGACGGGTCCATAAAGGGTCAAGCTCACCGACTGGATATAGACACTAACACAGAGGTCGGAGTTGCCCGCTTTCGGTTCCGGTGTCCGAATACTGCAGGAATTTGGGGCTGGCGCAAAGCGGATAGCGCCCTTGCATTACCGGCATGCCTTATAGAGCGCCTCACGACAGGCAAGGGAAAGTTACGAGCACCTACTCTGCGTGAGGAAACGAAACCGAGCGCTGATCGGTATGCCGTGCTGGATTTCATCGTAGAAGTAGAGGGACAGGCATTACCCGATTGGGATAACGTAGAGCGGGTGCTGGGTGTGGACTGGGGCGTGCACACGCTATTTACCGCTACCGCGGTAGCGGTAAATAGCCAAAGCGAACAGGCGAGCAGGCCGTTCTTTTTGAAGACAGGCGCCTTTGATGGCCGCCAGGCTCGTACTCGCCGCCAGATAGACGAATTGAAAAAGAAAATCGCCCGTCACAAGGCGCAGCTTAATGCATTATCCGAACCCGATAGTGTGGCCAACGATACCAACCCCACTAGCGCCGCGAAAAGAGACTGGCACGTTCAGAAAATTAGTCAATACGAACGCGAGCTGAAACTGTGCTGGGGCAAGTACGAGAGGCGTAATCGTGAGATAGCGCACCTGGCATCGAACGTGCTGATACTACTGTGCCAGGTGAGTGGTGCATCGCTGCTTTCCATGGAATCGCTGACCACCCTCAAAAGCGTGGGCCGTGGAAACGGCGTAAAGGGCAGGTGGCGTAACTACCGAAACAATACAACTGTTCGCGGGGAGATATGGCGGCTGCTTAGATATAAATGCCACCTGGTAGGTTTGCGTTTCAAGACATGCTCCCCGCGTGGAACGAGTCATACCTGCCCCCGATGCGGCTGTGCTGCTGATACGTACCGGTCACCTGAAGAAATAGGCGTAAGCGCAGCTGTGAATTGGGGGCGATGGCTGCATTGCAAGTCATGCGGTTTTAATGGAGACCGGGACTACTGCGCGTCGCTGAACATAGCTCGGCTCGGTGTGGCGTATATAACGCAGTATAAAACGCAAAGGGTAAAAATAAATAAGGGCGCAAGGACAGTTATGCGCCCTTATAGTAATAGTAATAGTATAAGTGATAAAGAAATCAAACCTGTGTCCTATACGGGTGCAGGTCCGGCGCTACGGTTGCCGCCGGCAGGGTTAGTCCCTGCCCGACATGTTCGGGGAAAACTATGTTACTTTCCTGGTTGGATTGGTTCAGTGTATTTGCAGTCGTCACAGCCCCGCGCTGTGTTCCTACAGTTGTCAGGATAGCATCACACTGTACCATATTGATTAGGATAGTTCATGGTTTTTGCAACGGTTGTTTCGATCATCTGCCAGGTCAACTCGAGCCATCTGAGCGATTCGCCGAGGGTCTTGATCAGCGTCTCCTCCCATTGCAGATTGGCCTCCATCCACCTGTTTAGCTCATTGATATCCCCGACGTTGAACTTTTCCCCTGCCCAGGGAGCAATCTGACGCGCGAGAACAGCAGATCCAGGGGCAGTCATTTTGTAAAACCACCAAAGCCGCGCGCCGGCGGTATGGGCGATCAGTTCGTTTACCGAGGCCTGATTGGGTGCGAGGCGCCATGCCAGTTGTTCTGACGTCAGTGGAGCAACGGCACGCACCAGGGCCTGCTGGTGGCTATCCCAACCTTCGTAGACGATCTTCAGTAAAGGGGAAGTCGTGGTCATGAAAAATATCCTCTCCGTATGTCAGGTGGGGAACGAAATATGAACATACGTCTCCCTCCATCATAGTATCTGGAGCGGAACGAAGCAAGGATAAGTGGAAATCCGAGGAAGACCGTGTTTCTGCACCAGGCAAGGGGAACCACCGCGCACGCTGTTTGGGTGTCCGGCTAGTACATTCACGTTATGAAAGACGGCGCAAACTACGTAGACATAGTTACTGAGAAATGCGTAGGTTGTTAGCGTGCTCGGTGCATATAATTAGCAGATGACAACACCCATTTCTTCTCTTACTCGTCCGGTGCTGCTCGCCCTTGGCACATTTCTATTGTTCGGGCTACCCATTCGGGGGCTGGAGATCAGAAGCGACGCGAAGGTACTGGACCTCTCTTCGCTCACCGGCCATTACGCGGCATCCATAAAGGGCGCTGACGCGAGGTATTTCGAGCAGACAGGTAAGATGGTTTCCGGCGACTTCTTGCGCACATTTGATAAGGATGGATTGGCGCAGATCGGCTACCCAATCAGCGATGAAATGACGGACGGCGGTCTGACGGTGCAATATTTCGAGCGCGCCCGCATGGAGTATCACCCGGAGATGGCGGGAACGGACGCTGCGGTACAACTTTCGCGATTGGGCGCACAGTTCGCCTCACCTGACGCGTTCCCACAGGTCCCGTCGTTCGCAGGAGCGCCGGGCAACGCTTATATCCCTGAAACGGGACATTCACTGGCAACGCCCTTCCTCGAATATTGGAGCAATCATGGCGGCCTGGAGATGTTCGGCTACCCAATCTCTGAAGCGATAACCCAGAACGGCCTGTACGTGCAGTGGTTTGAGCGTGCCCGCATGGAGTACCACCCGGAGCTTAAGGGCACAGAGTGGGCAGTGCAATTGACCCAGCTGGGGAGTATTGCCTACGGGAATGCGACAGGCGTGGTAACAGAGCAGGCGGCGCCGAGTGGGGCCGACGATACGGGCATGCTGGATCAGGAGAGCAAGCTGCTTGCCCTGGTGAACAGCAAGCGCGCCGAAGCCGGGGTTATGCCGTTGACCGCTGTAACTCCTCTTGTGCAGGTAGCACATGGCCGCAGCAGCGACATGGCTCAGCGCAACTATTTCTCGCACGTCTCGCCCGAAGGCCACACCTTTCTTGATATCCTGCACGAGCAGAATATCGACTTTGGCTTTGCAGGAGAGACCATTGCGTTCAACAACGCTGCACCCGACCAAACGGTGCAACTGGCGATGGACACATTCATGAACAGCCCTTCGCACAGGGCTATACTGCTGGACCCGCAGTTTGACTTCGCAGGCGCAGGTTTTGCGGGCACGGGTGATGGGCAGAACTATCTCGCCGTAATCGTTTCACGCAAGTAAGCATTCTTAACGGGGTCACGAAGAACACGAAGGTTAAGAGAGCACAGAGATAAGAGGGGTTTGGAGTTGGCGTGAGGTAACCTGGTTACTGACTGCCTCCGCTAAATGGCCTATAGTCTCCATGTTCTCTTAGCCTTCGTGACTCATACCAAACAGCCGGTAATCTTGGCGCTCCGATTACTCCCTGTGTTATAATTCGCCGCTATTATCTCAGTGACGAGGGGGTCAATAAAGGTGAGCATATTTGCTGATAAGAATACACGCCTGCTAGTGCAGGGCATGACGGGACGCGAGGGTGGATTTCACACCGAGCAGATGATCGAATATGGCACCAAGGTGGTTGGCGGTATGACACCGGGCAAGGGCGGGACGGAAGCGTTTGGCGTGCCTGTGTTCAATACGGTCAAGGAAGCGGTGAAAGAGACGGGAGCGAACGCCAGCATCATATTTGTGCCCCCGGCTTTCGCAGCCGACGCGATACTGGAAGCGTTCGACGCCGAGATTGCGCTGATAGTGTGCATCAGCGAAGGCATACCTGTGCTGGACATGATGAAGGTATGGGACACGATGAAGGGCGGTAAGAGCAGGTTGATCGGGCCTAACTGCCCGGGCCTGATCACGCCCGAAGAGGCCAAGGTAGGCATAATTCCAGGCTATATCTGCAAGCCGGGCGGCGTGGGCATGGTATCGCGCTCGGGCACTCTCACCTACGAGGTGATATGGTCGTTGACGGAAGCGGGGATGGGGCAAACAACCGCGGTTGGCATCGGGGGCGACCCCATCAATGGCACCAACTTCATCGATTGCCTCAGAGCTTTTCAGGACGACCCCAAGACCGAGAAGATCGTGCTGATTGGCGAGATCGGCGGCGACGAGGAAGAGAAAGCCGCTGCGTTCATCAAGGAGCATGTCACGAAGCCAGTGGCGGGCTATATTGCAGGGCGCACAGCACCCGAAGGCCGCAGGATGGGACACGCAGGCGCGATTATCTCGGGCGGGGCGGGAACGGCGCAAGGCAAGATCGACGCGCTGGAACACGCAGGGGTGAAGGTGGCCCGAATACCGACGCAGATACCCGGCCTGCTGAAATAAGTCGGGGAGTGCTCAGGGGAGCACTTTGCGGAAGGCATCCTTGCGGACGATCAAGTCGCCCTCGAAAGCCAGGAGATCGCAGCCGCGCAGGAATGTAGAGTTACCCGTGGCGTCCTTGAAGGTCGAAGACCATTCGAGGACGCCATTATTGTCGTAGATAAAGAGCGGGCCGAACTGAGATGCGGCTCCGCCCGCAGCGTCGCCGGATAGCACGGCAAGAAAGCCTTTTCTCACCTGCTCTTTACCGATGTAAGTTGTGCCGGGGTCAGGGCCTGTGGTGGTGACATATACGCAGTCGTCAGCGATGAAAGTCATCAGGGCATCTATATCGCGGCGCGACCATGCGGCCACGAAGTCCCAGATCCGCTGCTCGGTCATGGTGCACGCCGTTTTGTTGGCAGGTCGGGGTATGTCCATTATTGGCTCCTGTAAGTGCGTGCCGGTATGTGAAACCTAGGTGTCCAGGTCGCTCGCTTTTTCGCCGCCCTGTGGCCCGTAGAATATCACCCAGGTCGCGAAATCGGGCGTGAACTCGACGAAGCGGTGTTCGATACCGGCGGGCACGAAGAGCACATCGCCCGGCGCAAAGCTATACTGTATATTGTTCGCAACGAACACTCCGGTGCCTGACATAACAATGTAGAGCTCGTCCTGAACGTGTGGGGTCTGGAAATCGGTGGTCTTTGGAGCGAACACCGATACGGACATAGTGCCGTGGGCGATGGCGTCAATGTCCCAAATACCGAGGGGCCACTTGTCTGTTTTAGGTTGCGGCAGCCGGGCAAGAGCCTCGGCGATGCCTGCCGTGCGCACACCACCTGATGGGTCCATGATCACACCTCGCGAATTAGAGCTAGAAAGTGAACTACAGCCAAATTATACACCAATCGGAGTGAGTCTAGATTCAAGATTGCAGCTGAGTGAGGGCACATGAAGATACGGTTTGCTACAGCGGCGGACGCGATGGATATTGCTAACGTTCATGTAGAGACGTGGCGTACCACGTATCGCGGAATGATGCCGGACAAGCTGTTGGATAATCTGTCGCTGGCGACGAGGGGCAACTTCTGGGTGGGTTATCTGAACAAGCTGCCGGAAGGAGCTTTTGTGCTGGTGGCCGAGGATGAGGTGGGGGATATAGCAGGATTTGCGAACGCAGACCCGCCGAGGCCGGAGATAAAGGACTTTGAAAGCGAGCTATACGCAATCTATGTGCTGGAAAAGGAGCAGGGCAAGGGGACAGGACGCAAACTGGTGGAGGCGACGGCTCGTGAACTGGAAAAGCGCGGCAAAAGGTCTATGATGCTGTGGGTGTTGAAGGAAAACGAGGGTTCGCGGCGGTTTTACGAGGCGCTAGGCGGCCAGATGCTGGATGAGCAACAGTTCGAGCTAGGAGACACGACGCTGACCGAGGTGGGATATGGTTGGCAGGATATCAGCGTTCTATCCGGCAAGTTGTAGGGCAAACAAAAGGGACGGGCAGTTGAAACCCGTCCGATTGCCCGGAAAGTTGTCTCTTGACCAGGCTTATACGGCGCTTGGCTGAGCCTGTTGGCGGGGCGTGGCGGGCTCGTGGTCGCCTTCAGCGAACTCCTCGACCATTTTGCGGTTGAACGCTTCCAGGTCGCGAGGGCGGCGGCTCGTCACAAGGCCGTGATCGACCACTACTTCCTGATCGACCCAGTTAGCGCCCGCGTTCTTGAGGTCGGTCTGGATAGATGGGTAGGAAGTGAGGGTTCTGCCTTTGACCACGCCGGCCTCGATCAAGGTCCAGGGGCCGTGGCAAATGGCGGCAACGGGTTTGCCCGCGGTGAAGAAGTCCTTGATTAGCTGGACGGCTGTGGGGTTCATGCGCAGCTTGTCAGGGTTCATGACGCCGCCCGGGAGAAGCATGGCGTCGTAATCGTCGGCTTTGGCCTGCTGCAGGGGGATGTCTACGGGGTATTTTTGGCCCCAGTCAGTGTGGGCCCAGGCCTTGACGGTGCCGTCTTGAGGTGAGATGATGAATGTCTGCGCGCCAACTTCTTCAAGTGCCTGCTTCGGCGAGGTCAATTCGATTTCCTCGAAGCCATTGTCTACCAGAATGGCGATCTTTTTGCCGTTGAGATTTTGAGCCATGATAGGTTTCCTTTCGTAATACCCTGAGCACTTTACTCAGGGTCCGGTCTCTTGTTGCTGAATAGGGTTAGCATGGGTTATGCCACTGGGTCGGCAATTGTCGTCGGGTTTGCAGGTGGATGTATAGTAATGGAGAAGCCAACGAGCTTTATGACCAATTAAAAGGAGACGAACTTCAATGAACAGCAACGACGTGGCGAAACCCGGTCTCGCCGACATAGATAACTACATACAGGCCCTGTTCCCGCCCGATGAGGCACTTCTGCACACACTTCAGGAGAGCGAGCGCAACGGCCTGCCGCACATCAGCGTGTCGCCCAACGAGGGGCGGCTGTTGTACATACTGGCAAAGATGGCCGGGGCGCGCAAGATTCTTGAGATTGGCACGCTGGGTGGCTTTAGCACGATCAATCTGGCACGGGCATTGCCGCCGGGCGGAAAGCTCCTTAGCCTGGAATATAGCCCGAAGCACGCCGAGGTAGCGCGCGCCAATATAGCTAACGCAGGGCTTGCCGACCGAGTGGAGGTGCGGGTGGGCGCTGCGCTTGAGACGCTGCCGCTGTTGATGGAGGAGGGAGCAGGCCCGTTCGACCTGTTCTTCATTGACGCGGACAAAGACAACTACGGACCATACCTGGAGTGGTGCATACGGCTCTCGCGCCCTGGCAGCGTCATCCTTTCGGACAACCTGATACGCGACGGGCTGGTGCTCAACCCGCCAAAGGACGACGTGAACGCAGTAGCCATTGCGCAGTTCAACAAGACGCTGGCCACTAACCCACGACTGCAGAGCGTGATCCTGCCAATAGTACGCGAGTCGGTGGACGGGGTGGGGATCAGCATAGTGCTGTAGAGTGTTGGTATGTGGACGAAACAGGGTGAGTAATTGTGCGTCGTTCTGAATAGAGAAAAGAACGCGTTGAGCAGGCATTGTGGTAAGCAGGCTGATTCTTCGCTACGCTCAGAATGACAAGGCAAGAGGGATGGCTGTCTTCATGCTGAGTTCTCTAGGATCTTTGTGCGCTGCGCCCGGTGATGATATACTGGCGTGCAACAAGCATAGAGAGTAGAGGAAAGTAAACCAATGTCGACAGCACCAATTCAGGCACAAGATCTTGCTCAGGCCATCGATGAGATTGGCTCGCGTATCAGCGAGATCGGGAGGCGTCTTTGACCTGCCCAACCTTGAAGCGCAGATAAGCAGCCTTACAGAGCAGTCACGCGCCACAGATTTCTGGGACGACCCGCGACAGGCCCAAGTCGTGATGCGCCGCCTCACACGGCTACAGGAGCAGGTGGACAAGTGGCGCATCCTGCAGGAGCGCACTTCGGATTTGCAGGAACTCCTAACTCTGGCGGTTGAGGAAGATGACGAAGGGGTGGTGGCTGAAGTCGCTGCCGACACCGGTAAGCTCAGGCATGAGCTGGACGCTATCGAGCTGTCGCTGATGCTGAACGGCCCGCACGACGCCACCAACGCGATACTGTCGGTATATGCGCGCGAGGGCGGCACAGAAGCCCAGGACTGGGCACAGATGCTAATGCGCATGTATTTGCGCTGGGCGGAGGACAGGGGCTACGGGACGGAGATACTGGACCTCGCGGACGGAGACGAGGCTGGTATCAAGAGCGTTACCATTCTGATAAAGGGGCTGAACGCGTTCGGATACGCGCACGCTGAGGCAGGGACGCACAGACTGGTGCGGCTGTCGCCGTTTGATGCAGCGCACAGGAGGCACACTTCGTTCGCGCTGGTTGAGGTACTGCCTGAATTGGAGGACGAAGGCGAAGTCGAGATTAACCCCGACGAGGTGGAGGAAGATTTCTACAGGGCCACGGGCGCGGGCGGCCAGAACGTGAACAAGACGTCGACGGCGGTGCGGCTGCGCCACTTGCCGACGGGCATCGTGGTGACGTGCCAGAACGAGCGCAGCCAGCTACAGAATCGCGAAACGGCGATGCACATTTTGCGGGCGCGGCTGTGGGAGATCGAGGAGGCACGCCGAGCAGAAGAGCAGGCGCGGCTGAAGGGCGAACATGTGTCGGCGGGCTGGGGCAGCCAGATACGCTCTTACGTGCTGCACCCGTACAATCTCGTGAAAGACCACCGGACGGGATACGAGGATACCAACCCGGCGTCGGTGCTGGACGGCAATATAGACGGGTTCATAGAGGCGTATTTGCGGTGGAAGATAGGGTGACGAGGGGCGAGGGACGAGCCGTAGATCGTAAGTCGCTGATCGTAAGTCATAAGCCATCCATCGTCACTTATCACTTATCACTTCTGGTCACTGGTCACTGGCCACTCTAGGTAGGTATAATGCCGAAGGTATCCGCTACAATTGAAGTAGATGCTGCGCCGGAGGCCGTGTTCGACTTCCTGGCAGACTACCGGAATATACCGAAGCTGCAGCCACATTTTGAGTCGGCGAAGCTCGCTGGAGAAATCGAGCGCGGGCTGGGCGCGGTGATGGAGTTGCGCGGCTCTTTCCACGGGCTGCCGTTGCACGCTCGCGAGCGGATCGTTGCCTTCAATCCACCGTTCCGGCTGGTGAGCATAGGCGATGGCATGATCCTGAGCAGGACGACATGGGAGCTACGACCGCTGGAGAATGATGGGAATCAGGATAAGCCGCTAACCACGGCGAGTGTACAGGTGGAATACAAGGCAGGCGGCCCGATGGGCGGCATACTCACAGGCTGGGCGATCTCGCTGTTCCACAAAGAGATTCAGGAGATGACAGACGAATCGCTGCGGCGGTTGCGGGCCTATTTCGTGGAGGGGGTTGAATGAGTATGCACGGGGATGCTTGCAAGTAGCGCGTAGAGTTTGATATAATAAGCGAAACGCGGGTGTAACTCAGTTGGTAGAGTGTTTGCTTCCCAAGTGCGCCGATGTGGTGCAACAGTTTCAGCTGCCGGAGGGCAGTATCACTAGAGTGACGTGATTAAAGCAGCGTCTAACCCGAGCCCGAAAGGGCAACGGAACAAGAGCATGACGCTTAAAAGGCCGATAAAGTTCGAGTTC
>JBBRDO010000115.1:0-14310 GCA_038203825.1 Chloroflexia bacterium | reverse complement strand
GAGAGTTGTACATTGAGAGAATGGTATCTCAGCAGCGCGATACGCTGGGAACCTTCACAGGCCCGAGTACGGTATATATAGGCTCAACCTACGTTTATACGCTTACGGGCGGCACGTCACCGTCAGGCTATGGGCAGATGGCGTTCACCGTGCCCCTGCCCAATACCATGTTCCAGATTCTGGACATTTCTCAAACCTACGATGTCCCAGCGGGGGCAACGAACTACAGAGAATACGCCGATGCCTGCGGCTGGGACCCTGTTGTCGGGAGCGCGACTTATCGATCATGTGTCGGCAACGCCCAGTTTCCACCGCAATATGTCGGAGGCAAGGCAGGCGGCCCGAGCATGACCTCCTATATTACCGTCAAGATTGTCGGCACCGGCACCGGCACCATCCGGCCAATCATCTACGACGTAACGGGCAGCAGTTATCATTACAACTCGGACTACGGCGTGACGGTCATCGCCATAACGGCGGGGCCGCCTCCCACGGCTACGCCAACCTCGACATCAACCTTTACGCCAACTTCAACCAGTACGCCAACAAGTACAGCAACGAATACATCTACCTCCACGCCCACAGGGACGGCGACGCCTACTTCCACGAACCCTCCCACCAGCACGCCGACCGAGGTGGCGACGAATACTGCCACTAATACTCCCACTAAAACGCCGAGCGACACACCAACCGAGATAGCAACAAGTACCGCAACCAGCACTGCTACAAATACGCCGACAGATGCGCCGACAGAGACAGCTACCGCAACCTTCACTGATACAGCAACGGCCACGCCGACCGGCACTGATACACCAAGTGACACCCCAACGACTACTCCGACCGACACGGCGACGAACACGCCGACTGATACAGCCACCGACACAGCCACGTCTACCCCTACAGATACTCCTACCTATACCCCGACTGACACAGCAACGGACACGGCTACAGACACCCCCACAGATACTGCAACATCTACGCCGACCAGCACGGACACTCCAACCGATACGCCTACGGACACTCCAACCGACACAGCCACGTCTACGCCAACTGATACCGCAACAACTACACCCACCTATACCTCAACGGATACTCCGACCGACACAGCTACAAGCACCACAACGGATACTCCTACAGACACCCCAACCGATACTGCAACGGATACCGCCACAGCTACGGCGACGAACACGGCGACGAACACGCCGACAGATACGGCCACTTACACACCAACTGATACCCCTACCGACACTGCAACTGAAACGGCAACCAGCACGCCCACTGACACGTCAACATCTACATCTACGCCGACCAGCACGGATACACCAAGTGACACTCCAACGACTACTCCGACCGACACACCAACAGACACGCCAACAGACACGCCAACTGATACCCCTACCGATACTCCGACCTATACACCAACCGACACGGCGACAAGCACAGCCACTGATACAGCGACCAGTACACCTACTGATACTTCTACCAACACGCCGACAGATACGGCCACTTACACACCAACTGATACCCCTACCGACACAGCTACGAACGTGCCCACAAGCACCCCTACTGATACTTCTACCAACACCCCCGTGCCCCCAACGAGCACGCCAACGAATACGCCTATACCACCCACCGGCACGCCGACTAACACCGAGGTACCCTCGACTAATACGCCTACGAATACTCCCGTACCTCCTACCAGCACATCAACGAACACGCCGGTGCCTCCGACCAATACAGCTACCAATACTGCAATAGTGAAATCAACCAACACAAGCACGAATACACCCGTGCCTACGAACACCACTGTGCCTTCTTTCACTGCTACGCGCACCCCAACCAACACACCGGTAAACACGTCCACAAGCACCCGCACAAGCACGCCTTCGGCTACACCTACCGGACCCTCCAAGAACACTACGCTCACCCCGACGAATACTAGCCTTACTACTTCGACCGCCACTCGCACAGCCACCAACACACCGGTAAACACGTCCACAAGCACCCGCACGGCCACGCCGACGAGTACCTCCACGAACACGTCCGTATCCACCAATACAGCCACGAACACCTCTGTCGCTACCAACACAGGCGTTCCCACCGGTACCACTGTGCCCACCAACACCGGCCTGCCCAGCGATACACCAACAGCCACGCCTACAACCTGCGTGTTCAACCTCGAGGATGTCCACTCGGCTGATTGGTTCTACGACTACGTACAGTGGATGTACTGCAACAACATAGTGAGCGGGTACAACAGGGTGCCTCCCTGCGCCGAACCGGGTAACACCTGCTACAAGCCAGGCAACCCCACAACCCGCGGTCAGATGGCCAAGATCATCGTGAGGGCATTCCAGTTTCCCATCAACATAGCAGGCGGTCCTCACTACCCGGACGTTGCGCCCGGTTCTACCTTCTACAATTACATCGAGACGGGCACCAACATGGGAATAATCACCGGATACCCCGATGGCTTCTACCGGCCTGACACCTCAGTAACCCGCGGGCAGATATCCAAGATAGCTATCAACGCCGCCATCATCGCGGACCCTGCTAACTGGACCCTTGAGAACCCTTCAACCAATCAGTTCGAAGACGTGCCCGTAGGCTCGACATACTTCCAGGTTATACAAACAGCGGTATCGCACGGCGTGCTGGTAGGCTACCCATGCGGTGCAGCACCTGCGGGACCGTGCATGCCACCGGCCAATAAGCCCTACTTCCTGCCGAGCTCCGATGCGAGCAGAGCGCAAATAGCCAAGATAACCTACCTGACGGTTAACTACGTGCCCCCGGCAAAGTAGCTAACCGGCAATTGTAACAGGAAAAGAGGGGTGGAAAGACTGATATGCATTCAGCTTTCCACCCCTCTTTATTGCCTGCTTGGTCTTGCTTAACCCCACATTATGTATTATGATATTGTACAGGGTATATGTACAAGACGGTCCTGGGAAATGGAGGCACAACGTGCCGGTTGAAGTAACCTATTCCAAAGCGCGCTCGTCCCTGGCCAGCCTATGGGATGAAGCCGTTGACAATCGCGAAGAGATAATCATGCATAGGCGGGGCAAAGAGAGTGTATCGCTGATCCCCACTGCTGAACTGCGCAGTTTGCAAGAGACCTTACACTTGCTAAGATCCCCCCGAAATGCTGCGAGGTTGCGCGCCGCACTGGAGCGTTCCGAGCAGGGCGTGGTCGAACCACAAACAATAGGCGAGCTACGCAAAGAGGTTGGGCTTGGTCAAGAAGGCTAAACCCGACAAAAAGAGCGGGCAAAAAGGGGGAGGCGCTGCTCAAGGTGCCTCCCCCTCGTCTCCATCTCCATCTCCTCGCGCTAGAGTGTCAGTGTTTCAGCCTGAGTTCCGCGAAGACCTGCGCTATTGGGTCAGGCAAGATGCGCGCATTGCCGGTCGCGTGCTTGATTTAGTGGACGCTATCATGAAGGATCCCTTCCAGGGCATAGGTCTGCCGGAGCCTCTGAAGTATCTGGGTCCAAATATCTGGTCCAGAAGGGTTACCCAGGAACATCGTATCGTATATCGGGTCTACGATGACAGAATAGACTTTATCCAGTGCAGGCTCCATTACTGATCAGGTTCCAACAACTAGGCAGATACCTAACCTTCACGTTGTACCAGTGCGAGCCGGCAGCAAGATCAAAGTTATGCCGGTTATTAGACTAGCAATTACGCCTAGCACAACAACGCTAGGAATAAGCCCCAACTCTGTCCCCCGATCGCCTAGAAATAAAAGCATTGCGACAATATAACCTACACCCCAACCTAACACGTTTGAGATCAATAACCACTGTGCTCTGGGTGCGTAACGCCTGGCTGCTAACCACTGAACAAGCCCGAAGGCAAGTCCTATTCCTACACCAATAACAAGCAACCTGAGCGAAACATCCGAAGGTTCAGGTAACCAGTAAAGTATTTCGTACACGGCCCCGGCTAACGACCATGCACCTAATGTACCTAGGGCCCAGCGCTTAGTTCTTATAACCCAATGGATCGGAACGAGCAATTGGAGCAGCATGACCACGACACCGGTAATTGTTCCAACTACGACACCGACAACACCAACTGCAAGCCATATCTCCGGACTTCGATCGAACAGCGCTGTGAACGACTGTAACTGGAAGAATACGGCAACCCCCAGGGTAATAGATATGGTCCAAACCACCAATCTAGCCGATCTAGCGAATAATACCGGCAACCGAAAAGCTCCAGGAGGCGTTTCAGGGTCATTGATGTTCAAAGATAGGTCTCCGTGCTCTTCCTGAACAAGAGGTTACACATCCTTTTTGTCGCGACAAAAATCCGTCGTCCCTCGTCTCTTGTCACTTATCACTTATCACTTATCACTCCAATCACCCCCAACAACGCCTGCAGCCCCAGCAGATAACTGTCTTGCCCGAAGCCCGAAATCTGTCCTTTGCACACCGCCGCAAGCACTGAGTGATGCCGGAACTCCTCACGCGCGTAAATGTTCGACAGGTGCACTTCCACTGTGGGCAGCCCCACCGCCGAGATCGCATCACGCAGGGCATAGCTGGTGTGCGTGTACGCCCCCGCGTTGATGATGATGCCCGCCGCCCAATCTCTCGATGCGTGTATCTCGTCGATCAGCGCGCCTTCGTTGTTCGACTGCACGATCCGCAACTCCACATTGTGCTCTGACGCCATTTCTTTCAACGCGCTGTTTATCTCGGCGAGGCTCAACGTGCCGTAAATATCCGGCTCGCGCATCCCCAGCAGGTTGAGGTTCGGCCCGTGCAGCACAAGCAGCTTTGTGCGCCCGTTGGTGTTGTTCTTCAGCGTCATATAGTCTCCGCAAGTGCCTTCTTGATAGCGGCTTCGGGCGCATCGTCCACCAGCCGCACCTTGCCAATCGCCTCCGGTAGCACAAGCCGCAGCCGCCCGTCCACGCGCTTCTTGTCCAGCATCATCGCCTCCAACACGCGCTCCACTGCCCCGTCGCCACCCAGCTCGGGTGCTCCCCACCTTGTAGGCAGTCCATACTCCCTCAGCACGCGCTCCACTCTCTCTCCACTGGCCTCGTCGCACATACCGAGCCCCAGCGCCAGCCGGAACGCCACGACCATCCCCTGCGCCACCGCGTAGCCGTGCGGCCTATTATACTCTGTGCATTTCTCGAATGCATGGCCGAACGTGTGCCCCAGATTGAGCAGCGCCCTCTCCCCTGCCTCGTGCGGGTCGCGCTCCACTATGCCCCGCTTTACCTCGATAGCCCGGCGCAGCGAGTCGTAGATCGTAAGTCGCAGATCGTAAGTCGTAGATCGTAAGTCGCCGGTCGCCTGTCGGCCGTCGTCAATCCTATCAAACAGCACAGGGTCGGCGATCACGCCTGCTTTGATTACCTCGGCCATTCCGCATGCCATCTGCTCGGCGGGCAGGCTGGCCAGTACGTCCAGGTCGGCCATCACCAGCGCGGGCTGCTTGAACGCACCCAGCAGGTTCTTCCCTCGTGCATGATCCACGCCCACCTTGCCCCCGATGCTAGAGTCTGCCATTGCCAGCAGAGAAGTCGGTAGCTGCACGAAGTCTACTCCGCGCATATAGATCGACGCGGCAAACCCCGCGGTATCTCCCACCACCCCCCCGCCCAGCGCCGCTACCCAGCCTCCCCTGTCGAGACCTGCGTCCAGAAAGGCCTCCACAAACATCTCGACCGACTCCCAGCTTTTATGCCGCTCCCCCACGGGCATAACCGCCACCGAAGCCCGGAACCCGCTCGCTTCCAGCACTGCTGCCACCTTCGCGGCATACAGAGGCGCAACGTTCGTGTCCGTGGCCACCACGACCCTCCTACCCAGCCCCAGCTTACGCGCCCTCTCCCCCAGTTCCGCCATTACGCCACTTCCCAGTACGATGCTGTACTCGCCACCTGGTGTCCGCACATGTATCTGATCCGGACGACGGACCACGGACCACGGGCGGCCAATATGCCTTCCGCCGTCGTCCGTCTCCGGTTCCCCGTCGTCTGTCGCCCGTCGATGAGCGTTCAGCGAACTATCGTCCTCCTCTAACATCGTAATCATCCTCTCGGCGACTTCCTCCGGCGTAAGGTGCGTTGTATCCACTTTCAGCGCAATGGATGAATACACCTCCGCCCTGCTCGCGGCCAGTGCATCTATGCGTGCCCCCATGTCTCCGCTAAGCAGTGGCCTCTCCCCTCTCCTGGCCGACCCCTCCAGCCTATCGATCAGCCTATCACGCTCGCAAGTCAGCAGTACCAGCACCCCGTTCGCTTCGAGCGCACGCCTGTTTTCCGGGTTCACCACCGCCCCGCCACCCACGCTGATGACCGTGTGTGTGCCTGCACTTGCTGCCTGGCAAGCGTGCGCCTCCAAAATGCGGAAAGCCCCTTCCCCTTGCCGGGCAAAGATCTCCCGTACCGGCATCCCAGCCGCCGCTTCCACAACCGCATCCGTGTCTACGAACGCCCACCCCAGCCGCGCTGCCACAAGTGCGCCAACTGTCGTCTTGCCCGTGCCCATGAACCCCACCAGCACCAGGTTCACCTGATGACCTCTGTCTTCACCCCGCTCGGCAGCGTTGCATAGCGTTCCAGCATCTCGGCCATGCTGTCGCCGCCCAGCTTCTCGTGCAGCGCATCGGCCAGCACCCAGGCCACCATCGCTTCGCCGACCACCCCGGCTGCGGGCACTGCGCAGAAGTCCGAGCGCTGGTACTGGGTGCTCGCGGCCTCACCCGTCGCCACGTCCACCGTCTGTAGCGGCTTGATCGTGGTCGAGATCGGCTTCATCGCGGCGCGCACGATCAGAGGCTGCCCGTTCGTCACCCCGCCTTCCAGCCCGCCTGCTCGATTGGAGTGTCTCTCCAGCCCATTCTCACCCGCATATATCTGGTCGTGCACCTCGCGCCCGTTCATGCGGGCGTTCTCGAAGCCCTCCCCGATCTCCACCCCCTTGATCGCCTGGATACTCATCACCGCCCACGCGAGCAGCCCATCGAGGCGGCGGTCCCAGTGAACATAGCTTCCCAGGCCAATAGGTAGACCCGTCGCCCACACCACGAACACCCCGCCCAGCGTATCGCCCGTGCGCCTGGCGTGGTCTATGAGGCCTTTCATCTGCTCTGTGGCCTTGCTGTCAGGACAGCGCACAGGCGAGCTTTCTGTGGCTTCAAGGAGCGTCTCCGCGGCCGACAGGTCCACCTCGGCTCTCGCGCTGCCAATCTCCGTGACAATGCTCCCCACCTGCACGCCGAACTGTCCAAGCAACTGCTTTGCAAGCGCTCCCGCGGCGGTCCGCGCCGCCGTCTCCCGCGCGCTAGATCGCTCGAGTGCTGTCCGCATGTCGCTGTAGCCGTACTTTATCGCCCCCACAAGGTCGGCGTGACCGGGCCGTGGAGTGGTCAGGCGCGGGTGCTCTTTCTTGATAAAGTTGGCGTAGTCGCGGTTGGCGATTTGCATCACTATCGGCCCTCCCGTAGTGACGCCGTACTCCACCCCACCCCAGAACTGCACCTCGTCGCGCTCGATGTGCTGGCGGCCACTGCGCCCGTAGCCCCCCTGCCGCCGCGTCAGCTCGTGGTTGATTGCCTCCACATCGAGCGCCAACCCCGCCGGGAACCCTTCCACTATCGTGGTCAGCCCCGGCCCATGCGACTCCCCGCCCGTAAGAAACCTGTGTATCATTGGTGTGCTATCCTCTCTCTATGCTACCGGTCTTGATAAGTGATAAGGGATAAGTGGCGACGTTTGGGGAGCGCTCGTTAGTTGCCTTGCCACTCCCTCAACCATTCTTACCCTCGTGCTCTCTTAACCTTCGTGATCTTCGTGATCCAAGAAATCACTCTCCTAGGCCATCTAGGCAGGCTTGCCGCATCGTCTCAACCGGAGCCGTGCGCCCCGTCCACAGCTCGAACGCCGCCGCGCCCTGGTACACCAGCATCGCCAGCCCGTCCTGTGTGCGGCACCCGGACCGTGCAGCGTTTTGGAGCATTAGCGTAGGCCTCGGCCTGTACACCAGGTCGTATACCAGCATATTTGCGGGCAAGTGCACATCTTCCGGCAAGGCGCTCCGCTCAGCATCAGGCCACATCCCTGCGGGCGTGCAGTTCACGAGCAGCGTCGCCCCTTCTAATGCGCTCTCCAGCGTCATGCGGTCCAGAGCGCCTGCGTAGGCCCCCAGTGCCCCGGCAAGCACGCTCGCCTGCTCCGGCTTCCGCGACAAAATTACCACCTCGTGCCCGGCCCGCCTCAGCGCCCATGCCACCCCGCGCGCCGCTCCGCCCGCCCCCAATACGACCACGCGCGACTCTGCACCGATGCCGCCCACTTCTTCCAGCCCGCGCATAAAGCCTGACGTATCAGTATTGAAGCCGCGCAGCCTGCCGCCCTCCACGCGCACGGTATTGCACGCGCCTATCGCCCTCACCTCGTCGCTCATCTCGTCCAACAGCGACACCATCTCCTCTTTGTGCGGCACGGTCACGTTCCACCCCGCGATCCCTGCCTTGACGTACTCGCTAACGCGGCGCTCCAACTCTCCCGGCGGGGTGGGCAGCAGCACATAACGATACCAGAGGCCCAGCTGCGCGAAAGCCGCGTTGTGCATTGCGGGCGACAGGCTGTGCTCAACCGGGTAACCGATCAGGCCAACGGTGGACTGATGAGTGATAAGTGATAAGTGTCGCTCGTCTGGCATCATCTGTTGTTGCTCTTCATGTATAGACCCTTAATCGATTGTTGGGTGAGCGGTCTGCTCCTGATCGGCCCGCCCACTCCATTTTGTCATTCTGAACGAAGTGAAGAATCAACCTCCCTGTTTATTAGTCTGTAAATCGACGAAATGTGTGATCACGAACCGAGAGGCTGGCCGGCTGATTCTTCACTTCGTTCAGAATGACATAGGGCAGCATATTCGCCCTCCGGTTACATCTATTCACCCATACACCTCAACAGCCAAAACTCGGTTGCGCTCATCAACCAATGCGGAGCATACTAACCAACACTTATCACTTATCACTTATCACCCATCAGTCTCCCCAGCGCCTGCTCAAAGCCCGGGAAACTGTCGTCGAGGCAAGCAGTGTCTTCTATGGTCGTTTCGCCGTCCGCCGCGAGAGCCGCCACCGCCAGTGACATCGCCAGCCTGTGGTCATCGTGACTCTCCACGTGCGCTCCGTGCAGCCGCGTTGGCCCTTCCACCAGGAAGCCGTCAGGCAGCGCCTCGATGCTCGCTCCCATGCGCCTCAACTCTTCCACCGTGGTGGCTATCCTGTCCGTCTCTTTCACGCGCAATTCGCCTGCGCCCCGTACTTCTGTGGCGCCCTCAGCCTGGGTCGCGATCACCGCCAGCACGGGCAATTCGTCTATCATCGAAGGTACCTCGTCCGCTTCTACCCTGGTTCCCTTGAGCGGGCCATGCCTCAGCTCGATGTCGGCCACAGGCTCTCCACCTTCAACCCGCTCGTTGTGCAGGTGCAAGTCGGCCCCCATTCTCTCCAGCACTCGCAAAATGCCCACACGCCCCGGGTTCAGTCCCACGCCCGGCACTGTCACCCGCGAACCGGGCACGACCGCCGCAACCGCCAGCAAGAACGCCGCCGACGAAATATCTCCCGGCACGCTTATATCTAGCGACTCGAGACGCGCTGTTGGGTGCACCCGCACGACCTCGCCCTGCGTTTCAACCTCCACGCCCATTGCCCTCAGCATCCTCTCCGTGTGGTCCCGCGTAGTCGCGCTCTCTACCACCGAAGTTACCCCGTGCGCGAATAGCCCGGCCAGCAGCAGCGCCGATTTCACCTGCGCGCTTGCGACGGGAGTCTTATACAGGATCGCCTGTAGCCTTCCCCCCAGTATCGCCAGGGGTGGGTACTTGCCGTCCTCCCTGCCCAGCACGGTCGCGCCCATGAGCCTCAAGGGTTCGGCCACCCGATCCATCGGCCTGCGGCTCAATTGTGCGTTGCCCGCCAGCACACTGTACATGGGCGACCCCGCCAGCAATCCCGCCATGAGGCGCATGGTGGTGCCCGACCCGCCGCACTCTATGGGCCGCACCGGTTCTCGCCAGCCCATCAGCCCTCGCCCGTGCACAAGCACCTCGTCCTGGTTATGCTCGACTTCGATCCCGAGGCTGCGTACCACCTCCAGCGTGCTCAGGCAGTCGCTCGCCGGCAGGAAGTTGCGAATGCGCGTCGTGCCCTCACCCAGCGACCCCAGCATCGCCGCTCTGTGCGAGATCGACTTGTCGCCCGGCACACCGACCCGCCCGGCCAGCCCTTCTCGCCCTCCCTTTATGAGGAGAGTCTTCGACGCTCTTGCTACGCTCACTGGAACATCTCCCTTCGACGCTTCTGAGCCTCTATCATCCACTCCTTCAACCCGTCGAGGTCGGCCAGCAGCGCCCGTGCCCGCCCCAACTGTGCCTCAAACAAGTCGAGAGCCTCTTCTACCCCCTGCCTGTTGGTCAGCAGTATGTCGAGCATCATCTCAGTCTGGCTGGCCGCCAGGCGGCTCGTATCGCGAAAGCCGCTCGACGCCAGCGTGCCTGTTATGGGGTCACATTCGCTTGCCTGCGCCTCGGTCTGCACAAGCGCACTCGCCAACAGGTACGGCAGGTGACTGATGACGGCCACTGCTCTGTCGTGCTGCTCGGCTTCCAGCACCACCGCCCGCGCTCCCACAGCTGCCACCAGTTCGCGGGCCAGCCTTAGTGCTTCGTCAGTAGTGCGCAGGGTCGGAGTGAGTACGAAGGTCGCGCCCCTGAATAGTGCCGCCTCGGCGCTCTCCAGGCCGCCCACTTCTTTGCCGCACATGGGGTGCCCTCCGATGGCCGTCACCCCCGACTCCTGCGGGATGCTGTTCATCGCTTCGACAACCCGTACTTTCGTGCTGCCGAGGTCAATCAGTACAGAGCCGGGCCTCATCAACGCCGCCGCGCCAGGGATCGTCGCTACGATGTGGCGTACAGGCGTCGCCAATACAAGCAAGTCAGCTTCTCGCGCGGCCTCCTCCAGGCTGAGCACGGCGTCCACCACGCCTGCCTTCAGAGCGGTCCGAGCCGTCGCCTCGGAGCGAGCCACGCCCAACAGCCTCGCGCACTTGCCACGCAGTGACATGGCGAGCGAGCCGCCCATCAGCCCCAGGCCCACTATTGCAACTGTCGCCTCCCTAAGCCGCATACGCTCCCGCCCCTTGAGCGACGTCAAGTCCACGCCCGACCGCCTGCGCCACTCTTCTCACATCTTCTATCAAGCTTGCACATTTCTCGGGGCGCAGCGATTGGCCGCCGTCCGACATGGCAACCTCAGGGTGGCTGTGTACCTCGATGATGATGCCGTCGGCCCCCGCCGCCACAGCCGCCAGCGACACCGGCGTCACCAGGTCCCAGCGTCCTGTGCCGTGGCTGGGATCGGCAATCACCGGCAGGTGGCTGAGAGTCTTGAGCACCGGAATGGCATTTATATCGAACGTGGACCGCGTTGCCTTCTCGAAGGTGCGTATACCGCGCTCGCACAGCATGACCTGCGTGTTGCCCTGCGCCAGTATATATTCGGCTGCCAACAGTAATTCCTCTATAGTGGAACTCATCCCCCGCTTGAGCAACACGGGCTTACTCTGCCTGCCTGCTTCTTCAAGCAACCTGTAGTTCTGCATATTGCGGGTGCCTATCTGCAATATGTCCGCGTAACGCCCCACCAGCGCCACCTCGTCCGGCGCCATCACCTCGGTGATGATAGACATGCCAAGCTCCTCGCGTACATCAGCGAGGATCTGCAGTCCTTCCTCGCCCATGCCCTGGAAGCTGTAGGGCGAGGTGCGCGGCTTGAATGCGCCTCCGCGCATGATCTTCACGCCCATGTCGCGCAGTTGCCGCGCTACCTCGAACGTCTGCTCGCGACTCTCCACCGAGCACGGCCCCGCCATGAAGGTCACGTTGTCGCCCCCGATCAGCGCGTCGTTCACGCGGATAACGGTGTCTGTTGGCTTGAAGTCCCGGCTCGCGAGCTTGTAGGGCTGGAGGATAGGTATCACCTTCTCCACGCCGCTCAGCGACAGAAAGTCCTCGGGGTCAAGCGGCCTGTCGTTCCCGATCACCCCCACTATCACCCTCTCTGACCCGCTGGAGACGTGCGGGCGATATCCCAACCCCTGAATCCGCTGTATGACCCCGCCCACTTCGTGAGCCTCTGCTCCCATTCGCATTACTATAATCATGGCTTTTTCCTTTCAAGTCGCTGATCGTAAGTCGCTGATCGTAAGTCGCTGATCGTAAGTCACTGACCGTAAGTCGTAGGTCAGGGAGTGGCGGAATTACGATACATTTTTGTCGCGACAAAAATATCGCCCTGCCCACGTCTCCTGCTCGTCGTCTGTTCTCAATTAAGAATTAGAAGCGTGGTCGCCCACCGTGCGTAGTGACTCCGTGCCCCTCAGGTAGATATGCTTTATCGCTCGCTGGCTCCTTGCGGTGTTCCAGTGGAGCATTACCCTGATGCAGCGGGCGGGTGCTCCGGGCTTGTCCATCTCTATCCCGCCCAGCATCGGCACGTACTCCCACCCCATCAGGCGGGCCGCCTCGGCCGGGAAGGCTGCGTGCAGGTCGGGCGTGGTGGTGAAGAAGGCACTCGCCAGGTCGCTGCTGTCGATGCCGTTGGCCTCGATGATGGCTTTCACCAGCTCCACGGTCGCCCCGTGTATGGCTTCTCGACTGTCGGCTTCTGCCACGGTCGCGCCCCTCACTCCCCGGCAGACCCTCTGCCCGTTAATCTCGCTCGTTTCCATCCCGCTCCTTTGATGCAAAACAAAAAGAGCGTAGCACTCGCCACGCTCTTTTTCTTCGGTTACGTTGATTTACTTAGGTTCTACTGGGCTTTTTCGGCTGCGTGGCCAGGCTGGAGGGTATCGTATAATACCGCCAGTAATAGGAGTAGCCGGTGTAATTGACGCAAAGCGCAGCGTTATCCGGGGGCAAGCCCACGGTATTGCGCGCCGTTTCTATCTGATATTGTCGTTCAGATGCGTCCATACAAGCTCCAGGAGAACGTTGCATCTATTCTAGCAGATTGAATTGCTAAGATCAAGCTGCAATAACTGATTAACGAGTGGCTGCCCGCTTGGTTACTAAACCCGCGCTGCGGGCCGCGGATCCAGGCGGCGCAACAACTCGACCTGGCCCACGTGCATGGCCTCGTGTTCTATGATGTGCCAGATGATCCAGTCGATCGTGTAGAGGGTGCTGCGCGGCTCCATCCCAGGTGGCGGATCGCCCTCGCCCACCTGCCGGGCCAGGTCCGCATCCGTGAACCCCCGCAACACCTCCAGAGTGCGACCTCTGGTGGCCGCCAGTTGCTCCAGGTAGGCCACCAGAGGTCGCCCCTGCACCTGAGGAACCCCCACGCGGATCGGCATCGCCTCGGACCAGACGCTGGGATAGGCGTCATCCGCAGCACCGAAGATATCCTGGTGGATCCATGACCACTCCACTGCGTCCAAATGGAGCAGGAGAGTGCCGATCGACTCGGTCTGCTCGTCCGGGTGCCAATCTATCTGCTCGACGCTCAGGCCGCCCAGTTCATGCAGCAAGTCCTCGCGGACCTCGCTCAACTGCGCCACGTAGCGCCCAACCTGCGGACTGTACCCGGCCACAGGGTCGCAAGTAACGATGCGTGGGTTGGCCGCTGTGAATTGATTGGTCATACCTTGTCCTCTCCGCTAGGTAAAGTGCGCGATTTGTATTCTTAGCTAATGTTACCAGAATGGGCATGAGCAAGAGGATGGCGAACCAGGTTGGCATTGTCATTCTGAACGCAGTGAAGAATCAGTTCGGTAGCCCTTTGGTTCGCGATCACGCACTCTTGCTGACAAGGGACATGCAGGTATGGAGGTTGATTCTTCACTGCGTTCAGAATGACCTTGGGAAGAGTGTTCGTTACCCTTTGGCTGATGCCTATTTTGCAGCTCTTCTACGCAACGTGAGCTGTTAGTTTAACGTGACAGGCGACTGGCAGCAAGGGGCGATTTTTGTCGCGACAAAAAACCACCCCTTGCTGCCAGTCGCCCGACTTATGATCAGCGACTTACGATCTACGACTCAAAGCCTACGACTCCCCAGCCGGACCCTTCTCGATTGGTGCTCCCACCAGGTTGCCCCACTCGGTCCAGCTACCGTCGTAGTTGCGCACGTCGGGATGGCTGAGCAGTTCGTGAAGCACGAACCAGGTGTGTGCCGACCGCTCGCCGATCCTGCAGTAGGTGATCACGGGTCGGTCGTCGCGCACGCCGTGGTCGGCGTAGATCGCACGCAGTTCGTC
>JBBRDO010000114.1:0-14349 GCA_038203825.1 Chloroflexia bacterium | reverse complement strand
ATCTTGTTGCCACTATTAACCCACTATTAATCCAAAACCTCGCCTTGAACAGTTAACTCTCCAGCAAGGCGCTCAACCGGTGGACTAACAGGATAACCGGCCGGTGCCCTGAGGAGAAGCAGGAACTGATAGATGTGCGTGTCTTACGTGCACCCCTGTCCCTGAAGCAATTGGCACTTACTCGAGCCGTCGACAAGACACGGTCGTATTGAAGGGAGGTGAAGCGGGCCGAAGAGTAACGCGGACCAAAGTGTCAGCATGAAGGCTATTCTTTCGTTGTCAGGCTCAGACACGATTTCTACGTATCTATCGAACCAGGAGTAAGTAGGAATACAAGAGCCAATATCCTGGACTTCAACAATCACTGTGTATGCCTGGGTCGAAGATTGACCAGGCAAATAGGAGAAAACTCTGATGAACGCATCTAAAGTACTTAGCGCCGGAATGGCGGGCCTGATTGTTCTGGGCCTCGCAGCATTCGGTACCGGCCCCGGTAGGGTCAGCGCTTCGAGCCACCGTGAGGCTCCCTTGATCTCGGCGGATCCCGCAGCAGACGCCACGGATCTCTACGCTTTTGTAAGCCCCGACAAGCCGGATACCGTGACAATCATCACGAACTGGTATCCGTTTGAGGAGCCCGTGGGCGGCCCCAACTACTACAAGTTCGGCGACGATGTCCTGTATGAAATCAACATCGACAATGTAGGAGATGCTCAGGCTCATATCAAGTACCAGTTCCGCTTTAGCACCAAGGTCGGCAATGGCAATACTTTCCTCTACAACACCGGTCCCGTGGAAAGCATCGACTCCGCTAACCTGAATGTCAAGCAGACCTACGACGTCACCAAGATCGTGGACGGCGTGACAACCCAGGTTGCCACCGGTCTCAAAGTACCGCCGGTAAATGTCGGCGCGAAGTCAACCCCCAACTATGAGGCTCTTTCGAATGCAGGCATCCAGAGCTTGAGCGACGGCGCCACAGTGTTCGCCGGCCAGACTGACGATCCCTTCTTCGTTGACCTCAACGTGTTCGACCTTCTGAGTATCCGCAAGCTGCCCGGCAATATGGGCGGCGGCGTGGACGGCCTGAAGGGCTACAATGTCCAGAGCATCGCGATCCAGGTTCCCAAGGCTATGCTGTCCAAGGACGGCAAGGCACCCACAGCCCCGACAGACGGTAATGCCGTTGTAGGTGTGTGGTCGGCCTCTTATCGCCAGGCCACAAAGGTTCTCCAGAATGGCGGCGCTGCTGCTACAGGCAGCGGTGATTGGATCCAGGTTAGCCGGCTCGGCGCTCCCCTCGTCAATGAAGTGGTAGTGCCCCTCGCAGCCAAGGACCTCTGGAACAACAGCAAGCCAGCCGACGACGGCCAGTTCCTGGGTGGCGTGACCGATCCCGAGCTTGCTCGCCTGTTCAACGCTATATACAAAATCCAGGTTCCTCCCGCACCTCGCGATGACCTGGTGGCGATCTTCCTGACCGGTATCCCCGGCGCAACCCAGCCTGTAACTGCTACGCAGAAGCCCGCTGAAGAGCTGCGCCTCAACATGGCCGTTCCACCCTCCGCCAAGCCCAACTCATTGGGTGTGGTTGGTGGCGACCTGGCAGGCTATCCCGATGGCCGCCGCCTCGCTGATGACGTGACCGATATCTCCCTGAAGGCAGTTGCAGGCGCAGCCTATCCGCTGTTCCACCCTGATTTCAAGGCTGATCCTCTGGCCGCGCAGCTTGGCGATGGTGTGGACGCCAACGACGTTCCTTTCCGCAATAGCTTCCCCTACCTGGCTGTGGCACACGACGGCACCTCCTCGGTACCGCACGGCGTCCAGGCCGCAGCAGTCGGCTCAACACAGCCCCCGGCAGGCCAGGCCCCTGGTATGCCTATAACCGGTTCGCCGATCTATGACCTCGGTGACATCTACCCTGTCGTCCTGGGTGGCATCGTGGCCCTGGGTGGCGTCTTACTCCTCGCCGGCTATGCGGTCCGTCGCAGAAGCAGCGTGGAAATAAACAACAAGAAGTAACAAGACTTGACTGGGGGCTGCGGTATCTCGCCTCGGCCCCCGGTCCCTCTACCAGTCCTGACTGAAATGGCGACCGGCTATTGCACACTACACGTCCAGGGGAAGAAAGTACGATGAAAGCAACTTACGAAAACTCGGCAGGAAGCAGAACGGTGAGCAAAGTGGGCAAGAGTCTGGGGAACAATCTGGTGCTGATGATAGCGGTTGCCCTGGTGCTCGCCGGTGGCAGCATAATAGCGGCAACGCTCTTTCGCCCCAACAGCCAACCTGTGAATAGCTCCGGCGCCATGATAAATGACCCTTCCGCGATTCTGGCCGCCGGTGCCGGTACGAACGCCGGACTTGCTGACCGCACTATCGCTACGGCTCAGCAGCAAATCAAGCAGATCCCCGACGACTACAAAGCTTTCGTTAACCTGGGTTACGCCTTCCAGCAGAAGGCCCGCGAAACCAACGACCCCAATTTCTACGTCCAGGCTGAAGACGCCCTTACCAGGGCTCTCACTCTCAGACCCAACTACTATGACGCAATGGCGGGACTTGGACAACTGAATCTCTCGCGCCACGAGTTTGTAACCGCTCTTGACTGGGGCCTGAAGGCACAGGCTTTGCAGCCGGCGTCTGCCTACGCTTACGGAGTAATAGGCGACGCTCAAATCGAGCTTGGCCGCTACGACCAGGCTGTCCAGACATTCCAGAAGATGGTCGACCTTCGCCCCGACATCAGCTCTTATTCCCGTGTTTCCTATGCTCGCGAGCTTTACGGCGATATTCCGGGTGCAATCGAGGCCATGCAGCAGGCGGTGAACGCAGGCGCCCCGGCACAGGAAAACACCGCATGGTGCCGTGTGCAGCTTGGTAACCTCTATTTCAACAGTAACCAGCTCGACAAAGCCGCACAGGCATACAACGAGGCATTATCCAATTACCCCAATTATCTACACGCTCAAGCCGGGCTCGCTATGGTGGTGTGGGCGCAGGGCAGCGATGATGAAGCAGTGAAGCTGTACCGGCAGTCCGTTGCTGCCGTGCCTCTGCCACAGTACTTGACTGCGCTAGGCGATCTCTATAACGCCATGGGAGACACCGGCAACGCAAAGAAGCAGTTGGACCTCGTCACCTACATTTACCAGGTATTCCAGGCCGGTGGCGTAAACGTGGACATGGAGAAGTCGGCGTTCCTTGCCGACCACGCCGGCAACGACAATGACCTCAAGGAAGCCGTGACCCTCGCCGAGCGCGCCGCCGCCGTGAGGCAGGACGTGCACACTATGGATGCGCTCGGTTGGGTTTACTACAAGGCGGGGCGCTACCAGGAGGCATTGCAGGCTGAGCAAAAGGCCGTGCGCCTGGGCACTTTGAACGCCCTGTTCTACTTCCATCTGGGCATGATCCAGGATAAGCTGGGCGACCATGTTTATGCGAAGGCAAACGTTCAGAAGGCGCTAAATATCAATCCCTTCTTCAGCATTCAGTATATGAAGTTAGCTCAGGATTTTGTGAGGAACTAAAGATGAAGCGATTTACTAAACTCAGCCTCGTTGCGCTGGTCTTACTGGTCCTGTCGCTTACCCTGGCGCCGAGAAAAGCCAGCGCCCACCCGATGGGCAACTTTAGCATCAACCAGTACAGCGCCATTACCATCGGACAGGACAAGGTCGCCATCCGCTTTGTGCTGGATATGGCCGAAATACCCACCTTCCAGGAACTGGGCAACATTCGACCTGATCACTCTACCGACCTCACGGCCGATCAGCGCACCGGTTATATCAACGGCAAAGTGGCTGATCTATCGAGGAACCTATCGCTCACCCTGAACGGCAACCCACTCATGCTGAATGTAGAAAAAACCGTGCTCACATTCCCGACAGGCAGTGGCGGATTGCCGACCACACGGCTTGAGATTTATTACACCGCACCGCTGGGTGGGGTGGCGAAAGGCGACCTTGTATATAAAGATACAAATTTCCTCGATCGTGTGGGCTGGAAAGAAGTAATCGCCGTCCCGGCCACCGGCACGATGTTCGAGCAATCGGACGTGCCACAGACAGACGTTACCAACGCTCTGACACAATACAGCCCCACCGCCGTCAGCAGCCCGCTCGATAGGGTGGAAGCCGGCGTAAAGTTTGCGCCGGGCACAGCAGTCGCCGCGCCAAATAGTGCCATCGCGCAGACAGCCCCGGACGGGCAGGGCGCCGTCGACTGGGCCAAGCAGCGCATAGATGATGTGGCTTCCCTCATATCGCAAGATAATCTGCCTCTGGGGGCGCTGCTCCTCGGTCTGGTGGTCGCGTTCTTCTGGGGAGCGGGCCACGCCCTTTCGCCCGGCCACGGTAAGACTGTGGTTGCCGCTTACCTGGTGGGCACAAAGGGCACAGCGAAGCACGCCGCCATTCTCGGTCTGACGGTCACGATCAGTCACACCCTGGGAGTGTTTGCTCTGGGTTTGGTGGTGTTGTTCGCCGCCAACTTTATCGTGCCGGACCAGCTCTATCCCATAATTGGAGTGATGTCCGGCGGGTCAATCGTGATCCTTGGCATGGTAATGTTCTTGCAGCGCTGGCGGTCGTGGCGTAGCACTCGTACCGTTGCAGTCCTTTCCAGTCAAGCAGACAATGCCCACGAGCACAGCCATGATCATAATCATACTCACGACCACGATCATGGGCATACTCACGACCATGACCACGAGCACGATCTTGCACACGCAGATCATGTTCATGCCGATCTGGCCGTTCCGCATTCCCACGGCCCCTTCAGCAAGCCTCATACCCACCTCCCCGCCGACGGGCAGAAAATGTCCATGAAAGGCCTGCTGGCGCTCGGCATCACTGGTGGCATCATCCCGTGTCCCACAGCCCTTGTGGTGCTGCTGGCGGCGATCGCCTATCACCGCGTAGCTCTCGGACTCATTTGGATACTCTCCTTTAGCCTGGGTCTGGCAGCCGTCTTGACAGGGCTTGGCCTGCTGGCGGTATATGGTCGCGGCCTCATAAACAAGCGCAACTTCACCGGGCGCTTCAAGTTTACAGGCACAATTATGGCGCGCATGCCAATGGCTTCGGCCATCATAGTGGCCGTGTTGGGCCTGGCAATAGCTATCCAGTCGCTGCGGTTCTAGCAGTCAAGCCCATGTCGCGGACGTATCGCACGTTCGGGCACCATACAACAGGGTCTTCCAACCTTGCGCACGAAATGAGAGCTTCGCTGGCTCTCATTTCCATTTTGCGCGTATTTCGGCCACAGCTTTGGAGGGCATGCTCCACGGTCTGAAGCAGTATTCAACCTCCCGCGCTGCCCATTGCGCGATTCACTCCAGTTTGCCTGCCGTTTCAACTTTGCACGTGCCCCAGCTCCGGGGCCCCTTGACCGTCACGACATTCCGATCTACTATATGTGCACCGGCTCTCCTACCTGCGCCGGTGGGAGATTATGCAAAGTAACCGAGCATAATTATGTCTGATCGCGCTTTTTACATATTTTCTGGCCTGCTCCTTGTGGTGCTTACTAGCATCATCGGGGTAGTTGCATATATCATCCTGTCTGCCCCACACTCTGATGGCCCAAGTACGATTGATGCTCAGCCTCAGTGCCAGACCTTCGCTCAAACAAACAAAACTGTCTGTGGCATCTTCCTCACCTATTGGAACGAGCATGGTGGTATCCTCCGGGAGGGACTGCCAATCAGCAGCGAGTTCCACGAAGTTTCGGAGATTGATCGGAAGACCTATACCGTGCAGTACTTTGAACGGGCGGTGTTCGAGCACCATACCGAGAACCAGCCCCCTTACGACGTGCTCATGTCACTGCTGGGAAGACTACAGTTCCGAAAGAAATATCCCGATGGAGTGCAGGCGCTTGAGAAGCTCCCTGCTGGTATGAAACCTGAGGGGGGCGCCGTCTTCCCACAGACGGGTAAAGACGTGCGTGGAGTCTTTCTCGACTACTGGATAAACAATGGCGGCACACTCCAGTACGGCTACCCTATCTCCGACGCCTTTAGCGAACGTAGCCAGCTGGATGGCAAAGAGCACATTGTCCAGTACTTCGAGCGTTCAGTCTTCGAATACCATTCGGAGAACCAGCCACCCTATGACGTGCAACTCTCCCTCCTGGGCCGGTTCCAGTTCGAGCGCAAATACCCCAACGGTGATCCCGGTCTTGCCACAACAACGCCTTCCCCTTTACCTACCAATAAGCCGGGGCCAACTCACACCTCCGGGGCGACATCAGCGACTCCGGCGGTACTCACTCCCACTCTTATGCCCGCCGCTATACCGACGGCAACCCAAACATCTTCTCCTGCTCTCTCCAATACGCCTTTGCGAGCTGCCACTTATACGCCATTAGTCAGCGACACGGCCGGCCCCACACCGGAGCTATTATTCAGTGATGGACTAGAGTCAGCAAGTTTCAAGGCCTGGACCAGCGGCGGTCGGGGAAACGCGTCAGGTTCGCAAGCAGAGGTAATCACCGCAGCGTCCTATGCGGGCCTGTGGGGCGCTCACTTCAGCAATGGGGTTGGCGACGCAGTCGGCAGTGGCTCATATTGGTACGCGAACTTCTCCGTGCCCACTTCTCGTATACTATCCGCTCAGGCGCGTATCAAAATAAACTCGGCGGCCGGAACAGGTAGCTTCCGGGTGCTACACTTACGGGATCAAGCCAGCCAAAACTCGGTGCTGCGCGTACAGTACAGCAACGGCACCTGGCAGCTGGCGCTGCTGCTGAAGGACGGTACAACTTCCACCGCTGACTTCGCTACAAATATCCCCATCGGGTCCTGGCAACTGCTGGAGATCTCCTACGATTGGTCCGTGGCGCAACCGGTGGGCAAGGCCTACCTCAATGGCGTGTTGCAGGCCACCATTACGGACACTACGCCAGGTTCCAATTATAACCCCAATAGTATCTACTGTCTGGTTTATGAAGACGTCGCCCCTGCGACCGGTGACGTATATTTCGACGACGTAAAGGCAGCCGCTGGATATATTGGCCCCTAGATCCATGTGCCCAGGCACTCCCCACCTTGCGCCTGCCTGCTCACCTTACAGCCGCGCGGTCGTTCAGTACGTGAGCAATCATGCGCGCCGCCCGGCTGGCGCCGTCGGTCTCTACTGCCCTGTAATTCACGGGCTTGTGCAAGACTTCGAGCGCCCTATCGGCTAAACTCTCCGGTGTCACATCGCCGTAGTTCATGGCGCAATCGGCCCCATAGTTGCGCAAGCGTCGTTGCACGTGAACAAGCTGCTCGAAGTGCCTCTGCAGTGGGAAGTTTAGGAAAGGCTTCCTGTTGGCTACAAGCTCCATACATGTGCTGAGACCGCCCTGCACGAGCGCAAGATCGCAACAGGCCAGGTGTTCATACAGGTTGTGGACGTATGCCTTCACTTCCAGGCCGGGGAGGTCCGGGAACGCCTCGCCCGTAAGCCGTGGGCCGGTCACAAGCACCATGTGCAAGTTCGGCACCTGTCGCTTCATGAATGGGAAGGCCGAGGCGATCTTATGCAACAGGTGGCTGCCCACCGAAGTGCCTCCCACTGCCGCTATAACCAGCGTCTCATCCTGCTTGTAACCGAGTTTAGCACGCAGGGCCTCCTGGTCGGCAAGCGCTACCGGGTCAAAAGGAAGGGTATACCCGCTGTAGCGGAAATTCTGGTCGGTCCACTCGCGAATTATGGGCAAACCGGGGCCAAAGCGGTCCTCTACGACGTCATCCGGGTTCCCAATGAAGATCGCCGCATCACGAATATATGGGAACCGCCCCACATGTTCCAGGTCGTCCGCATTCCGGTCAGCACACAAAAATGCCTCTCTCTCGTCCACTTCTACAGGAAGCAAGCCAATGAAGTCGGTAAGAAAGACGAACGGCTGTCGCTTGAGCTCGGGGTTTTCGTGATAATAGTAATCAACATCCCATGCTTCGTCCCCAATTATCAGGTCAAAGTGCTCGGCTTCCATCAGGTCTGAAAAGGTCATGAAATTATTGACCATGATCTCGTCCATAGTGCGCAGGCCGTAGAAGGCTGATAAGTCGTGCTCTCCGGCCACGTGCTCGAAATGACGGCTCTCGTTAGCCAGATAGCGCGTAATAGGGTGAACCTTCTCCCCTTCTTGTTCCAGGTACCTGGTCGCAGGGCTAACTGTGAACCAATCAATCGCCAGGTCAGGCTCCAGCTTGCGAAGCTCCCGCGCGATTGCCACGTCACGCTGTACGTGCCCTAAACCGATCGGACTCGAAAGAAAGAGAGCGCGGCGCGGGCGGCTCATTGCTCGCCGCCAGATGCGTTCTTTTGGCGGCGCCCCTACGAAATCGCGTACCGCACGGTTGTAGACAACGGGATCGCGGGCGAGTGTGATATGCGCGCCCTCCTCTATAGTCAACAATTGCGAGTGTGGTATCAGCCTGTGAAGCTCGAGACCCATCTCGTAAGATACGTGCCGGTCGTCCGTACCGTGAATTATGAGGGTGGGAGATGTCACTCTCGTAGCGTGTTCACCGAAATGATTGCCTGCCCACCCCACTGACGCAAGAGCCAGCGTCGGGCCTGTGCTGGACCACCCGTAGTGGACCGCGTCCTCGTATTGCTTTGTTGAGTGAGCTTCAGGAAACATCCGCGAGAAGAATTCGTCGAGGTGACCAGTAAAGTCTTCGTGCATGCGCAGCAGGTACTTCTCGTCTTCGGGTGTGGCCTGGAACGCATCCCATGAGTACTCGCCTCCGGAACTTATCAGATGTGACACTCGCTCGGGCTGCTCTGCCGCGAGGCGTATGGCGAGCATCGCGGCAGCGGAAACGCCGATAATGGCCAGTCGGTCAAGTTGCAGGTGGTCGATCACGGCAAGCATATCGGCGTAATAGTGCTCCAAGCTGTATGCACCGGGATCGGTAGGCCTGTCCGAGCGCCCGCTGCCGCGCAAATCGATCGTGACCACCCTGAAGTAACGTGCCAGGTATGGCACAGTCGCCTTGAGCAAGCGCATGTCCACAACCTGGTAAATTGGCGCAAATACAATCGCCGGCCCCGTTTCTCCCCAGACGGCATAATACGTGCGAACGCCCTCTCGTTCGATGAAACCATCGCAGGTGGGCCTGATTGTCTCGAAAGGATACGAGGACGGGTCCAGTACGCGCCCGCCTTCCGGAAGCTCGCCCATTATGCGCTCTATCCGTGCGGGTAACTTTGATTCCGTTGACATCCCTTTCTCCTTTCGCAGGCGCCCAACTGGGTTTGGCCACATCATAACATTTCGGCGTCAAGCAGTCAGGCTCACTGTGCGCCGAAGATCGGCAATAGACGGCGGACGGGTGCTCGGTTCGTCTGCCGTCTATCGCTGGTGAAGCCTATTAGAGCCGTGCCTCGAATATACGGTTAAACGGTGTCTCAGTAGCGCGGCGGAAGCGGGACAAGCCCCCCTTCTGCACAACGTCGCGCAGCGCATTATCGGTGGCGATAGTGCCCAGGTGAGTATTGCCCGTAGCCACCGCGTTAGGAGTGCATAGCATCACGGAGGCCGCCGAGTATATCCTTCCCACAGGGTTGAGGTTCTCCTCTACATCTCCACCGGCCATGGGCTCAACGATCATGGCAGTCCCACCGGCAGCAAGAACCTGGGCCGTGTGCCTTATCGCAGCGATGGGGTCGCCCATGTCGTGCAGGCAATCAAAGAAGGCCACAAGGTCATAACCTCCCTCCGGCGTGGAGTAGTCCTGCGCGCTTGCCACCTCGAAGGTCACACGGTCGGCTACGCCTGCCTCGACAGCTTCCTCCCTTGCGCGCTCTATCGAAGGAGCGTGGTTGTCGAAGCCCCAGAAGCGAGAGTTGGGGAATGCTTGCGCCATGATGATAGTGGAAGCTCCGTGCCCGCAGCCAACGTCAGCGACCTTCCCACCGGCCTCCAACTTGGGCATGACCCCATCCAGGGCGGGCAGCCAGCTAGCGACCAGATTGCCGATGTAGCCTGGCTTGAAGAAGCGCTCTGTGCCGACGAACAGCCCGTGGTCATGTTCGCCCCAGCCAAGGCCTCCGCCTGTCTTGAAAGCTTCCAGTATTTCCGGCTCGGCTCTTATCATCGAGAGGAACAACTCGAAGCCCCCGACCACGAAGTAAGGGTTGTTTTCCCGCGCCAGGGCCAATGCGCTCTCGGGCGGGAGGGTGTAGCGCCCGGTCTGCGCATCGTAGTCTACATAGCCGCCCGCCGCCTGGTTCACCAGCCAGTCGCGCACGTAGCGCTCGGTAGTTCCCGTGCGCTTTGCCAGTTCCTCTGAGGTCGTGGGACCCGCCTCGTCCAGCGCCCGGTAAAGGCCAAGCTTGTCGCCTAGCACCATGAGCGCAGAGCTTGCGGTTGCCCCGAAATCGCTTACCACCTGGCCGATTACGGCATTCAGTCTGGCCTCGTTAATCGTGGGTTTTTCTACAACGGTAGTCATTTCCTTGTCTCCTTTTGATTGTTACTTCTTGTAGAGGCCGAGGTCGACCTCAAATCGAGTCCCAGTTACATGCAGGAAACTGGGGTAAACGCCTGCTTATTAAGTCGTTGGCCCCGTAGCCTCGCGGGCACCCACTCCATCCTTGCCGTCGTGCAAAGTGCCCGTCTCCTGACTACTGCCTATGTCCGTCTGCCGTCCATCGCCCGTTCCATCAGCCACTTGCTCCTGCAGAAAAGCAAAGAGCTGCATGGTGTCAGCGAAACCGACCAGTTCCCCGGTGCGCGAGTTTTCCAGGGAAGCGCGCCACACGGCCGGCGATGTTGCACGCTCCTGCCAAAGGCGCAAAAGGTATGATAGGTAGTGGCGTTGCTCATCGATCATCTGGTTCCTACCTGGCTCGTGACGGCTTCGTTCAGCTTTCCTGACCATACCCGGTCACACCGCCGCAGACCTTTGGGCACAGCATAACAACCCAACGTAAGGAGACCGTAAGGGAGTTGCAAGGAAAATGCGGTATAACTTGGTATACTCTACAAGGGAATGCTCGGTGCCCGGTGACCTCTGACGCACATCAGGGAGCAGTTTGGATAAAGATATGGCTCGTCTAAAGTTGTCGCTCCTGGGTACGCTCCAAGTCGTTCTGGACGAGCAGCCCGCTACGGGATTTGAGTCCGCTAAAGTGCGGGCCTTGCTTGCATACCTGGCCGGTAATGCTGAGCGTTCGCACAGTCGGGACACCCTTACAGGGCTGTTGTGGCCCGAGCAGGATGAGGCGACGGCTCGAACTAACCTGCGTCAGGCTCTATCCAACCTGAGGCGCACAATCAAGGACACCGGATCCGACCGGCCTTTCCTGCTTGTTTCCCGAGAGACGATCCAGTTCAACCCCGACGCGGATTACTGGCTTGACGTCGCCCTCTTCACCGCCCTCCTTGATGCTTGCAGCCGCCATGTCCACCGCCGCCCTGAACTGTGCACCCCTTGCGCACAACGGCTCACCCAAGCCGTCAAACTATACCGGGGCGCTTTTCTGGAAGGACTGTTCGTCCAGGAAAGCGTGACCTTTGAGGAATGGGTGCTTCTCCAACGAGAAGTGTTGCAGGGACGCGTGCTGCAGGCCCTTTATCAATTAACGGCATATCACGAACGGCGTGGGGCATACGACGAGGCATATCGCTACTCCTGGCGACAGATCGAGATCGATCCCTGGCGCGAAGAGGCCCACTGCCAGGTTATGCGTGTGCTCGTATTGCGCGGGGAGCGCTCAGCTGCGCTAGCCCAGTACGAGACCTGTAAGCGCCTTCTCCAGGAAGGGCTGGGGGTCGAGCCTTCAGAGGCCACCACGGCCCTTCACGAACTCATCCTGCAAGCAGGAGGTGATGCGCCAATAGCGCGCGAGCAGTTGGCTCTACCCTCGGCCCGCCCTCATAATCTTCCACCCCAACCAACCCCCTTCATAGGCAGGGAGAGCGAGCTGCTGGAACTGGCACGCCTCCTTGAGCAACCTGAGTGTCGCTTGATCACTCTGGCTGGGGTGGGCGGTAGCGGCAAGACCCGTATCGCCCTACAGGCCGCAACTGAGCAACTTGGAGCATTTTCCGATGGTGTATACTTTGTTTCGCTCGCACCAGTGCAATCGAGCGATCTCCTTCTTTCCGCAATCGCGGCTGCCCTGGGCTTCTCGTTCGCGGGCCAGAAAGACGAGCGAACTCAATTGCTCGCCGAGCTGCGCGATAAAGAGATGCTCCTGGTGCTCGACAATTTCGAGCATCTTCTCAACACGGTCGAACTACTTGCCGAGCTACTTCAGCGTGCACCCGGCGTGAAAGTGCTGGCCACGTCGCGCGCGCGGTTGAATCTGCAGGGGGAATGGGTCCTGTCAATTGAGGGCTTGCCTTTCCCCAACGAGCAGAAACTCGATGTGGGTGATATTGAGAGCTATGCCGCGATACAACTCTTCCTACAGAGTGCTCGCCGGAGCAATACGAGTTTTGTACCGGACGTCACGGATTGGCCCGCCATCGCACGTATCTGCAAGCTGGTGGGCGGACTTCCACTTGCAATTGAACTGGCCGCTGCCTGGTCGCCTGTGCTTTCGAGCGCTGAGATCGCTGGCGAGATTGCAGCAAGCGTCGATTTCCTCGCGACCCGCCTCCGAGATGTGCCCAGGCGACAGCACAGCATGCGAGCCGTCTTCGACCACTCATGGGACCTTCTCTTGCAGGAAGAGCGCGGGCTTTCCATGAGGCTGTCCGTCTTTCGAGGAGGGTTCCGCCGGGAAGCGGCCGAGCAGGTGGCAGGAGCCACTCTTCCACTTCTCTCGGCGCTCGTTGCCAAGTCGTTCCTCCGACGGAACCCTTTGGGGCGGTATGAGGTCCACGACCTTCTCCGCCAGTACACCCAGGCCAAGCTCCAGGAGGTGCCCGGTGCAAGCGACGAGACGCAAGATCGCCACGCCGGCTATTACGCTCGTTTTGTTCAGCAGCGGGAGGAGCATTTGCGCGGTGAAGGCCAGCACTCCGCTATTGTAGAAATCAGCGACGAGATTGAGAACGTGCGAGAGGCATGGCGCTGGAGTATTGAGCGCGAGAAGATAGAGGAAATCGACGAACTCGTGGACGGCCTGTGGTTCTTCTACGAAATTCGCGGTTCTTACCAGGAGGCCGATGCAACTTTCGGGCAAGCAGTCTCAGCATTGAGTTCCGGCGCCAACATGAAAGTGCCATTAAGCAGAGAACGAGCTATTCTCCTCGGAAAAGTGCTGGCGGCACGTGGAGCTATGGGGACGCGTATGGCTCGCGTCACGGTGGCCCGCGATCTCCTTACCTGGAGCGTTACCTTGCTTTCCGGTTTAGAGGCGCCTGGGGAGCTTGCGTTTTCGCTGAATATGCTTGGAATGGTAGCCCGTCTGCAGAGCGAGTACGTGCAGGCTAGGGAATATCTTGAGGAAAGTCTTTTCCTGTTTAGGGAAGTTGGTGACCGCTGGGGGATTGCCTACTCGCTCAGTGACCTGGGCAACGTCGCGTACCTGCTGGGTGAATATAGCGACGCCCAAAGTATGCACCGTGAGAGTCTCGCTATTTCCAGACAGGCGGACGACCGCCGAGCCATGATATTCTGCCTGAATGATATGGCCAGCGTGTCAATTGCGCTAGGTGAGTACGGCGAAGCCCGTCTATTTTGCAGGGAAATGCTTGGTCTATCACAAGAGCTTGCTCATCGCTGGGGCCGCGCCAGTGCCCTTCACCAGATGGGCAGCATAGCGCTCCATACTCTTGAGTACGCGGAAGCGCATTCACTCCTCCAGGAGAGCCTGACTGCCTTTCAGGATTTGGGGGATCGTCAGCATGCTTCCACGCCGCTCCTGCAGTTAGGCTATCTTGCGTTCGTGGAGGGTGATTATCCTCTGGCAGACCGCCTACTGCAGGAAGCCCTGGCCCTCTGCCGCGAAATCGAGTACCGTCGAGGCAGCGCCTCCGCGCTCAATATTTTAGGCAGGATGGCTCTAGCGGCGGGCGACGAGCGCATGTCCCGGTCTTACTTGCAAAATGCCCTCGCAACATCGGTAGAGATTCAAGCCTGGCCATTGGTCCTTGATACGCTGCTGAATATCGCAATGGCCCGCGCAAACGAGGATGAAGGCGAATGGAGCCGGGGCGTTCTCTCGGTGATAATTGCTCATCCCGCGAGCGAAAAGCAGACCAGGGTCCGAGCGCAGGATCTCCTCACCCGGTTGAAGGATGCTCTATTAGATAAAGGTATTCCAGCATCACCTGAGCTGGTCCAGCCAGGAACCCTCCGGCAGATAGCAGAGTCTGTGCTAAAGGAGAGCGCGAACTAAGCGCTAACTCATTATCAAGCAATATGAGAATAAGCGAAATGACGCTAGT
>JBBRDO010000113.1:0-14492 GCA_038203825.1 Chloroflexia bacterium | reverse complement strand
CTGGACGTCATCGCCGGATTGCTCACTTCCTATAGATGTAACATGCAGACACTCGATTGGAGTGGTCTCAGATACCAGCACACATCAGCCGTGAGAGCGATACTAGCAGAGTTGTACGCCCCGGCCACTGCGAACAAGATGTTGTGCGCACTCCGCGGAGTGCTAAAGGAAGCCTGGCGGCTAGGTCAGGTAGGTGCCGAGGAGTACAGACGGGCAACGGACCTGGGGAGTATACGCGGTGAGACTGTACCTGCGGGCCGGGAGCTTCCTTCCGGGCAGCTTGACGCACTGATGGAGACTTGTCAACGGGATCCCAGCTCCGCCGGGCCGAGGGATGCGGCCATCATTGGACTGATGTACTCGGCCGGGTTGCGGCGTGCCGAAGTGGTTGTCCTGGACCTTGCCGACTACCAGGCTGAGAGCAAGCAGTTAGTAGTCAGAGGGAAAGGGCGCAAGGAGCGCATAGTTCACCTGATCGAGGGCGCAGAAGCCGCTCTGCTCGATTGGCTAGAAGCGCGCGGTACTTCCAGCGGCCCTCTATTTTGGCCTGTCAACAAGGGTGGTAAGGCAACGAAACGCAGACTTACCACTCAGGCGATGTACAACGTGCTGGGCAAGCGTGCCGGTGAGGTTGGCATCACCCAGGCAAGTCCCCATGACCTCCGGCGTACCTTCGTGAGCAACCTACTGGACAAAGGCGCTGATATCTCGACTGTCGCTAAAATGGCCGGTCACGCGAACGTGCAGACCACTGCGCGATATGACCGCCGACCCGAAGAGGCCAAACGCAAAGCGTCAGAACTGTTGCATCTCTCCTATCGCCCCCGACACAAGTAAGCCTCATCCAGGCAACCGGCCCGGCACGACCTCTATGAGGCACAACTCTACTTCGAAGCCAGCAGGCAAGGACGAGGCATAACAAGATGGTACTGGACCATGGCTAAACTCAAGATTGCGAGCCGCGCTGCACACTTCAACGTTCGCGGTATCCTCTGTGTCCTCCGTGTCCTCCGTGTGCTCGATCAAGCGCCCGGTTCAGCGCCTGCAGGTCGCACTCCTCCGGGTCGTAGCCCCAATAGACCCACTCCTGAGCCTCGCGATGCCGCTGATGCCGTGGCTTATCCATGGCTGTTAGCAACTCCACATAATCGGCCACTCCCTCGCAGTCTGCGGAAGGTGCCGCTCGCGCACCAGCCAGGACCTTTGGTCGTGTTGGCTTCTTACCCTCACCCTCGCTGATCGCCTCTACCACGATTACGTGCCCCCAACCGGGTTCGATATCGTACCAATACTCGAAACGGCTGTGTTGCAACAACTTTGACGACTCGGAACAAAGGCGTGTTGATATAACGTCGGAACAGAGTCTATGCAGCCAGGCCGAAAGCAGTGGCTATGAACCGAACCTGGCTTCTAATGTCCCCTCTCTTTGTTCCCTGAACTTGAGCTTTCCTTAGCTGGTTGGTTGCTTCGTACCCTTGCAGTGTCCTCCATGCTGTGTCAAATGACCCAAACCCCATGCCTGGGTTCACCCTGCGCTTGATAAAGCGGTGGTCCTGCATGAGCGGAGCGAACTCTTAAGTTATTGAGGTACTTTATTGGCCGCAACTCGCAATCGAGGTTGAGGGTGCCTTTCTTCTTGAGCTTGCCCACGGCTTTAGGGTAGGCTGGATTCTTGTCGACGTTTATGACACGTGGAGATACCGTGTGCCCGGCCCGGAGAGCTTTGCGGAAGAAGCGCTTAGCAGCCTGTCCGTCACGATTGGGGCTGAGCATGAACTCTACTGTGTCGCCAGTCGAGTCGACTGCTCGATACAGGTACATCCAGGCACCTTTGACCGGGTACCCTCTGGGTGATATAGGTCTCGTCTACGCGCCAGGAGTCGTTGGTGGCCCTCAACTTCGCCCTGCATTTTCTCTCCAAGATGGGGGCATAGTGTTGAACCCAGCGATAGATCGTGGTGTGGTCAACTGAGAGGCCTCGCTCTACCATGATCTCTTCCAGATCACGATAACTCAAGGAGTAGCGAAGATACCATCGCAGGCACAGCAATATGATCTCAGCCTGGTAGTGCCGGTATTTGAAGAGCTTGGGTTGGTGCTGGGTCGGCTGGGTCGGCTGGGTCGGCATACGAGGGGCTCCAATTGCTAACAGCTATGGACAGTAAACCCCACTTTATCAGACCTGCTCAGTTGTTGCAACAGATCCGTATGAAACCTGGCTGAGCGGTTGCTGAGAGTCTCGTCGAGGCTTCTCGGCCATGAAGTTAGCATTCATAGCTTGGGGATGTCCACCCCTCAGCCTCGTCCTTGTACTCACCCAGAGCGCCGTCGAGGAGAAGTTGTGGAGTAGAGTAGAGAGGAGGACGGCGGGTTGCATTCCCGGTTCCTTACCCTCTCTACCCCACTGTCCCTTGGTCCCCTCTCGTAAGAGGTGCTGTGCGGCGCCAGGCGCTGCTATTCGCCTCCACCCACCATGCCAATGAAAGCGCCGTGCCAGGTATGGTACCATACCTGCCCGGTGTAGCCGTTCACACTCAACATGCCTTCGGTCTTCCCATCCTTTAGTGTGTGAATGGTGTAGTACCCGTAGAAGGTGTCATGCTGGCTCTCCAATGTCAGCGTGCCGCCCTGGGCCCGCAGGTATTGCTGAGCGTCCTGTACCGCTTGCTCCGGCTTCACCGGCATATCTGCTGTGGGTTGATCGGCCTGGGTGTAGCCCCCCATCATGCCCCGGCCTATCATTCCGCTGGTGCCCGCGCCCATTTGCCCGTACTTAGTGTTCCACATCATGTTTGGACCGTACTCGGGCCACACGTTGCCGCTATAGGGGTCGATCAGCAATTCGAAGGCGTTGATGCCCGTTGACTGCTCCTTGATCTGAGCGTAGAAGTTGTTTTGGAACTCCATGATTTCAGCGATAGTGAGGCTCTGGCCCTTGTAGTAGCCGTCGACGTAGTCAGTGACGGCCTTTCGGACCTGATCGCCGCTCAGGCGCTTGGCATTAGGATCCGTCTGCGTGCCGTTACTGCCGCCCATCATGCCGCCGGTGCCTGAGCCCCTGCCCATGTTTCCGCCACCCATCATGCCGCCACCCATCATGCCGCCGTAACCATAACCATAGACACTGGTGCCGGTGCCGGTGTTGCTGTTGGCATTACTATAGCTATTGCTATTGCTATTATTATTGCCAATGCCGTTGCCCTGGTTAGCCTGAGCCATAGCACGCAGAGCTGTGGCGCCCACGATCAGAGCACCTACCAGGAACAGGATGCCCGCTGTCAGTAGCCCATACTTCTTAATTACCGTCATTTGTTTATTACCTTAGCCTTTCTCGTTGATTATCCAAGCTCTTTAGCGGCTTGATTATTACCGTTGTTGCCACTATTGCTGCGTGCCGAGGTTTATGCCTTTATCGCCTCCGGTGCCTGAGGCCAGGCCTCAGATCATGTCAAGCCAAACCCTTCTTTGCCAGTTCGAATTCGGCCTGGCTGATTTCCCCTGCGGCGTAGCGCTTCTTCAAGATATCGAGCGCGGTATCTTCGGTTCGGCTTTGGTGTTGTGCCGTCCCAACGAGTGAAAACACTCCCCAGACGAGCAGCGCCAGTATGGCGAGCCCTGCAATAACGCCCATGAGCATCCACCACCCACCCAACGCGCCCATTGTTCCAAATCCATTCATCATTTTGCGCTTCCCCTTTCTCCTTTTCAGCCGCCCCGCCCACCTGCCCAGCCCATCTGTTCCCTGGATCCGCTTGCAGGCCTGTGTGTGCAGCCTTCACATCCAGTGTAGCACCCGCACGTTACGGTTCGATGTGTGGTTTGGTTACGATTGGGTATATCTTTCGACCGGTAGATGCGCACCCGAAGGGCTGCCGCTGGCCGCCCCAGCCCCTGCACCCCATCTTTCTCTACTACGCTCACTGATCCTGCACTAGGCTTTCTAAACTCAGAAACGCAAAGCAACCATTATGGTTGCTTTGCGTCTAGATTATTGGCTCGCCTTACCCCAATCCGAATGTTCACTTTACATGCCACCGACGTATCCTGCGCGGCTGCACGGGACAACGAGGGGCAAAGCCTTGGTTCTACACGAGTAAATTGTAGTCAACTGCTTTAGGCGCGCCGCCTGCGGACCGTTAGCCCTGTGAGCATCAGCAGCAAAGCAACGAGCAGCAGGCCACCGGTTATCATAACCAACTCGGCATGACCGGTCTTCGGCATACCGACCATGGTGCCACCCGCGCCCACCGTCATGGCTTTGATCTCACCGCAGGCTACATACGTAGTGATTTCTTCAGGCGACTCGTGGAGATTGATTGCGTAACTACCTGACAGCAATTCCTGTAGCGAAACCATAACCGTAGTGTCGGATTTGCCTTCGGTGACTGGGTTCAATGGGTAAGCAGGCTTGGGGTCAAGGTTGGCACAAGTGCCTTTATGGATATGCACGGGGTGGTTGTGCTCCATCGACATGGCACCCTGCATCTCAATGACCACCCGGACATCGTTATCACCGATGGCGGTCAGGGTGGCTATTGCATTATCGCCTGAGCCGTTCAACTCAGGGATATTCACCTTGATCGAGTTGCCCGAAGCTTGGATGCTGTTCAGAGATAGGACAAACAGCGCGCCAACCAACAATATAGTAGTATATAGCTTCTTCATTAGGGCGTCTCCCCCTTATAGCTTTTGGAATGGCCCATGCCACAGGTGTGACCAATAGCTCTTTTCATATCGGTCTTTCCCGGCAAGGGCTGCGTTAATAGACAGCAGATCGTGCCTACTGCGCTATTCTACCCTATTGTAGTGAATAGGGCAAGACTGCCCTGCCCGCCGCCAAGACATTGGAACAAGAGGGGCAGCAAGTTCATTCGTGTCAATGATTAGTACTACAACGACGGCTCGCCAACCCCCTATGAAAGCTGACGAGGGTAGTGTTGCAACAACTGGAACAGTTTGCTAAAGTGGAGAATGAGCCCCCCCAAACTCTTCAAGTATCGCCACTTTGAGCCCGAAATCATCCTGCTTTGCTTGCGGTGGTATTTGAGGTACTCCCTCAGTTACCGAAGTTACCGAGACCTGGAAGAAATGATGGTTGAACGAGGGCTTTGCGTCGACCATACCACTATATACCGCTGGGGTTGGCGGGCCTGCCATGCTCCACTCCTCGAAAAGAAGTGCCGTGCCAGGCTCAAGCCGACCAACGACTCCTGGCGAGTAGATGAGACTTACGTCAAGGTTAAAGGAGAGTGGATGTACCTATATAGAGCAGTGGACTCGACAGGTGCAACAGTAGAGTTCATGCTCAGTCCTACCCGGAACGCGACCTCAGCCAAGCGATTCTTGCGCAAAGCGCTGCGTGCTAGGCATACTGTACCTCCTCGCGTCATCAACATCGACAAGAACCAAGCCTACCCAAGTGCCATAGGCAAACTCAAGAAGAAGGGGACCTTACCGCCCGAGTGTGAACTGAGGCCCATCAAGTATTTGAACAATCAAGTCGAGCAAGATCATCGCTTTATCAAACGGCGTACAAACCCATTCCTGGGTTTCTGGTCCTTCGATACGGCTTGTCGAACACTGCAGGGCTACGAGGCAATGCACCAACTTCGCAAAGGGCAGGTAAGGGGAACAACCAACGGTGATATCAGGAGCCAGGTTCGGTTCGTATCCACAGCATTCGGACTAGCTGCCTAACCCCTTACCTCCTTCTCCCTATCAGCATGTCCTCGTCCGGTTTGGCTTCGGTTCTTGCAACACAACCTTCGTAAGCAACCTGCTCGACAAAGGCGCTGACATCTCCACGGTTGCCAGGATGGCTGGCCATGCCAGCGTGCAGACCACCGCTCGCTACGACCGCCGGCCAGAAGAGGCCAAGCGCAAAGCGGCGGATCTGCTGCATCTAGCTTATCAGAGGCGTTCGAAGTAAATGGTAAAGGACGTACGAATTCCTGGATAGCAGGAAATGCAGAGCTGATGCGCAAACCTGGACGCTTCATAGAAGGCATAAAAGCCTTGTCGCGATTCCCTGCCCCAACTTGGTCGGTTAAGCAATGAGTGTTGTTCGAGACGTTTTTTGGGCTTGCATCAGCGTCGCAGAGATGCGGCAAGGAACGAAAACATCCGGCAGTTTCTACAATGGCAAGCGGATCTTGACATTATGTTAGTAGTTTATCATCTAAGTATTGACAATGTCAAAGATATGGGTTATAGTAGGAGCACAATGGTTTCTGCGTAGTAGAGAGAGATGTTATGCCCGACTTCGACAAAATACACGATGGGCCTGGACCCTATCAAAAGCCTTGCAAGCAGCTTTTGGACGGGATTCCTGTAGAACTAGTCGCGGACAACCTCTTGCGGTCCATTATATCCACCCTCAAGTATTACGGCGATGACTCTGTTATTGTATTGCTCGAGATATCCAATCACCTGAAGCAGTTGCCCGCAGGCCAATTATTCAACAACACGATCGATTGGGCTGCACAGAGCAAGAGAATTAGAGAGAAGTCACAAGGGAAATCATGCAAAACATCGACTACACGTACCTCTTCCATAGTATTACCGAGAAGCAAAACCGGGTAGATGTCACCGTTCATAGAACCGGCGATAAGCATTCTGTCAGCCTGGCTGCCAACGATAGTCAGTTCATTGATAGGTGTTCTGCATACCTGCCGTCCCGGCTCGCGGACCTGATTGATATAGCCGCCGCCGTCTTCGCTGCCGACCGTCTGACTGTCCGGCATGGTGAAATACGGTGTGGTATAGAGATCATCCTGCCAGTACGTGACCCGGACTACTATAACCAACCATATATCATTGAGCACTTACGCGACATCCTCTATTGGTACACAGAGGATATCTGGTCGTTCTATTTCGTCCAACGCGAGAGATACGGAAGGTCTGCGGAATTGCAGCCGCGGCTCCTTTTTGGAAGAACTGCAGTTAATGAGGTGATACTGTGGAGCGGGGGCCTCGATTCGCTGGCAGGAATCTGTAACAGGGCGTTCGAACAACCTGAAGCTCGTTTCATGCTCCTTGGAACGGGCGGGGACAATTCTGTACTGGGAAGACAGGCGAAAATCGCGTCTGTGGTCAGTGCTAATCTGGGGGATAGGTTTAACCTGAAGCGTGTGCCTCTTCATCTTCTCTACAGAGGGGCCTATAAGATCCGGGATCTGAACAAGATTAGCAGATCTCGCGGCTTTGTCTTTCTGGCCCTTGGTTCGGTTTGTGCCCTTTTGGAGGGTAGGTCAGAATTGTTCGTATGTGAGAACGGCATAGGGGCCATAAACCTCAACTTCAGCGGGTCCGAACTAGGTTTGGACCACGCATGCTCCGTTCACCCTATATCTCTTATCATGGTGAGCAACCTTATCTCACAGGTAATAGGATCACCTTTTGCGATTCGAGATCCCTTCGTGTTTAGTACCAAAGCGCAAATGTGTGAAATCTTCCATTGGGTGCCAGAAGCGATCCGTGCGGCCATTCCGCTGACGGTAAGTTGCGATCGCCAGCAACGAAAGCTTGGACAGCGTTTGCAGTGTGGGCGCTGCTCTTCTTGCCTCTTGAGGCATCTAGCCCTTACAGCTGCCGGGGTCGGCGATGAAACCCAATATGACAGCTACCCGGTACAAGGGGATATTCCAGGCAACAGACATTACTGGGCGATGAGCCAGCAAGTCGAGACAATGCGAGGCTTGCTGGAAGAAGGGAACGAGCGAGATATCTGGAATCGCCTGACTCTAGAATACCCTGATACGCTTCCTGATTTGGCGAATTCTCTAGCGACATGGTTCGGATCCGATCTACCTTCGATTCAGAGACAGATAATCGGACTCTACCAGAGGCACATTTCGGAGTGGGAATTTCTCCAGCGCCAAAGCAATCCAGCCGTGCTAGCCTACCAGGATTTGAGCGCGGCGCATGTGGCTGCTCGCCGATAGATGGAGGCAATATGGACTATAACATCCTGGATACAATAGATTTGAGGGATTTGGGCATGGAGCTTCAAGCAGCACGCAAGAAACGTGGCCTGACACAGGAAGCAGCAGCCCGGTTAGTGGAATTTGCGCGCACTACTCTGGTGGCGATTGAGAAGGGTGAGCGGCGCATCAAAGCTGGAGAGTTAATCAGGTTAGCTCGTGTTTACGGCCGTCAGGTCAGCGATTTTGTGCGGCCACGTCCCCAGATCGAGTCGTTCCAGGTGCAGTTTCGTGGACCTTCACACCTGACAGAAGAAGATGAGGGGAAAATCGCTTCTTACATCAACGATTTCGAAGAGCTGTGCCGAGACTATCTGGAACTGGAGGAGATCACAAAATCGCCTATGGTACGCAAGTATCCGTCCGAATATCAGATTGCAGGGTTGCGCCCTGACAATGCTGCGGAGATGGTGGCCATTCAAGAACGCAACCGTCTTGACCTGGGAGACGGTCCCATCCCTACCGACCCTATTATGCGCGATGTACTTGAGCAGGAAGTTGGGCTGCGCATTTTCTTTATGGACCTGCCACGCCGTTTCTCAGAGATATATCATTACGACCATAAGCTGGGAGGTTGCATAGCGATCAACAGCGGGCATCCCGAAGAACGCCGCCGCTTGTCCCTGGCTCATGCCTATGGGCACTTTTTGGTTCATCGATTCAAGCCCGAGGTTTTATTAGAGGATGGCTATCAGCGGAAGCCTGAGAGCGAACAATTCGCGGATGCCTTCAGCCTCAACTTTCTCATGCCTGCGAATGGCCTGACGATGCGCTTCAACGACACTAAGCGAACCAAGGACAAAATAACGGTGCTGGACTTGTGCAGGCTTGCCAATTACTACGGGGTCTCTGTTCAGGCAATTGTATTGTGGCTTGAAGAATTGAAGTTGCTTCGCACCGGCACCTGGGACATATTGCAAGCACGTGGATTCAAGGTGCGGGAAGCACAACAGCAGCTTGGTCTGGACCCACTGCCGGAAGGGCATGAGTTATTACCAAAGAGCTATCAGTACCTTGCATTGATAGCTCTGGAGAACGGGCTGATATCGGAGGGTCAGTTCGCACATTTCCTGCGAGTAGATCGACTGGATGCACGTCGCCTGGCTCATAAACTCAGGCTTGAAACAGTTGGTGCCGAGATGGACAGCGCAACCATAGACTCCGATTTGACAGAATCCGTGCTGGTTTAGAGGCACAGCCCCACAGCCCCACAGCCCATTGCCTGATCTACTTGCTGCCTCTCATGATGCTATCATTCTGGACGCTTGTTGTCTCATAACTCTATCCTGCACGGGAAGGATCGAGGATATTTTGCGGTGTTTGACAAAGCCCGTAATGGTGGCCGACTATGTATACGACAGCGAAGTGCTGCGGTTCGATCTGAAAAGTCTGGTTGACGCAGGGCTGTTGACCAAAGTAGCAGCCGACAAGGAGGAAGAGCAGAACATAGTCGTGAATTTCGCCGTTAGTCTAGATGATGGGGAGGCCGTGACAGGAGCGATTGCGGTGTATCGAAATTGGGCCATTGCGACTGATGATAAGAAGGCGCTCTCTTTGTTTGGTAGAGTTGTCCCTCATATCGAACTAATCTCAACTCTGAGTGTAGTAAAGTACTGGGCGGAAATGACAGGTGCAAGTGACGATGAGATCGGGAGGGCATTGGAGGATCTTCATTCAGGCGCACCTTATGAGCCAAAGGCAAGCCACCCGCTGTACACATGGTGGCGGAAATACGTGCCTTAGGCATCAGAAAACAATTCGTAGAACAGAGTAACCCCATACGATAGATGGATAGATGTGGTTGATAGAGCGGGTGAATTGGACAGCACTGAAAAGCCGGAGGTATGAGCCCAGTAACAGAGTCGCTCTCCCCGACAGCGGCACTCGCTGGCGGATTCCGACACAGCCTGGGCATCAGAAGAGGACCTGTCCCGCTGCAATACCCCCGGCTTTTTGGTACTGTCACATAGTTCTGCTAAACTACAGCTAAACTCAGAAGTGGGATCCGCCCCGCCCTGCACACTTCAACGTGCTCGGTGTCCTCTGTGTTCTCTGTGTCATTTATGTCATCTATGTGCTTGTTGTGCCCGGTCAAGCGCCCGGTTGAGGGCCTTCAGGTCGCACTCCTCCGGGTCGTAGCCCCAATAGACCCACTCCTGAGCCTCGCGATGCCGCTGATGCCGTGGCTTATCCATGGCTGTTAGCAACTCCACATAATCGGCCACGCCCTCGCAGTCTGCGGAAGGTGCCGCTCGCGCACCAGCCAGGACCTTTGGTTGTGTTGGCTTCTTACCCTCACCCTCGCTGATCGCCTCTACCACGATTACGTGCCCCCAGCCAGGTTCCATATCATACCAATACTCGAAACGTACATTAGCGGCCCTCGCCGTGGTCCTGGTCGTGGTCGTGACCGTGGGCGCACTCGCCACTTGCTATAACCGCACCGCACGACTGCTGCGCATCCCCAGGCCCAGCCCTGGCGGACCGTACTCTACCCCGCCGACAACAAACCTGTGCAACTCGATCGCTTCCCATCCGAGGGCGGCCTGGACCATTCGATGCAGTCGCACCAGTGTCACGTTGCCAGGCACTTCCAGACGCCGCCAAATCTGTGGCTCAATCCCGATCAGTGCAATATGAAGTTGGTAGCAGCGGTTGGGTTGAACCACAGTGGGCACAGGGATCACAGGTATATTTATCGAAGATGTAGGAGACAGCATCTCTTCGCCGGGAATCGCCTGGCCTGCTGCCGCTACCCGCTCCACATTCCCCACCTTCCATGCGTATAACGCCTGATTAAGCATATCACGGTCGAAGGCATCCGGGTCAAAACCTCGCCGCGCACTCGTTTTCGTTCGACGCCACTGAGGAGTTGTCCCTGTAATTGTACTTGTACGCTTATGAGGGCGACGGCGAGCTAGCAACGCCATATAGCCCTCTGGTCCACCGCAATCTTACGGTGGACCAGAGGGCGCTCCAGCCAGGCAACGGGGATAAGTCGTGCCTGGCGCCGGGCGACCTATCCGCTCGACGACAATCGTGTGGGTCCAGTAATCTCCCAGGTCATAGATGTAACGCAGGCGGACACCTTCACGACCGGCCATCGCGTCTAGAGTCGCGTCCTGCGGTGCCTGTCCCAGCACCAGATCGCCCATACCGAAGTCCTCATATAAATGGACTTCGAATTGATGCAGGTGGTAGTCCTCCCAGCCAAGTGTGATCTACAGAATCTCGTGAAGATCTACCAACCCGGTTGAGCCTGCTACCGCCAGGCGCCGCCAGATTGCCGGGTAGATACCATCTAGGGTTACTTTCAGATGATAGATAGCGTCCATAGTACCCATCCCCATCGCCTCACCACGCCTGGCCACGCCCGTTGGGTCACGCCACGACCCATTTGCACCTGGAAGTAGTGCCCAACGGCCTGGTGGGCTTCATCTACCAAGCACCAGCACTCACACTAGCCATATGATGTAACCCTAACATGTTGCCGTACACAACGTTGGCTTGTGATAGGTGTGGTAGCTGCTGAAACGAACAATCTTCTGCGTAGGGTATTATAATGCAATATATCCGCAGATATTTGCAATCCGACCAGCACAACTTACGGAAGAGCAGGCGCAACAGGCGACCAGGACAGGGGGTTAGGACTCAGCGCGCTGTAATCCTCTCCGCAGGATAAGCTCCGATGAGGCTTCGCCGGGTCAACGGTTGCTCCTGCCTCCTCGGGCGACAAAGCCCCTCCGCCTCTGGCGCGGAGGGCGGTGGCGGAGGGGCTTTGTCGCCCGAGGGCTGGCCAACCCTGGATAGGGGTTATTGGAGTATATGAGCTATGAAGAAACAGAACATACCGAACAAACTCCGGGTTTGGATTGACGCTCGACAGAAGTATCACTTGAGCCATGCCCAAATTCAAATGGCCCGGGAGTTGGGCCTCAATCCACGACACTTCGGGAAGCTGGCGAACCAGCATCAGGAAACGTGGAAAGCCCCTCTGCCCCAGTTCATTGAGGAACTCTACTCCAAGCAGTTCGGGAGAACGGCACCGGACAAAGTGCTGTCCATCGAAGAGAGCAGCAAAGAACTTGAGCGCAAGAAGGTAGCACGACAACAGAGAAAACAGCAGCCTCCGAAATCGCCTCCGGAATCAATGACCGACCCAATTTCAGCGGAGCCCGACTGAGAATGGCCTTATGGGAAACGAAGGGAACATGAGGAGTATGAGCAACACGGTCAGCACAGGCGGCAGCAACGCGGTAGGTGTGCCCCTGACCACGCTCGAGGCGGTCCTGGAGCGCATTACCTATGCCAACGAGGAAACAGGCTACACCATTGCCCGCGTCGCCACCGCTCGGGGCAGTGCCAGTAACAGTGACCTGTTGACCGTCGTCGGCAGCTTGCTGGGTGCCCAGCCGGGCGAGAGCTTGCGTATGCAGGGCCTGTGGAAGAGCCACCCCCAGTATGGCCGCCAATTCGAAGTCCACACCTACACTACCGTCCTGCCCGCCACAATTCAGGGTATCCGCCGCTACCTGGGCTCCGGTCTCATAAAGGGTATTGGCCCCAGGATGGCCGAGCGCATTGTGGCCCACTTTGACATCGACACCCTGCGCGTCATCGAGGAGGAGCCGAAGCGTCTAATCGAGGTGGCGGGCCTCGGCCCCAAGCGCACGGCCATGATCGGCACGGCATGGGAAGAGCAAAAGGCCATCAAGGAGGTGATGCTCTTCTTGCAGGGGGTGGGTGTCTCGACCTCCCTCGCCGTACGCATCTACAAGACCTACAAGGACGCCGCCATCTCCATTGTCAAGAACGAACCGTATCGCCTGGCCGGTGACGTCTGGGGCATCGGTTTCAAGACGGCCGATAAGATCGCGCAGAGCATGGGCATCCCCCACGACAGCCCCCAGCGCGTGAAGGCGGGGTTGCAGTTTACCCTCTCGGAAGCGAGCGAAGACGGACATTGCTACTTGCCACAAGAGGAGTTGATCGCCAAAGCGACGGAGATCCTGGGCGTGGAGGGGGCGCTTGCCGAGGCGTGCCTGGAGGAGCTGGTGCGCGACGAGGGTGTTATCAGGGAGGTCATCGCGGAGATCCTGCCCACCCTGCCAACTCTACCCACACTTCCCACCTTGCCAACCGCTGGCGCCCAAATCGGCCAGATCGGCCATGTCAGGGCCGTCTACCTCGTGCCGTTCTACCGGGCCGAGGTGTCGCTGGCGAATGGACTGCTTCGCCTGCTGCGCGCACCAAGCAACCTGGAGCGGCTGCCAGCATTCAGCTCTGTCGATTGGGTGGCCGCGTTCGAATGGCTGCACAAGAAGACGGGCAGCACCCTGGCGCCCGAGCAGGCAGAGGCCGTGCGGCTGGCCCTTACCGAGAAGGTGGCCGTGCTCACAGGTGGCCCTGGCTGCGGCAAGAGCTTCACCGTGCGTTCCATCGTCGCTCTTGCCAGAGCCAAACGTGCCCGGATCATCCTGGCAGCCCCCACCGGACGGGCGGCCAAGCGACTGGAGGAGCTGGCAGGCCTGAAGTCCTGCACTCTGCATCGTCTGCTGGGGCTGCGTCCGGGCGGGGACGCGGCGTTTGACCGTGACAACCCGCTGGACGCAGATCTGGTCGTGGTCGATGAGGCGAGCATGCTGGATGTGCTGCTGGCCAATACCCTGATCAAGGCGATCCCGCCCGGCGCGCACCTGCTGCTGGTCGGGGACGTGGACCAGCTGCCCAGCGTCGGCCCAGGAGAGGTGCTGCGCGACGTGATCAGCTCAGGCGTCATCCCATTGGTTCGTCTCACGCACATCTTTCGTCAGGCCCAGCAGAGCGGCGTGGTAACCAATGCCCACCGCATCAACGCCGGCCAGATGCCCCGGACCAAGGGCCTGGACGACTTCTTCTTCTTCGCGGAGGAGGACCCCGAGCGGGTAGCCGAGATAACTGTCGATATCGTAGCCAACCGCTTGCCCCGCCGCTTCGGCCTCGATGCGCGCCGCGATGTGCAGGTGCTGTGCCCGATGCATCGTGGGCCGGCAGGCGCCGCGGTGCTCAACGAGCGGCTGCAAGAGGCACTGACGCCTGCACGCCCTGACCTCCCAGAGCGGCGTTATGGTGGTCGGGTCTACCGCGTCGGGGACAAGGTGACGCAGATCCGCAACAACTACGATAAAGAGGTCTTCAACGGTGCTGTCGGTGTAGTGACGAGCCTCTCGCTTGAGGACCAGGAACTGAGGGTGCGCATGGATGAGGGAGGCGAGGCGGCGAATGAGGGTGGTGAGGAGGGTGAGGGGGAGGAGAGGGAGGTGGTGTACGGCTTCGACGAACTGGACGAGTTGACGCATGCTTACGCCATGAGCATCCACCGCTCGCAGGGCTCTGAATATCCATGTATCGTGGTCGCGCTAACCACGAGCGCCTGGGTGATGCTGCAGCGCAACCTGCTGTATACGGCGGTGACGCGAGCAAAACGGATCGTGGTGTTGGTGGGAAGCAAGCGGGCGCTGTGGAAGGCGG
>JBBRDO010000112.1:0-14525 GCA_038203825.1 Chloroflexia bacterium | reverse complement strand
TGCGACCCTGCCTGGGCTAACTATGCCCTGTAGCGGCGAAAACCGCCCGCAAGAGGACGAAACCAGTCCAAAACTTGACTAAGTCCGGGGGAGAACAAGGCATTGCACCAGACCAACCTGTTCTCTCCGACAGGCTGCTAGAGCAGTCGCTCCTTGACGCTCTGGAGGCTAGCCCTCGCAAAGTGCGTCTTGGCAACGCACATGTAGGGGCCATAGGTGGCGACGAACTGTTCAAGTTGCTCAAGCGATATGGCTATCTTACCGAAGAGATCGCGACAGCCTTGCGACTTCTAGCGGCCAGGCGTATGGTGATCGTAGACAAGAAGGGTACGGTTGCCCAGCTCATCGATTCTCCAGAGGAAAGGCGAGAGTTGATAAATACTCGGATTACTGAGCTGGAGACAGCGCTACATCGCTTCGAGGTGGCGATGCCTCATCAGGACATTAGAGAGTACCGAACTAAACTGCTGGAGGTGAGCCAGAAGGTGGACCGCGCCTCGTCGTCAAGAGAGTTGGAACTGGTACATGACGAGGCGATGCGCTTGGCCGACAGACTGGACCATGTGGTATCGCTCGAAGTGGACACAGCGCGCCGACTCGTTACAGACTTACTTCTGGCGAGCGAGAGGCGCGTGGAAAGTGGCCTCGCGTCGTCGGAACGGGCCGTACCCGGTAAGAACGTCATGGCCGCCTCTGGAGGCGCCACCGATGATAATCCCTGGTCCCGACATGCGGAACGCCTGCGTGAGGAACTTGACACTCGTAGCGATGAAGTGAGCAAGGGAGTGACTGACCTGCTTGGGCGGGGCAGTTGGGTGCTGGCAGAGGGAGATAGAACAACAGGGCAGCTCGATAAGCTCGACCTGTTCCTCGCAGGCCATCGCGAATTGGAGGCGGCATGGTTGGTGCTGAGCCAGCATGCTGATGCGGCTGTGGCACTTGCTAGCACGGTCGTTGAGTGGACGGCTCTGCTGGGTTTGGCTGAGCGGACGCGTCAGCAAGCGGAGACCTGCGCGACCATCTTTGGAACTCCCACCTTCTCGCGTCAATATGAGGCAATCGAAGCTGACGCGCCTATATCTATAGAGCCAGCTATGGGGCCCGACCAGATAGCAGCCGCGACAAGAGGCAGGCTGCAGATGCTAGAGGCAGCCATGCACGACTGGCTCACGGCCCAGCGCGATAACTTCCTGACCCTGCGCGGTGAGCGCGAGCAAACTCTAGCCCGCCTGGCGGGGAGCCGGGTTAGCCTTCACTCTAGCTACGACCAGCACGACCCGGCCGCTTCGTTCGCCAACCTCGCAAGTGAGGTACACACCCAGCTGGGGCTCGCGCTACTTAGTTTAGAGGCTGAGCTCACTCGAGTAAAGGGCGACCTTTCCTATTTGTATGTGATAGCTGACATTGTACCAGGCACCCTGCCCGACCCGGCGCGATTGGAGAGTGCCTTCTCAGCTTTGCGCAACGAACTTATAGCGGACGAGTTTTCCAGCGACCTTCTAGCCAGCTGGACCAATCGCTTCGACCAGCTACGCGTTGGATTGAACGAGATACGGGATAGCATCTCCGTGTATCTTGTAAAGCAAGAGCCAACCGAGCGAGAGCAAACTGTGCTCTCGTTGCTCCAGAGTGGCAAGTCCTTGGAGTTGGGAAACATAGTGCGCGCCATTGTTCGCTCGCAGGGAGCTGATATCACGTTCGACGAAGTAGTATCCGACGTTCAGAGCCTGTTTCGCAAGAACCAGATAATAGTCAAGGTGGAGAGACGCCAATAGCAGGAGAGGCGCCCCGTACAACCTCAGAAGGAGGGACGATGGCACGAGTGATCAACCTGGGTGGAAGCCAGCCCGTTAACGAGGGCGAGGCAATGGTGGTCGAATACCTGACCAGCACGCTACCAGACGACTTCATTCTCTATCCCAATATCGAGATTACCGAGCCTGGTGTGCAGCCGTACGAGTACGACATCATCGTGGTAGCTCCTCACGCCGTATACGTGGTGGAGGTGAAACGCTGGCTAAAGAGCATCACAGGTGGCGACCGCGTGTGGGTGCTCTCGAGCGGCGCCCGTAAGCCCAACCCACTCACGCTTGCAAACCTTAAGGCCAGAGTGCTGCATGGGCTGTTTACACGCTTTTCACTCGATATGCGAGATATTTGGGTGACCGCTTGCGTGGCCATAGCGGACGACCAAACGCGGTTGCAACTGCAGGGGGCTGCGGCCCAGCGTACTTTCCTCTACAAGCAGTTGCCGGCCTATCTACAGGATCCGTCCAAGGTGTCCACAGCGGGGCGACAGCTCTTCGCCAACGCCATAAAGATGCACTATAGCGCGGTCAGAGACGCCATTGAACAGGAAGGGCGTGTGCGCACCCAGGTGCCTCGCCGCATAGGCCATTACGAAGTGCTAGAAACTCTTTCTCGGAGCGACCATGTGGACGAGTACGTGGCGAGGAATGTTTACCTTCCCGGTTCGGCGCCCGTACGGCTGAGAGTTTATAACGCATCTCCCTACCTCACACGGGCCGAGCGAGAAGCAAAGATGAACCGTGTCAAGCGAGATACGGAGGCGCTGCAGAGCATCGGGCAACACGCCAACCTGGCATGGGTGCGCGACTTCTGGCCGGATGACTCGGGCCACTTCATAGAAGTGACCGACTGGTCGGAAGCTGGCACGCTGCGCGACCTGCTGGAGCGAGGCCAGGAGCTGAGCACCGAGGCGAAGCTGGGCATCGCATCAGGTATAGCTCACGGGCTAGCTGCGGCCCATGCCAAAGGCGTGGTTCATCGTGCACTTTCTCCAGAGAATGTACTGATAGGAAGTGGTCTAACTCCTCTCATCATGAACTTCGACCTGGCAAGAATGGAGGCAGCGCCTAGCGCGACCGTTTGGCAATCGCCCGAACTCGAGGACGACCAGCGCTATATGGCGCCGGAGTTAAGAACTTCGGATCATGCTGCTACTCCTGCAGCAGACCTTTATTCGCTTGGCGCTATTATATTCGAGCTTTTCAGTGGGAAGGTACCATTCGATACCCCAACCGACCATGAACAGGCGGGAGACGACCCTCCCGGAACGCTCATGCTTGCCGCTGATGTGCCGACAGCGCTGGCTGAATTGGCTTCGCATCTCTATAGTCTCAGCCTTATGAACAGACCATCTGATGCACAACAGGTCGCAGACACCATTGACGATATGCTACTTCGTTACGGCGTGGGTTCGACCGAGGGCTCGGGTAAACGTGAAGGCCAGCTATCCGAGAACGTCGATGAGGGCGAAGAAGAATCGGGCGGTTCGCTCTTCTATGCCCCTGGGCAGGTAATACGTGGCGAATTCAAAGTGCTCTCGCAGCTTGGGGGAGGAGGTTTTGCCCAGGTATATAAGGTGCTCAACCAGGTGACGAGCCAGGTATATGCAATGAAGGTGATCAATGGGCAGTTCAACCTGGAAATGCTGCAGGAGGAATACGCCATACTCGACTCACTCAGCCACCCCAATATCGCGAAGGTGCGCTGGGCGGGCAGGCTGCGCCAGGATCAGTACTACCTGGTTATGGAATACATAGATGGACAGACCCTAAGCGACTTCACGTCGCCCGATAACCTGCTGCCGCACGAGGAAGCGGTACGTCTGACCGGGCAACTTCTCAAGGCCCTCGAATATATACATCAGCCGAACCGCGAGCGGGTGAACGAGCTGCGGCACAAACAAGACGCCAGCGAAGAGCTCACCGAAGAGGAGTACTACGAACTACAGGCAGCGCAGCGCCGTTTCCTGCACAGGGATATCAAGCCACAAAATCTCATGCTGACACGGGACGGCAACCTCAAGTTGATAGACTTCAACATCTCTGCGCGTCTCAGCCCAAAGCCCAGCTACACCGAGATCGGCACTCCACCCTACATGGCGCCCGACATTCAGATGCTGGGTTGGGACGAGAGTGTCGATCTTTTCGCAGTTGGTGTGGTGCTCTATGAGCTGATCACCGGGCATCACCCTTACCCGGACGCTCGCCCAAGCACCAAATCAGCGCCAGTCGACCCCGGACAGTACAAGCCGGAGTTGGGCGATGAGTTTACAGCCTTCCTACTCAAAGCTGTGCAACCGCTGAGGGAGGATAGGTTCGGCACGGCGCATGAAATGCATTCTGCGCTCCTGGAAGTAGCCGACAATCTGCTGAAACCTCTCGCACCACAACCCGAGCAGGCGTTTGAGTTCGCTCTGGAAGAGTGGGAGAAAGGGCGTCCCAACTATAACCCTTATGTCACTCGCCTTCTCAGCCTTTACAGCCAGGCGAAACGAAGTAATGCCGGTACCCGAGGACTTGATGAGATCGCCCGCGCTACATACGTACCGACCTGGCTTGACGAGCGATTGATGCCTGATGTGCTAGCTGGTAAGCACCGGCTGGTCATCATAACCGGGAACGCGGGCGACGGGAAGACCGCGTTCGTGCAGCAGCTAGAGGTGGCAGCCGCACGTGATCATTCGTCAACGGTCGAGAGGATCGAGCAAGACGGGGTGTACAATGGTAGCCGCTTCAGGCTGGCAGGTCTCGACTTTGAGACGAACTACGACGGCTCCCAGGACGAGGGAGCCAAAGAGAACACGGACGTCCTGGTTGACTTCTTCGCGCCCTTTATCGGCCGCAACCCGTTCGTCGTTCCTGAGGTGATGGAGATGGTGGGCGAGGTGGAAGAAGCGTACGAGGTGGAAGAAGCGGATGGGGTGAAAGGGGCGAAGCATGCAGCCAGGATCATTGCCATCAACGAGGGGCGCCTTCGCGATTTCCTACATGAGCACCACCGGGAGTTTCCTTATCTTAGTCGTGTCGTGACTGACTTCCTGGACGGCGTCGGAGACTTACCTCCGGGCATGCTCGTGGTCAACCTGAACTGGCGCGCTGTAATCGCCGGGGGCGATAACTCGATCTTCAGCCGCCAACTCCGGCGGCTCGTGGCACCTGAATTCTGGACAGTCTGTGAGAGCTGCGAATTCAGGGAGCGCTGCTTTCTGAAGGGGAACGCGGCACGTATAGGTGACCTTACCCGTGGTACTCAGATAGTCGAACGGGCACGTAGCGTCTTTGAGATAGCTTACTTACGACGCAAGTTGCATATCACGATGCGTGACCTGCGGTCTGCACTTTCATATATGCTGCTACGCGACCACAACTGCGACGATGTGGCTGCGCTGATGCAGGGCAATGCCGCCCCGATTGACTACCTTGAGAACTATTACTTCAACGCGTTCGCCTCCTCAGAGGTGCCCGCGCGAGAACTCGCCGGGGCCAGTTTTGAGGCCCCTCAGTCGGCCGACAGACTTGTGAAACTTCTGTCTCAAAGCGACCTAGCTCTATGGGTGAACCCTGGGGATGACCGAGACCTCTACTTCGCGGATCAGGCTGCGTGGTTGGCTTCCCCCCTTCTTGGCTTTGATGACCAGAGCTATGATAGTGCGCTGATGGGGGTAATACAAACCGAGTTACGTACCCGAGAGCAAGACGACTCGGATAGTGGCAACAGGCCAGACAACCTGGTCGTTGCTGCTCGACTGCGCTTCCACGCAATGATGCGGCGCAAGAGCTACTATGAGCGTCGTGACGAGGGCTGGCGCGAGATGCTCCCATATACATGTGCGAGGGAATTCGTTGAACTGGTCACGGCCGGGATTGGGGCCACAAGCCAACGCACTGGGGAGGGCGGGGGCATTGAGCCGCTCAGATCCGATATCGCTTTAGCCATATCCACGTCAGAAGGGATGCGTCACCCAGGCTATGCGTATAGCAATCTGGCGCTGCGGGCTGCAAGCACGCCCAAGTCATCGCTCAAGAGCTTCCGCCTCTTTCCCGTGGAGGATTTTCGGCTGCGCAATCCTAGTCTTGGCTCAATGGCTACCTATCTTGAGTACGTACCTGACCACTTCTTCTTCGAGCACGTCGATGGCAATGCTCGCCTAGCCGTCTCGCTCGACCTCTTCGAACTGCTACGCCAGATTGGAGCTGGAACGGTGCCATCGCCTGCCGACATACAAGGATACTTCCTCAATCTGTCCATCTTCAAGAATGCCCTTACTCACTTCCCATATCGGGAAGGGCTCTTGACAGAAGATGACCGGATATTCTACAGGGTATTTGCCGATGAGCGTGATGTGCTTCATTTGCAGCTCGCCGAAGGAATTGAATAAATATGCCGATCAAGCTAAGCACAGCCGAGCAGGTGTTCAATAACCGTCTCATTTCACCCGTTGACGCCAAGACGATAGACATCGACAGAATGCTGGTCAACTTATTCATGCTGATCAAGTACAACGGTCAGCGGCCCAAGGCACATCGAGCTCGCAAAGAGGTGAATATAGAGCTGCTATATGACAGGCTCGTCTCGGATGCACACGCACAGCACGGGCTTGATGCTTACCCGAACATTGCCAAGGAGTGGCTCAGGAGTGACTTGGTTGACATGGTCTACCGTGGGCTCAGTAAAGAGGCGGTGGCTTCTCTACGTCCATTACACCTCGACGTCTACAAACTGCGTAATATTAAACAGACCCGCGACTACAACGCGGCAGACCTGGCATACAGCCTCCTCTACTTTGGCGACCCGGAGACGATCGATATGCTGCGTCAGTACTTCGGCGCCGATCTGGGGCGCGGTATCAGGCCGGCTAACCACGTGGAGAGCGACACAACGGCAACAGCTGCAGGAGGGTTGACCTCGACCATCGACCTGGACACACTGGCTGTCAAGATAATGCTGTCGGGGAGCGACCTTGAGGATAGTCCCAGTGGTGACCAGAGGGTGCGCGCCGACGGACCGCTATCAATGGTGGCAGCCCGCCTTCTTGCCGACGATGTGCGCAGGCTTATGGCATACGCAGCGGTCATCCCTCGCCATGTCATGCTTGAATACCTAAAGACCCTGCTCGGTTTGCATCTGGGCCTTTATATGCTTCGCCTGCTTTACCTGTTACCCGGTTGGGTTCAAGCAAGGCGTGTTGGTGGATTGTGCCCGCATTGTCTCGGCCCGCACCCCGATGATTTCATGGCGCCCTGTCTCTACAAGCCGCTTCTCCTGGTCGATATGGGTGATGACTTTCGGAGTGCTATGTCTGGCCTGTCTCAGGCTAATGTTGCATCGCACTTTGCGCGCATACCCGATTACATAAAGGCCACATTTACCGTGAACCAACTGCTGGCGTTCCTGAGGGATGATAGAGGGCGGGCAGCGGAAACCACGGTGGCCGATGCGCTTGCTACATACAATGAGCCTCCAGCTATGTTCGAGCCAACCTTCTTCATTAGGTTGCGGGACCTCTTCCGGTCATTGGACGAGCAAAAGGAATCGGTCAACCAACCGGTGTTGAGCAGCCAGAAAGCTGCCAGGGAGCAGGCGCAGTGGGCTGAGATAGATGCAATACGAGACATGAAGTTATCTAACTTCGAGACGTTCGTAGAGATAGTGAGCTATGTGCGTACACCATTCCACAGGCGGTATAATGTCCAGCTGTTGGACTCGTTTCTTCAAAAGAACAGCGATGCGGGCCTTCTACGACAGGGGCGGGCGCGAGCTAATGCCAGGCGTTTCTACCTCGGTAGCAGGCTGCTTGAGGTGCTTATACAGTTAGCAGTGCTCGAGGACGATTCTGAAATGGGGTCGGCAGCGTATCGGCCGCGCCCAATGCTAGTGAGCGAACTGGCAGAGTGGCTACTCGCTCGCTATGGGTTGGTGATCAATGGGCTCGATGCGCAGGAATGGGCGGCGCGTGGGGAGCTTCCGGTCCCCGCTTGGGTCCGCCACCCTGGAGTACACGAACTGGAGGCTTATCGCGATAATCTGAGTGCTCTCAAGGAGCGCCTGCGCGAGATCGGCTTCTACACCGACCTAAGTGACGCGTACAACGCGCAAACCCTGCGCCCGCGCTATTCACTGGAGACGACCAAGATATGAGCACACCAAGCCGAACGATGTTTCACGACCTTGACCCCGCAGCTTTAGACAGGCTTCTCATGGAGCGTGCTGCGGACATACTTGAATTGAAGTTGCAGGCCAGTGCTCCTGGTAACTGCCTGCGCGTCACTACCCTTCCGGCCCCTGTGATGCGCGAACTCGCCGCAAGACTTCATAAAGAGCAGTCTAATGCCCACATTGGTCTCCTAGTAGGGGAGCGAGTTGCCCCATCGCAACCTTGGGAGCTGCGGGCTACCCAGGTGGTCGCCCTGCGCAACAAGGAGGATAAGCCACTACTTCTATTCGTACCTCCAGGGCTTCATACGAGTTCGGAAGATTCATTTGACGTTTCTACGTTCGCGGAGGTGAATTTCAGGACGCTTAGTACCACTCTTCGACAAGATGCGCTCGAGCAGATCCCGAGCGCCTTGCGCTCATTGCTCGAGCACGTACTGCATGAGACGGCGAGGTTAGGTGCGCGCGTCACGGACGACCAAGTAACCCGCTACCTACTTACAGTTATTGCGAACAATTCGGCTCCCGACGCAGCGGGCCTAGCTTTATACGAGCTCGGTTTAGTGCCGGATAGTCGGCTGTTGGTCGTGGGGGACCCGGACCAGGCCGCTGCGCGTCTTAGGCTAAATGTCGGCTCGGTGCAGACGCTCACTGATTCTAGCGAAACACTACTTACCAGGATCTATCGTCTCAAGCTTGAGCCAGCTTCAGTACAGGTCGCACTATATCGATTTTTGAAAGAGCGGACGCCTGAGGAGGTGTCGGTGTGGGGTCGCGAGATCGCCATGCGGGAGGAGTACAATGGCTTATCGATGGACAATTGGCGTTTTGTGTCAGCCACGCCCCAATGCCTTCTTTATGTCCGGGAGTTGAAGTTGCCTATCCGTATCGACAGTGAGGGCGCCACCAAGATATTTGACACAAAAAAGACGCCTGTTCTGTCTATCACCTGGGAGACGTTCCCCGGCCTACGCGAAGTGGCTCAGCTCGACCATTTTCGAGTGGAGATCGTAAGTACGGGCGGCTCAATCATGTACGAGAGTGGGCGCGTGGCGCTCAAGAAGAGTGCTGCCCAGCGTATGTCGCACTCCATCAAGGACCTTGGAGACATTGGTCTACAAGAAGACCTCTACTTCGTACGCGTGCGGGCTTATACTTCTGAGGGCGCCGTTCTGAACAAAGAAGACAGAACTTTGCGGGAAGTGCGTCGTGTTGCTGATGACCCGGACAGCAAGCGCATAAACGAGAGCGAGGAGTTTCTCTACCTCGACAGCGGGGATTGGGAAGAGACTGATAATCCGAAACCCGGTGCCCGTAACCAGCTGGTAGGTTCTTACCTAGAAGCAAAGCTAATCACGCAACTGCAAAGGTTTGACCGGGACCAGCAGACCTCTGGGCTTGACAGCCTAGCTCCTGACAGAGCAACCTGGTCTTCTCTTCCCTCCGAGGGCGATGAATGGGTTGCAAGCGAAGTGTTCAATATTAGTTATGGGGCCGAAAATAGCTATAGCCTCGAATTGAGCGGTCTGCTGACCGCGATCGAACATCGTACACTCTCCGGTGAGGATCGTTTGGGCCGCTGGAACCTCGAGTTCGGCTCGGAGCGTGCATACTTCACGCCGCGCTCCACTGAGTACGATCGTGACGGGGTCGACGATGGCTTCATGTCGGCTCGCAGAGCTCTTTTTGACTTGATAAGGTCTATGAAGCCCGTCGACCCCGAAGCTGATGTGACCTCAATCGGAAGCATGGTCACCTCCACAATCGACCTCGTACCCCTCACTGATGCCATTGAGAACTATTTAGCTGCGTACGGCACCTGGCTCCAATCCCTGAAGGCCGTAGCGCTTTCCGCCTCCCCCGCTCAGAGAGAGACGGTCGACCGGCTAGCGAGAGTGGCTGCTGGCATCGATACGGTACAGGTTAGTGTACCCCAGGACCTAGAGCATAAGGTATCGGTCATTCTACTGGCTCCGACCCACCCGTTGCGATTGTGGTGGCTGCTACAATGGCAGATACTGGCGAGCAACTGGGTTACTGCAGCTGCGCGCTCGGAAAGCCCAAGACCAGCTCTCCCAGAGCGGGCGCGCGCCTTCCTCCGAGACCTAAACCCCCGCAACGCACCGCACCTCATACTAGGAGACGACAAAGCCTTCTACGCAGACGCGGGGGCCCTGACCCAATTCTGGCAACTCTATTTGCCTGTGGGCCTACGGGACACTCGCGCAGTTTCAGACAGGGTAGCCAGGTTACTCTCGACCAGAACGGCATCCATGCAAAGCAGTGTGACGCCCGCTGAGCTCACGGCCAGGCTTCTCCGTTACATGCTGCAGCACCCTTATGTTTCAACCCTGAAGATTAATGTCTTTAACCCCGGTGATGCTGCTATGGTAGCGGAAGCTCTCCTGGCAATGCAGGAGGAACGCCCAGACATCAGATATCAGGTACATCTCTTTAGCGAGGGAGAGAGTAGTGCCCTTGACGATATCGGCAGTGCCTTTGACGAATTGGTCAGTCCAACCCGTCAGGTATCCGAAGCGCAAGATGAGTTCGTAATGTCGAGCCGCAATCACCTTATCCCTAAGCTCCGTTTTGCCCGCCATCGGTTGGCGGATTTCACCCGGCATCCCGAGCTCTACTCAGCTCACATCAGTATTCTGCTAAACATAATGCCTCTCGATGTCGAGGTGCAACCGGAAATTTACATTGGGCGCTCCAGCTATCTGCACGCTTTAATACAAGAACCGGTGACCTGGTTCAGCGGTGCAGATGGTTCGGGCGTGTGGTTCCGGCAATTGAGGGACGAGGCACCCCCCGTGCTCGATGCGAGCGGTCGCAAAAGCGACGTGTTATTCACCAATACTCTACACGAACTGGGCAACTTGCAATCTTCACTGGCGGGCGGGCCCGCAGAAGATTTCCTGCCCACCGTGCGGCTCGACCTCGACCTAGGCGTGAAGAGTCTTCTCTATCAAGTGCATGACGTATCGGACTGGGTGCTTACCGTTGATGCAAACCTTGGCCTGGACTACTATGACACAGCTCCTCAGCCCGAGCATCCTATATATCTGCTAGACTTTACACCGGAGTATAATCAGGCACATGGAGAGCGGATCGTGCTAACCACGCGCTCCACGAGGGAAATCCTCCACATAATAGGACCGGCTCTGCTGCGCTACGGTATAGACGCGGGTGACGGTCAGGAAGAACTCTTCCTTCATTTGCTCAGATCACTCTCCGGTCGGTTGGCCTTACGTCTTGCGGCCGCTCCAAGGCAGGCAGAGGAGGCTATCAGCCTTGCTCTAGCACGTCTCTTCCTGGAGGAGTACGGACTGCTACGCAACCGAGTGCTTATCCCGCTTGATGCGCATGTTGAGCTCTTCACCAGCGCAGCCCGGCAGGAGGGAAAGCAGAGCGGGCTATCGATGCGTAGAGGAGACCTATTGCTGGTAGAAGGAGACGCCGAGAGGCGCACTCTCATATTCCACTTGATAGAGGTAAAGTCCCGTCGTCATGGCATATCTTATGGTCTAGAGGACGGTATAGAAGAACAGTTGACCAACGCCGAGAAAGCTCTGCGCGTGCACTATGACCCACAGGCTCAGTTCCCTGACAGGGTCGACCGAGACGTCAAGACCAAAGAACTGATAGATTTGCTGGACTTTTACCTGCAACGTTCCTTGCGGTATAAGTTGACGGACGAGCCGTCCGCAAGGGGTCTACGTGACTTCTTCCTCTCGTTGGACACTGGATATGGTCTAGAGTTCGCCCGTACAGGTTTAGTTTTTGACCTCACGCTCGATGGAGTACGAGAAGGGGTAGGGAGCGGCGATGTTTCCTTTCATTATGTTGGCCACAACTATATAGACCGGCTCGTAGAGAACGGACTGAAATCCCTGAATGTCGAAGCACTCGTCGTTCCTTCCAACGAGGAAATACGTGACGCTTCTGATCCGCTTAGCATCACAATGCTCACCGATCCAACCTATAACTCGGTGGTTGAGGCGTTCACAGGGACTGGAACGCACTTGAGCCCTGTGCCAGTGTCTGGTTCTATGGCCAATTTGAAGAAGAAAGCGACCGCTGCCGATGCTTCCGTTCGCTCTTGGCAGGAATCGGACCCACAAGGCACCGACGGCGGCGATGCCATATCTAAAGCTGCGGCCACAATTACGGGAGATCCCGAGTGGGTGGCGGGCCAGAGTGGCACCGAGCTCGCTGCGCCGGAGCCTGGCCCGGAAGGTAAGGTGCGCCGAACATCATCACCGGACAACATCGCTAATAATTTGGGCCAGATGCCTTCCACAGACTCACGAGCCAGCGAATTGAGCAGAGGTATCGCTATCGGTAGCAGCGATAACAGCGAGACGACTAAGGAGGTGGTTGCCTCTATGGGTGATTTGAACTGGGTGCCAGACCGGGTCGATGCAACCCCGGAGGGCGACGCGACTTTTCCATCTGAACACGAGCGCGTGCTTGATACACTAACTGACATCTCGGCTAAGGGTGATAACGGATACTTGGAAGGCGATGCGAGCTCTCGACACGAGCCATCTCAGCATGCTCCTCAGGAGCCCCCGGACCAGGGTTCTCAGGCTATGCCTATATCACCCACGATCGACGTGTTGCTCGGTGAAACACATGGAACCCCCCAATATGGCATATTAGGTACAAGTGCGGGTAAGACCGTTGGTCTGGACTTGCAGGGGGTCAATACAATTTGCCTTTTTGGTGTGCAGGGCGCAGGTAAGAGCTACACTATAGGAAGCGTGGTTGAAATGGCAACCGAGCAACTAACGGGGGTCAACTTGCTCCCCCACCCCCTTGCAACCGTGATTTTCCATTACAACGAGTCTCAGGATTACCCGCCTGAATTCGTATCAATGTCTCGTCCCAACGATAGTGGCGACGAACTTGAACGCCTACGGACGGAGTATGGTGCGGAAGCTGCTGGGCTGTCTGACGTGATACTTCTGACGTCCGCTGACAAACTTGAGGAGAGACGGGCCGAGTTCCCCGGGCTAGATGTGCAGTCTATTTACTTTCGGGCAAGCGAACTAAGTGCTCGCGATTGGCTTTTCCTCATGGGTGTAGCAGGTAACCCTGCTATGTACGTCGCCCAAATCAACCGAATTATGCGTGATAATCGACGCAATCTGACTCTTCAAACGATTCGGGCCGGCGTTGACGCGTCCAGGCTCACAGATTTACAGAAAGAACTCGCGCATATGCGGTTGGATTTCGCATCTGAGTACTTGGATGACGATGCCGAGCCGCTAGCGTCAAGGTTGAAGCCAGGGCGGCTTATCATAGTTGACCTTCGCGACGAACTTATTCAAAGGAACGAGGCCTTGGGCTTGTTCGTGGTAATGCTAAGTATATTCGCCGGCGTGGGTACGCATGGGGGCAGCCAGTTCAACAAGCTTATCGTGTTCGACGAAGCTCACAAGTATATGGCAGGCGGCGAACTGACCGAGCAGGTGGTCAATGTAATTCGGCAAATGCGACACCAGGGTGTGTCAGTACTCATAGCCTCTCAGGATCCGCCCTCGCTGCCCCGAGAAGTAATCGAACTTTCCTCGGTGGTGATTTTGCACCGGTTCAATGCGCCTCACTGGCTGAAGCATATCCAGAAATCGGTTACTGCGCTAAGCGACCTACGCGTTGAGCAGATGGCGATGCTCCGGCCTGGTGATGCCTATGTCTGGGCCAACAAGTCAAGCGAGTCGGTCTTCAGCCAGAAAGCGATTAAGATCAGGTTGCGGCCCAGGGTCACGCTGCATGGCGGAAAAACCAAGCTAGCTTCAGACTAAACTGTTCGATGACAGTGCCCGTTCTACCGCCGTGCCCCAACTGCGGAGAGCCAGTCCACCGCGAAGGTGCCATATACTGCAGCCGCGCCTGCTGGCAGCAAGCCCACCAGGTCACCCGCACCTGCCCCAGCTGCGGGCGTACCTTCACCGTAGCTCGTTGCAACGTAAAGAGCGGTCGAATGGTAGCCTGTTCGGCAAAGTGCCGGGACCTCCTGCGCCGCACCGTCCCGGTCATCGAGCATAACCGCGTCACCTACCACAAAGGCAAGAAAGACTATTACTCGAACCGACACAAGCCGCTCCACCGTGTTATCTAGGAAGAGCGTCGCGGTCCGATCCCGCCCCACTTCGTCGTTCGCTACCTCGACGGCGATCACCACAATAACGACATCTCAAACCTCGAACTCGTCCACTCGCGCCATGTCGCGCTCCTAACGCATGGCAAAACCCAACCCCCTTGCCTGCAGTGCTACCGCCCCGCCGGAACTCGTGGCATCTGCAGTGCTCAGGCGGACAATGGTACTTCCCTATCCACGCAACTTGATGCTTGCCGCGCTTATGCTACGCAGCACGGTTATATGGGCGTGACCGAAGAAGCAGAAGACGTGTCTCGGGTGCAACATTGAATCGGCCACGGTTGGACCGGGTCCGCGATTTAGTGCAGCAAAGACACGTCAACGCAGTGTTGGTCTACTCACTTGATCGACTGGCACGTGAGACGGGTGACACGCTGGCTCTGCTTAAGGAGCT
>JBBRDO010000111.1:0-14534 GCA_038203825.1 Chloroflexia bacterium | reverse complement strand
TATTTACGTAAAACTCCTTGCGGAGTATATACAACCCTTCCCGACTTGCCAGCGTAGAGGGTGGGGACTAGGGTAGTATCCCCACCGTACTGTGAGGTGCCACCCTCAGCTGGCTAAGTTGCCTTATGCGTCTATTCAACTTGGCTACGGTAGTCTAGGACCTTGTGCCATTCAGCACACACTTGCAAGTTTCGCGGTGGCTGGCCGCTCTTCCTTACAAGCCCCCGGCTTTAGCCGTGGGGTCCTTGACTACTCCTACGTCCATCGTATTTGTCTCCTTATATTGACGTTCTTCGATTTATCGGCCAACAATATAGGCTGGATTGGCCGTCAACCGGCGCTAATCTAGCCTATCGCTACGGGTGAATTCGATAGAGATAGCAGCTTGCTAAGGTATCCTGCCGCCCGCTCAAGGGTAGTACGGTCCAGTGAGTAATACACCCAGAGGCCCCGCTTCTCCCAGGTCACGAGCCGGGCCTCCCGCAGCACTTTTAGATGGTGAGATATGGTCGGTTGTCCTAGTTGGAAGTTCGCCTGTATCTCGCACACGCAGAGCGGCTCGTCCTGGCCTGCCAGCATAGCCACAATTTGCAGTCGTGTAGGGTCCGACATGGCCCCCATCAAGCGCACCTGCTCGTCTGCAGCCTCGGGTATCCGCCCCGGCGCCGGGTCGCAGCAGCCCTGCACATACCCTTCAACCTTGATCCTATTCTGCTTCTCGCTCATCTCTATCATTTCCCCATTATAACACTATATTGACAAACGTCAATACATCTTTAGGCCGATCTCATTGCTTACCCATTCTTAGCATCTCCGCATACTCGTGCGGCATGAGGTCCACTTCGCCCGTGGCCTCAATCGCCTGCGCGGCCCCCTCCACGTCATACACTACCCGCACAAACTCGACCGATAGCTCTTTGCCTTTAGCCTCCATAACCACGTAGCAGGCCCGCGGGTCGCCGTCCTTCGGCTTGCCTACACTTACCTCGTTAATAACATGCCTGCCGCTCGGCAGTACCCGATGGTAGGGTATGTGTGTATGTCCGCATACCAGCACGTCTGCCTCCACCAGGTCAAGCAGGCGCTCGAGGCTCGCGTCGGGCCGGTCCTCGTACAGGTACTCGTTTACGCGGCGGGGGCTGCCGTGCACCAGCATTACCCGCAGGCCGCCTAGCTGCAGAGGTATGCGCGCTGGTAGACTCCGTAAATAGGTCTTGTTCTCCTCTGTAGTGTGTCTATTGCTCCACGCAATCGATAATTTGCCCAGCGCCTCCGACCGGGCATCCCTGTAGGCGCACCCGCACTCGTCGCTGTTGTTGCCCACTCCCTCATCATAGTTGCCCATTATGCATGGTATCTGCCGCTCGCTTATCGCCTGCGCCACCTCGTTCGGGAATGTGGCATACCCCACCAGATCGCCCAGGCAGTACCGCTCGGCAGTGCCATACCCTCTCCGGTCCATGTCTTCCAGCGCTGCCTCCAGCGCCGGCAGGTTGGCGTGTATATCTGAAAAGACGACCACTCGCTCCATACTAAGTTCCTCCTTCGCTCGGCCGGGCCCGGTCGGCTTCTAAACATTGGACCCTCAAGGCTCCCTGATTGGACCCGCCATAGCGGCACTATACCGCGCTCAACCGCAACAGTTTTGACACCAGTGTATCAGATATGATAAGCAAGCAGCACACGTCTGGACTTAATTCGGATAGGTTATTGACGAGTGATCTAAGATCCACTATACTAATGTAGTAGAAATTTGCTGTTGTATGTGTAAAGAAGGCGGACACCGGGAGCACACAAATGCCGCGTCGTTGGCTGCATCACAACCGAATGGCCCAATCGCAAAGCACCGGCCTGCAAAAGCTCCTTGGTGAGCTTGAAGTCCAGGTTATGGAGCATATGTGGACCCTCGGAGAGCAAGGTGAGGCCACGGTTCGAGACGTAGCGACTGCCCTTCAGCAGGATCGCCAGGTGGCCTACACCACAGTCATGACCGTTATGGGCCATCTCGCCGATAAGGGCCTCCTTACCCGTAGTGCTCTGGATGGCAAGACCCATATTTATCGAGTGGCGCTCACAAGAGACCAGTTCCTCTCACGCTCCAGCCGGCAGATGGTGAATACTATGGTAGAGGATTTCGGCGACCTCGCCCTCGCTCAGTTCTTGGCCGCAGTCGAGCGGGTTGACCCCGACAAGTTACAGCGCCTTCGCCAGGCTCTGGATGGATCCTCCATCGAGACAGTAGACACTACGAGTATAGCCGCACAAAAGCCATACATGCAGGGGATAGAGCCATGAATGCGCATCGCTCCTTCGGCCTGCTGGTAGCCGTAGCATGCCTTGCTGGTTTGCTGCTGAGTACCGCGCTCGTCGGCCCGCTGATTGCCGGAAGTATAGCGCATCAGGCTGAAATGCCGATGTCGGGCGGCCTCTGGGATGTAATTGTGGCTTGCCTATCGCAGCCCTACATGGTCCCGTGGCCCGTCCTGCTTCTCGTTTATGTGCCGGCTCTCCTCGTTGTTTCTGCACTCCTCACAGGTGCATGGATGCTTGCCGGACAGTGGCTGGCAACCCGCCGCGCTGTCTACAGGTTGCAGTCGCTCCCTACCCGCGCATCGCATTCGCCGAAACGGCTCAGCCTCGAACTACTACAGAAGCTAAGCTTACAGGATCAAGTAGACATCATATATGAAAGCCAGCCTTTTGCCTTCTGTTATGGCTGGCTCAGCCCTCGCATTTGCATCAGCACCGGCACCCTTGACGCTTTGACTGAGCATGAGCTGGAGGCCGTTCTCCTCCATGAGCGCTACCATATGCTCCGTCACGATCCACTAAAGACTACCTTGTGCCTGGTTCTGTCCCGCCTTTTCTTCCTCCTTCCCCTGGTGCGCGCTCTACAAGAGCAATATCTGGTCTCGCGTGAAATAGAGGCGGATAGGCACGTACTTGCCCACCAATCCACCGGCAAGCCCCTCCTTGGCGCGCTGTACAAACTGCTCGTTCATTGCCCTACAACCCCTGCACCCAGCATGACGGTCGCCGGCTATGCCGACTGCATAAACCAGCGCCTTGACTATCTTCTGTCCGGAAACCCTCCGCACGCCGTCAATAGCCGTGCTTTATGGCATACCCTGCTCGTCATTGCACTGATCATCCTGCTTGGTGGGTTGGGCACTTTCAACTCAGCGGCCAGTGCCCTGTGGAGCGATATATACTGCACCATCAGCGCCTGTCCGTTGATGCACTAAAATCCGTGTACAATATCCGAGCTAGACCCTTCCCTATAACAATCTACTATGCTATAATAGTAGAGCTTTGACTATCTAGTTGACGCCAATACACGTCGACGGAACATCATGCCGAAACTCGGGAAGCAGCAGGAGAAGATATTATGATCTGGATTATCTATATAGTGGTCGTGCTCGTAGTAAGCGTCTTAATCGGATTACACCTCGGGCGTTTCCGCCTGGCTTACACAGAGATGACGGGCATGATGCTTGGCATGACTATGGGTATGCTCAACGGCTTCCTGCTGGGGTATGCGGCTGCCGTGCTCGCAGAGAGCATGTTCTGGGGCAACCTCGTCGGCATAGTGCTCGGTCTTGGCCTTGGCGTATACTACGGGCGCGCCGGTGGCCTGATGGGCGTCATGGACGGCGGCATGGGCGGGGTCATGGGAGGCTCAATGGGTGCCATGCTCGCCGTTATGCTTACCTTCCCCCAGTGGGCCCAGGGCTGGACAGCCGTGCTCATCAGCGCTATTTACATCCTCGGCATGATGGGCCTGGTTGCCCTTATTGAGCAGAGCGCTCCCGAACATGCCGCCCTCCACCGCCTGCTGCCCATGTTCACGCGAGCTATCGCCAGGGAGGCCGCCGAGCACGGCTCGACCGATCATGCCTCACAAATACAGCGCCCGGTTGACTATTACACTTTGCTCGACGTGCCGGTGGACGCAAGCCAGGAGGAGATATCCGAGGCCTACTTCGACACCATCGATAGCTTTGCAGGCTCCGACCACGAAGCAGCCCGCATCGAGCGCGCCCTTGCGGTCCTTTCCGACCCTGCAAAGCGGCAGTCATACGATTACCGGTTGGCGCAGGACGAGGATCTTGCAGAGAAGTCGCTCCCTGCCTCCTCAGGCAATCGCCCTTCCAACCGCGCAGTAACAGCGCCAACCTCCAGGCGGGAGCCACCCACCGCTCCGGTTAAAGACATCAAAGGCCGCCCACCTCAGCCTCCGGCGAGCAACAGCAAGGGAAGAAGCAATGGCCAACCTGTAGAGCGCCAGAGCAGCAAACAGGGCCGTACCTCCCCCCCCCAGCAAGCAAGATTCGCCCGCCAATCGCAGGAGCGCCCGGGCCGGCGCCCGAACCGGCAAAAGGGCGAACCCCCTGTTACGTGGGTCGGCGGCATTATGTCCATCCTAATCGTGCTGGCTCTCGGCTGGTGGATACTCAGTTCTGCCTCTAACCACACAGGTGTCTTCGCTAACTCAGGCAGTGGCTCTGTTGGCGCCGCAGGCGAGACCCAGGCCCAGCTGGATCAGCAGGCCGTGGTTGCCCAACTCGGCACCGACGGCAAACAGAACATCGATGTTGTGCTCAACAGCGCGACATTCAAATATGAGCCGAAGGTTATCAAAGTGCGGCAGGGAACACCTGTACACTTCAATTTGAGCGTCATAAACGGCGACCCTGGCTGAGGTCGCTTCGTAACGCTCCGAGGTCTCGGAGCATCAGCGGTGGTCGCGCCCGGCCAAAACTCATCTCTCGACTTTACTCCCACCCAGGCCGGCACATACGAAATGACCTGCGGGATGAACATGTTCGGGCCGGGTTACGTAATAGTGACGCAGTGATCGGCAACACCTTATTATGAGCAACCATGATCGATAACCTCGACACCGCCGACGAGCAAACACCCATCTCCGACAGCCCTCCGCCCGAGCGCAGCTTCGGCATGCGGTTGGTTGCTCCGCTGCTGCTGGTGGTCTTGCTACTGGCTGTCGCTGCATTAATCTGGGTCGTCGGCGGCAACAACCCCGGTAACACTTCTGCCGGTGGGCTCATCACTACCGGCGGCCCAAAGGTGGGTAGCCTTGCACCCGATTTCGCCCTGGCCGATGTGCGCACCGGGCAGTCCTTCACTCTTGCCTCCCTGCGTGGTAAGCCCGTGTGGATCAACTTCTGGGCAACCTGGTGTCCGCCCTGCAAGACCGAGCTTCCCATCATGAAGCAGAAGTACGATAAGTACAAAGCCCAGGGGCTGGCCATAGTAGGCATAGACATGCAGGAAGACCCGGCCTATGTGAGATCCTACGTCGATGGCAACGCCTTCGACTGGACCTTCGTGGTGGACCCCGACGGCGCTGTTACCAACCGTTATTACACAGCAGGCATTCCCTCGCACCTCTTCATAGACGAAACCGGCGTTATCCGGGCGATCTACGTGGGCGACTTGCAGGAGCCTTCAATGGAACTCCTGCTCGGCACAATTATGCGTCCGATATCCTCCCAAACAGAGCCCTAACAGATATCTCGCTCTTGCCCGGACAAGCGACCTACGTTGGTTGCTCTACCTGCATAGCCTGTCATCATACCGCCACTTTCGAGGTCTCCACCACGCTGGCTGAAGCAGATTGTGCATCCTGGCCCTCTATTCCGTACACTGCAGGCCTGTTGAAGAGCCCGTACCTGACATAGTTGGCGAGAAAAGTCCGGTTCCACAGAAACAGGGCCGCAGCGAGGCCTATATAGAGCCATGCCATATACGTGAGCACAGTAATTGTGCTGGCTTCGTCGTTGCGATATATGAAACCCAGGACCAACTGCCCTGCGAACAGACCGAGCAACGCCAGGGCGCTCCCGAGGCTTAAGCGCAGCCTTAGCAGCAGTGCAATGGCAAATATGGACTGGGCAGCGGTCAGGAAGAACTCCTCATGCTGGCGCGCATCGAGCGGTAACACGCCCAATGTGCCGGCGCCAAGCGAGAAGAATAGCGGTATCGCGCCCACGAGCAGCGTCCACTGGTTGATCTTGTCCGATACTAGGGCCCCAAACGCCGAAGTTGGTCTCAGCGCCAGCACGAACAGGATCGTGATTATGATTTCGGGCGCCTCACCCGCCAGTGGAGATACCCACTGGATCAGCAGGAACTTGTTTATCCCCAGGACAGTACCTGTCTCGATCAACGATTCGGCAAACGGCTCTGCTATAAACAAGATCGCCGCCCCTGCTACGATGGCGAGAAGGGTCATAATCGTGTATTGCCGTCGCTTCGGTAACCTGGCAAGCTCTGCAGCAGGCCCCACTTCTATATCGTCGTCATCGTCGCCCGCCGTGCTCCCGACCATGCTTCTACTCTCAGGACGAGGCAGTTTGCCCAGCCGCCATAGGTAGGCTGCATAGATGATTACGAGCGCGCCCGTGTCAACGAGATCGATCTGGCCTTTGAGCACGATCACAAACGAGTAAATACTGCCGAGCCCCAGAAAGGCTATTTCAACTGAGTTCTCCCGCCGTAGCTCCACAGCACGTTTGCCTGAGCGCCACCAGTACAGGACAACGATCAGCGGCCACGCGGTACCTATCAGGAGACGGTTTGCCCCGGTCATGTTGGCAGCGGCAAACTGCACATAATCGGTCCCGGGGTGCTGCCCTGCCTGAAAGCTGAAGTACATATCGACTGCCGCTTCCGGCAGTATAGTGACAAGGGCCAGCAATGCCATCGCCACGCCTTGCGATACATGTTCCTCTGCCGTCTCAGCAGACCAGGAGAGCATGAAACCTGCGGCCAAAAGCACCATGCCAAATATGAGCGTGTCAAGCACAGGCGTGGTATGCACCCCCGCGAGGCGCATGACCAGCCCCGGTATCGTAGCCACCATCGCCAACGCCACATAAAAGCCGAACTTTCTCAATGCCTTTCTTTCCCTTCTCCCAGGGTCGCTCTGCACCCCGCCTGTGCTCGCGAGCCGCGTGAAGCAATCTCCCCTGCCGGAGGTCGGGGCTGCTTCACGCTATGCCACTGTCACTTTTGCCCGGACAAGCGGGCAGACTTAACCGGTAGCCTCGGCACCCACTCACTCTGCTGCTTGCTCTAAAGCCCTTACAAGACGGGCCTCATCCACCCGCCCATCATACCGGACGCCGTTAATGAAGAACGTGGGCGTGCCGTTAACGCCGCTTCGCACTCCACTCATGAAGTCGTCGCGCACCCGCTTCTCGTAGCGGCGCTCGGCCATGTCTTCCTTGAAGCGTTCGCCGTCCACCCCGACCTCCTGTGCCATACGCTGCAAATGACCATGGTCCAGTATAGCCTGGTGCTCGTACAGCATGTCGTGCATTTCCCAGAACTTCCCCTGCGCGCCCGCGGCCTCTGCCGCCTCTGCCGCCCCCTGTGCGTGAGGGTGCGATGTGCTGATCGGGAAATTACGGAACACAAAGCGTATCTGGTCCCCCAGGTGGCGCTGTACATCCTTGACAACCGGATAAGCCGCGCCGCAGTAGGGGCACTGGTAATCACCGTACTCCACCAGGGTTACAGCCGCGTCGGCGGGTCCCTGCGCATGGTCGTGCTCGCTCACAGGAACGGTGAGATCTGCCTCGTACTCGCTATCGTTCATGATGCCTTCCCCTTATTCGGCATGGCTTCCAGTGCCTTCAAAATACCGTTGGCGCCCGGGCTGACACCCGTAGGCGAGAGATAGCTCCAGCTGATCACTCCCTCACCATCAATCACGAACAGTGCCCTTCCTGCTTCCCCCACGTCTTCCATATAGACTCCGTATGCGCGGGCGACTTTCCCCTTGGGCTCAAAATCTGCCAGCAGCGGGAAGTGAAGGTGGCGGTCCTCCGCAAAGGCCAGGTGCGACCACGCGCTGTCCACCGAAATACCTATCATCTGCGCATCGTACCGCTCGAACTCGGGCAGCAACTCCTGGTATAGTGCCAGCTCATCGGTGCAGACAGGACTCCAGTCAGCAGGATAGAAGGCCAGGATGACAGGCCGGCCCCGGAAGTCGCTCAGCGCTACCTGCTGGTCGGGTGTTCTGGGTAGAGAGAAGTCGGGCGCCGCGGTACCCGCAGGCAGTGGCTTCATTTTCTCAGACATTCAAACCTCCCTCGCCTGGTTCGCGTGCCCAGGCATATACGTTCTGGTTGTTAGCGCGCCCAGGAACATGCCCAAGGCTCGTCTCGGCGTGCCATGAATCGTACTGCAATTATACATACCTCGGGTGATGGTGAGTAGCGAGGAAGTCGCAGGCTAAAAGTGTAGCCTCACTCAACCCGAGCAAAACATGCTACGATCCTAGGGCGCGGCACAGTCGTAGAGCCGGGCACCCCTGGCTCCTCCGCCCGCCCCTCCCGGGAGGCCCAGCCTGCCCGATGATGCCCACAGGCTTGGGTCCACCGCGCTGCAATTACCCTGCACCCACGACGAGATCGAGCCGTTCCCGCCCATGCTGCCCGACAGCAGGATGAAGCGGATCTGCTTGCCTGCCACCATCTCGGCCAGCTTCTGTGGCGTCAACGCGGGATCCGTGCCCATAAAACCCGCCATCGCCAGCACAGGCTCGCCGCTTTCCAGGGCGAGTGACGAGGACTGTTGCGCGTTCGTGACGCCCAGCAGGTAGTAATAGCCCGCATTCTTGGCTTTCAGATATGAAATAAGCCCTCCGTCGTCCCACACCCCCAGCGAAGTCCAGCCTGCACTGTCCGGCGGGTAGAGCGCGCTTGGCCCCGCGATGGGCAGGCTGGCGTTGGCTGGCGCCGCGGCTACAGGCATCGCAGCCCACGCCAGAGGCGACAAAACCAGGCCCATTATGCCCGCCGCGAGGAATCCCGGCGCCCAGCGCTGCCACAGTCTTTCGCCTCCAATCCGCCCGGCAAACAGGGCCGCAGCCGATAGCACGCCCGCGCCCAGCGTCATGGGAATAAGCCAGTGGCTCCAGCTTGGGTAGCCCATCAGCACGTTGTTTTGCCAGAGCGCCGTCGCTAAGAGAGCCACGGGCAGCAGCCGCGCCTGCCAACCGCCTGCGCGGTATGCCGACCACATAGCTGCCACACCAATGCCCACCAGGGCTGCCGTCGGCGGTGCCAGCATGATCAAATAATAGGGGTGGAAGATGCCCTCGGCCGCGCTGAAGATCGCCCCGTAGCTGATCAGCCAGCCAACCCACAGTATCAGCGCCTGCCCGCGCCGCTCTACAGGCAGTTTGCGACGTAGCGACTGTACCGCCGCGAGCAACCCCACCAGCGCAAGCGGGAACAGCCAGCTCCACTGGCCCGCAAGCTCGCCTCCGAAGAAGAGGCGCAGCGGCCCCGCTACTCCGGCCCCAAACAACCCGCTACTGCTCCCGAAACCCCGGTTCCCACTGCCAAAGCCTCCTGGCGCCTGGGTGCCGCCGAAGCTGGGGAAGGGGCTCGTGCCTCCGCTACTGGGCGCGCCACTATTGCGATTGCCGAAGCCTCCATTGCCAAAGCCGCGTGGGAAGCCCCTGTTGCTCCCTCCAACTCCTATACCTTCCTGTCCGTCCACCCGCCCCAGGCCGTTGTAGTTGAGCGCGAGATCGAGCACGCTATTGGTCTGGCTCCCTCCTACCCATGGCCGGTCAGCCGCCGGGGTCAATTGCACCGCTACCGGCCACGAAAGCGCCACCGAAAAGACGATCAGGCTGCCTAATGCGAGGTGCAATACGCGGATGTACCACTTGCGCGGAGCCGCAATAAGATAGAGCAGATAGAAGGTCGGCAGAATGACGAAAGCCGCCAGCATCTTGATGTTGAAGGCCACTCCCACCAGCGCCAGCGCCAGCGCCAGCATCGCAAAGCGCCCCTTCTCAGTCGCCGTGCTCATGGCCCAGGCCGCCAGCAGGATCGTGAGCATCAGCCACGTGTCCACGCCGTTTGTCCGCTCCACAGCCACGGCCACAGGTGTCAGCGCGAGCACCAGCGCGGCAATGAATCCCGCCAGAGGGCCGAAATAGCGCTTCACCAGAAAATAGAGCACCGCGACCGATGCCACCCCGGCCATCGCCTCGGGCAAAAGGAGGCTGATCCCGCTGAAGCCGAATATCTTGGCACTGATAGCCTGAATCCACAGCGCCACAGGCGGCTTGTCCACGCTGATGAAGCCCCCCGCATCGTAAGACGCGAAGAAGAAGTTGTGCCAGTTGCGCAGCATGCTCTGTACTGCCACTGAATAGTACGTATTTCCGAAGCCGTTCCTGCTGATCTCCCACACGTTGAGCCACGCAGCGAGGGCCAGTATTAGCGCAAGAGCCGCCATCTCAAGTGCCCGACCGCGCACAGCACTAACCGCGAGGCCCGTGCGTCTGGGCTGTGCGATAGAGCCGGAAGTCGTAGCTGTTGTTTGTCTATCTGTTGCGATCATCTTTATGCTCGAATCTTTTTCTATTTTCGGATCCTCTGCGTTTTCGCCCGCACTCTTATTTCTGTCCTATCTAATGTTATCAGTGGCAGATTAACGGCAGATGCTGGGAAAGTTAAGATTCGGTTAAGTGACACTCCACACGCCCTAAAGGGCGGCGGCTTCTTGAACGGTGTGACCCGCCCAAGCCATACCCTGTAAGAGGTACCCCGTGCCGGGGGAACTACGCTTTCCCGTAATATACGGGTGACGATACTTTGGTTCTGTTACACGCACACGGCATAATTCACCGTATACGTGCCGTGACAGAATATTAGCTGCGCCGACTGCATCTCTGTGACCCCGGAAACCACAGGCTAAGCAGGTGTACACCCGCCCCTTCGGCTTTGTCCGGTGCCTACACGTGGGACAGCTTTGTGTGGTGTACGCTTCATCCACCAGCACTACCTTCATGCCGGCGTACTCGGCTTTGTAAGTGATATATGATCTTATGCGGCCGTGTGCCCAGGTGGACATGCGCTGGTTTTGGACATGCCCCTTATCCGTCTTGTCCGCTATATCGCGCACATCACCAATGGCTACGATACCAGCCCCACACCCGTGAGCATAATCTACCACTGCACGTGATATTTTGTGTTCCAGGTCACCTATTGTGCGCTTGTGTTTGGCGCGAAAGCGGGTCTCTCTGCGTTTGAGGCGTTTCCAACGACGTGATCCTTTTACTTTAGTGTCCTGCAGCGACCGGAGCTTGGCGCCACGCTTTTGAGTGTATTGCCTGGCCGCTCGCAGCGCTTTGCACGATATAACAAGGGTTGTTGCGCCGTCCGTACATACAGCAGGGTGTATTTCCCCCATGTCCACGGCTATTACCGATGTACCGGGGGCATTGGGCGCAACAGCACCATCTTCCACAACCAGGTGCCAGGTGTACTTCGCTGTGACCCTGTCGTACACCAACCTGGCTTCCACAAATGCCGCTTTGCCGAGTGCAGACAACTTATCGGGCAGCGTTATTCCTATGGGTGCAAGTCCCCTGGCCCTGGCAAGCAGCAGTGACCCGGCACTTAGCCTAATACCTGTGCTCTTCCATATAGTCGTGCGGTAATATTTCCTACGGTGTGGGAAGTGGGCCGGGGTACCTGCTTTACGTAGTGCACGGGTGGTATTGACTGCTTTTGCAAAGCCCTGCTGGGCGGCATCTTTGGAGTGAGCGTGCAGCAGCGGCGTATCATACCTGGTAAGAAAGTCGGACAGTTTCTCTTCTGATGTGGGGGATAGCCATTGTTTGGTCGACTTTCTGTATGCCCGCCAGTGCTCTACAACCACGCCCGTATAGATACGGCCCGATTCTCTATTAAGAGCATCAGCCTCCTGTGTGGGTATATGGCATGGCAGTATATGGGTACGTATCATTTGTCTGTAGTAAAGTTTACCAATAAAGGCTTTAGAATGCTTCGAATAGAGCTACTAACCAGGGCGGCTTACCTCAGGGCCTCAAGGCCCAAGGCTTGCGTCGCTATCGAAGGCGGTCAACATACGCGGCAAGGGATCAGCAACAGCGGCTGAACACGTCTTCTGCGCTCCCTGTTTGAAATCTCTGATGTTACCCGACCCCATCGCCCTGATTGCCTCTGGCTTCGTCCGGTTGCCCGAATCTTCATCCCACGAATCTTCAAAAACCTATTGACATCACCCGGGTTATGTGCTACCATGTCTGTACTGTATCGTGGAACGCTATTCCACATTATGGAATAGCAAGGGAGGTAGGCGATGACGCACACTAACGACAGCCCACAGAACCAGGTGCTTGTTATAGACAAGGCCGTGCGTCTGCTTGAGGAATTTCGTGCCGCTGACACCCTCACCCTGACCGATTTGAGCGAGCGCTTGAGCATGAGCAAGAGCACGGTGCACCGCCTTCTCAGCAGCCTCGAACAGGTCGGCTTTGTCTCCAAAGAACGACAGCCCGGCTGTTACAGGCTGGGGCTCAAGCTGTTTGAGCTTGGTAGCCTCGTGCAGGCTCGCCTGGAATTGCGCCAGATAGCGCACCCCTACCTGGCCCAGCTCGTGCACGACACCGACGAAACCTCCTTCCTCATGATCCGCGATGGCCACTACGGCGTATGCATCGAGCGCATCGACGGCTCTCACGTCCAGTCCCTCGTCCTGAAGATCGGAGGCTCCTTGCCTTTGTACTGCGGGGGCGGCACCCGCTGTTTGCTTGCTTACTCTCCCCCCGAAGTGCTGGACGAAGTGCTGGCATCAGGCCCGCTCAAGGCATTCACTCCCTATACCATAACTGACGGCGCCGCCCTGCGCGCCGACGTCGAGCAAACCCGCCTTCAGGGCTACACCTTGAGTTACCAGGACGTCACCATCGGCGTCGCCGCCCTCGGAGTGCCCATTTTCGACCATCGAAACGTCGTCGTGGGCGCGCTCAGTCTCTCCGGCATAACACCACGTTGGACCGAAGCGCACATGGCCGAAGTGCTGGCCGCGGTTCGCAAAGCCGCCCAGCAGATCTCGCTCAAAATGGGCTGGCCGCCCCCGATTAGCGTTGATAGCGTCCCACAGGTGACCGGCGTTAGTCGTATGACATCGGCCCTTCGCCGTCTCGACACCAGAACCTAAGCAGGAGACACCTACCTCTATGCCCACAATAATGACAGTAACCGGGCCTATCGAGCCGCAAGAGTTGGGCGTGACCTACGCCCACGAGCACCTGCTGGGTGGGCCGCCAAAATGGAACTCCGATTACGCGGACCGCGACTTCACAATGACTTCCGTGGAGTCGGCAGCAAGCGAGCTCGGCCTGTTCAAGCAGGCGGGCGGCCAGGCGATGGTCGAGATGTCAACTCCCGACTACAACAGGCAGCCGCTCAAGCTGCGTAAGCTTTCAGAGAGCACAGGTGTCCGCATCATCATGACCACAGGCCTGCATAAGGACGCCTATTCCCATCGCATGACCGCTCAGCATACCGTCGACGAGTTGGCCGCCCTATTCATCCGTGACCTTGCACAGGGCGCCGGCGACACCGACGTGCGCGCGGGCGTGATCAAGGGCGCCACCAGTCTCAATTTGATCACTGAGGGCGAAGAGATGGTGCTCCGAGCGGGAGCCCGGGCCCATCTCTCCACAGGCGCACCTATCTCTACCCATACGCAGGCAGGCACCATGGGCCTTGAGCAGATTGCCATTCTGAAGGAAAGCGGGGTTGACCCAACGAGGGTGGCCATCGGTCATGTCGACCGCAACCTCGATTACGATTACCACAAAGCGATGCTTGACACCGGCGCGTATCTCATCTACGACCACCTGAGCAAGGAGAAATACGCTCCTGACAGCGCGAGGATAGCCTTGCTGAAGAGGTTCATAGCCGAAGGCTACGGCGCCCAGTTGATGCTCTCGGGCGACTTCGGCCGCAATTCGTACTATACCTCCAACGGCGGTGGCCCGGGCTTCACATACATCCTGTGGCGCTTTGTGCCCTGGCTCTTGTCAGAGGGCGTGTCCCATGAGGCTGTGCTCGCGCTGGTGGTAGATAACCCGGCCCGCTTTTTCGCATTCTAGCATGAGATGAACAGAAGGAGCATGGACTTTCTAATGGAATCACTGACCAGGGTATCGCAAAAAGTCATAGGCGTGCTGTTCGACTGGGACGGCACTATCGTCGACTCGGCGGAAGCCATGTTCCTCTCCTACAGGTACGCCTACGACAAGCACCTCGGCATCGTCCGTCCCAAAGACCAGGCCGACTTCACGATGATGGTGCCCATGAGGCTGGCTGAAAGCTCGGCGAAGTTCGGGGGCGAACACGCTGCCGATGTCGCCAACAGCTACAACTGGTACTACGAACAGGAAGCATACAAGACGGGCCACGTCTTCCCCGGCATGCGCGAGGCCCTGGCCGAGTTACGCAACCGCGGCTACTTGCTCGGCGTGGCTTCCAACAAGAGCCGCTCCCGCATCGACGCCGATATAGAGTACCTGGGGCTGGAGAGCGTTGTCGACGTCATCATAACCTCGGAAGACACCGCTGAGCGCAAACCCCACCCGGCTCCGCTGCTCAAGGCCGCCGAGAAGCTGAATAAAGAGCCTGCCGCCTTCGCCTATGTGGGAGACTACCGCGGCGACCTGATCG
>JBBRDO010000110.1:0-14715 GCA_038203825.1 Chloroflexia bacterium | reverse complement strand
ACCACTACGGATAATTCTGGGCCTGGGCCTGGCCGCACTGAGCGGGGTGCTTCTGACCCTCTCCTTCCCACCCTACGATTTGTGGCCCCTCGTCTGGGTCGGCTTCGTGCCTGCCACGGTAGCCCAGCACCGTATCATACCCCGGCAGCTATCCGGCGTGGCGTTCGGGGTTGGTCTTGGCGCTTTCTTCTGGGGCTACTTCGGCCCCATGTTCGCCAATACCGTCTGGTTCATGGAGTGGTTGCCTCTCATCGTTGCGGTAATAGCCGCTATCCTTAGCAGTAGCAGCCGCGCTTTCCACGAGCGCACGCACTACAGGTGGTTCGTGCTCGAGGGCGCGGTGGTCTGGGTTGGCATCGAGGCGATCCGCGGCTTCGCGCCGGTGGTCGGCACGGGCGGCTTCGTGGCCTATGCTCTTTACTCCCAGCCCTGGCTGCTCCAGCCCGTGGGCATTTTCAGCATCTATGGCCTGAGCCTGCTCGTTATGCTTGCCAACTACGCGATCGCCCTGGGTGCGCTGGCCTGGCTTGAGCGCCGCGCAACTCTCGGCTTCGGCGGCCTCGGAGCCCCCCTCCGGCGCAACCTTGCGCTCTACTGGTTGGCTGGCATCGTCTCTATCTTTATACTTTGGTCCGTGCTGGGCCTTACCATGCTCGGCCAGGCGAGCAGTGCCGGCTCAAGCGTAAAGGTGGCCGCCATCCAACCCGGAAATTCCCCCAATCAGCAGACCCAGACCGGCAACCTCCTCGAACAGACCAGGCAGGCCGCTTCCCAGGGCGCGCAACTGGTCGTCTGGCCTGAGGGCGCTCTGAACTACGACCCCCGCCTGCTCCACACGGACGACTTCCGAACCCTGGTCCGCGAAACCGGCGTTTATCTGGTTATCGGCTACGGAGTGCATACATCTGCGGGCTGGCGCAATGAAGCCATCCTGCTCACCCCCCAAGGCGAGTTCCTCGCGCCGTACGGCAAGGATCACCCCGTCGTGTGGCTTGGCGAAACCAGCCTCACCGGCGGCACCTACCCCACACACGAGACCGCCCTCGGCACGTTCGGCACCATCATCTGCTACGACCTCAACTTCACCGATACCGCTCGCAAGATGGCCGCCAACGGCGCACAGGTGATCGCCGTGCCTTCCAACGACTGGCCTGCCCTCGCCACCAGGCAATACGGCAACCTTGCGCTGCGTGCAGTCGAAAACCGGGTCACCCTGATCAAGGCCGATACACGGTACGATTCCGCCATCATAGATCCCGCCGGGCGCATCGTCTCGAGTGCCGTTTCCACACAACCGCTTCGGACCATATTGATGGCCACTGTGCCTATCGGCAAAGCAGACGCTCCCCTGATCCGGCTGGGCGATTGGGTGGGCTGGCTTTGTATAGCCGGCATATTAGCTCTCATGGCCCTCAACTTCATCACCACGAGAAAGACCAGGCGTCTCACCGGCACAGTCGCTGCGCCCTCGAACAAAGAGTCGCTGCTTCCCACAGACGCAGTAGCAGATAAGGAACTGGTCGGGACCCGTTCCAGGCCATAATCGCGCTCTACTGTAACGATTGAAAACAAGGTCAAAAGCATCCTACGAAAAGACTCGGAGGAAATACATGAAGAGCAGAGTTCGAGAAATCGCACGGGCGGTTATGATTGCCTGCATTGCGAGCACGCTTCTTGCCGGCTGCGATGTGAATGTTGGAGGTGTTGGTGCGAATATCGTGCAAGGGTCCGGGAAAGTAATCACCGAACAGCGCTCCGTAAGCGAAGTCGCTGAGGTATCGTTCGCCATGAGTGGTCAACTGATCATTGAGCAAAATGGCAGCGAGGCGCTTACTGTGGAGGCCGATGACAACATTGTGCCACTGATCACCACAGATATGGATGGAAACAAGCTCACGATAGCAACCAGGCCCAATACCGGCTTCAACGCCACGAAGCAGATTGTCTTTCGCCTGTCGGTAAAGGACCTCAATTCCATTCAGAGCACCGGCTCCGGTGACATAAAGATGGGTGCGTGGAACGCGGCTAACGCGAAATTGGAGGCCACCGGCTCCGGTTCCATGGAAATTAGTGGCATCACTGCTGACAGTATTGCCGTGTCGATCTCCGGTTCGGGCGCAATAGCGGCCTCCGGCAAGGCGACAAAGCAGGACGTGACGCTCAGCGGCTCCGGACGCTATGACGGCAGACTATTGGAGAGCACAAGTGCAAAAGTTGCGGTTAGCGGCTCGGGCGATGCCACGGTAAAAGTGAGCGATAGCCTCGATGCTAAAGTGAGCGGCTCCGGCTCCGTGCGCTACATAGGTGATCCGACGGTACTCACCGACGACACAGGTTCGGGCCAGATAGTGCATATTGCACCCTGAGCCCTTGCCTCTACACCCTCCGCCATTCATCGTTCGGGCCTGGGTCTGGCAGCATCGAAGCCAAACCCGGTCTAACTAGGGTGGGAAACGTATGGATGCCTTCCCCTATCTCTCAATACTGACTTCTATAGTGCTGGGCCTCGGTATCACCAGGGTGCTGACGGGCTGCGGCAGGTTGCTACAGGTGCACGTTGTGGCCCACATCTACTGGGTGCATCTGCTGTGGGCCTTCAATGTCTTCCTCTTCATGGTCCTCAACTGGTGGATCCTCTTTCGCTGGCGTCTTCAATCCGAATGGACTTTCTTCATATTCCTCTTCGTGCTTCTTAGCCCGACCATTAGCTTCCTCCTTTCTGTGATCCTTTTCCCCGATGAGATGGAGGATCACATCGACCTCAAACAACACTTCTACGCTAATCGACGCTGGTTCTTCACCCTGGCGGCTTTGCTTGCGCCAATCGACGCGGTAGATACTTTGCTGAAAGGTTGGGACCACTTCGTTGCCCAGGGCCCCGTCTACTTGCTGACTCTGTCTCTGGTCTTCGTGTTGAGCCTCATCGCCTCCCTGACCAGGAATGAGAAGTACCATTCCTTCTTCGCCGTCTTCTTCCTTGTATATATTCTCGCATTCGTCAGCATAAATCTCCTGGTTCTCGGGTAGTCGCGTCCCACTGGGCGAGGCTACCTTGCGCCCCTGGACCCGGGCTCCGTCCATTTTGTAACCTTTCTTTTACCACAGTTTACTGGTTCCTCGACGTGAGCGTGCTAGACTGATGCTGGATCACTGCGTTTGCCGGGGAGTAGACCCTGGAGGAAGCAATAATGAGGACAAACCACAGGTTGAGTGGCCTTGCGCACGTGCTTGTCGCTGCGGCTCTCGCGATACTGGCGGCCGTACTGGTCTACATTCTCGCTGTTCACCCCTGGCAAGTGCGCTACGGAGCTACAGATGCCGAGGTGAGCGGCACTCTCCCCGGCGACGATCTGACAACCCGGCCCCAGAACCAGACCACCCGCGCCATTACCATTGACGCACCGGCAGCTAGCGTCTGGCCCTGGTTGGTTCAGATGGGGCAGGGACGCGGCGGCCTTTACAGCTACGAAACGCTGGAGAACCTGATCGGGTGCGACATGCACAACTCCGACACCATAGTCTCTGCATGGCAAGACACCACTGTAGGCGACAGGGTGCGCATGTACCCCGAAGGGAGCGGCCCGCCACCTTACACGGTCGCGAGGATAGTGCCGGGTCAGGCCCTCATACTGGGCCACACAACCGAGCCGGGCGGCGTCCCCAACACTGTAACTCCCCAGACGGAGTGGAGCGAAACCTGGTCCTTCATACTCCAACCCATCAATGACCAAAGCACACGCCTCATCATCCGTGGCAGAAGCACCTATGCAGACCCCGCCATGAGCGTAATCATGTCAGCCGTTGCCTCCGGCTACTTCCTCATGGAGCGCGGCATGCTGTCCGGCATCAAGGAACGAGCTGAGCGTGCGGCGGGCCTCCAGTCTAACGCCACTGCCGCCGACGGCTGGGGCGCGACATTCCTGCTCATCGCCCTGCTGGGCCTGGTGACCTATCTCTTCGTCGGCAGGTGGCCGCAAAAGCTTGTGATACTTCCACTGGGCTCCGCTATTTGGGTGATGGCCCTCTTCTTCGGCTATCCCTCTCCCGTCGTCGCCGCGCTTATCGCCGTCCTGGCTCTCGCGGCGCTGGTGTGGAACTACCTTCCCATTCGTGCTCCCGCTCCTGCACCAATCCACGCCCCGGCATAGAGCCTACGTAGCGAGAATAGCTGCACATATATCGACAGTGAGGAGGCAACAAAGATGAATCAACTGTCACAATATGGACCTCAGCATCATTTAACCTCGCACAGAGGCACCGCCGGTCCCTTCGCGAAATGGGCGTCTGCCTTGATGCCCCTGGCTCTTCTCCTATCGGGAGTCCTCTCAGCTTGCGGCGCTGAAGAGCCCACGCTGACCCCCACCCTTCCCCCCGTCCCACCCACAGCCACCACGGCACTTACCCCAACCCCCGCCTTCACTGAGCCGGCATACTGGCCCACCGGCGCATGGCGAACTTCAACGCCTGAGGAGCAAGGTGTAGACTCGGCGAAATTGCTGGTTGCACTGCAGCACATCCAGGATGCCGGTATCAACGTCCGTACCATCACTGTCATCCGCAACGGCTACGTCGTGCTCGAGGCCGCTAACCAGCCTTTTACCCTCGATATGTCATACGATGTGAAATCAGTAACCAAGAGCATGGTCGGAGCCCTTTTCGGGATCGCCATCCACGAGGGCTATATTAAAGACGTCAAGCAGACCGTGCTCAGCTACTTCCCCGAGCTAACGATCGCCAACCGCGACAAAGACAAAGATGCGCTCACACTAGAGGACCTGCTGTCTATGCAGCCCGGTCTTGATTGTGCAGACGACAAGCTCAACGGTGAAATGGAGGCAAGCAAAGACTGGGTGCACTTCGCTCTCGACCTGCCCATGGCATCGCCCGGGGGTCAGAAACTCGTTTACTGCACGGCTGGACCACACATACTGTCGGCCATCCTGACCAGGGCAACAGGCATGAGCACTGCCGAATACGCCCAGTCGCGGCTGTTCGGGCCCCTCGGGATCGCCCCGGGCAGCACTTCCTGGGGAACAGACCCGCAGGGCGTTACCCTGGGCGGTTACGGGCTTTCCGTAAGGCCCCTGGACATGGCCAAGCTCGGACTCCTCTACCTGTCCGGTGGCAAATGGGAAGGGAAACAAATAGTGCCCCAGGATTGGGTAGCAGCCTCCACCACAACGCATGCTCTGGGTGACAACGATAAGAACTATGGCTACCTCTTCTGGCTCTATCCAAATCACTTCGCAGCCGAAGGGTACGGCGAGCAGAAGATCATGGTAGTAAAAGACCGCAACATGCTGGTCATCATGACCTCAGCCATTGACTGGCACAAAGGACCGGCCCTCGAAAGACTCCTGCAAGACTACATTATCCCCACTACAGCCCCCGACGTCCCCCTGCCCGCTAACGCCGCCTCTCTTGCAGACCTGCAGGCAAAGGTCAAATACCTCGCCAATCCCGTGCAGCCCGTGCAGCCTTTGCCTGAAGCGGCGAAGCGTATCTCCGGGCAGACATTCATTTTCGCGGACAATCCCCTCGGTTGGAAGACCCTTACCTTGAATTTCCGGGGCGGCAACCCCGAAGCCCAGGCCATCGTGGTAGCCGCTAACGGCGAAAGCACAATCACGGACACAGTACCAATAGGCATGGACAATGTTTATCGCCTGTCGACGGGGCAGGGTGGCAACATCGTTGGTCGCCGAGGCTCCTGGGTGGATGACCACACTCTGTTAGTCAGGCAGTTGCAGTCCAACCCCGATATCCAGGAGACAGAGATCCGGGTGGAGATAAGCGGAGATATACTCAAGGCGCACGCTCAGGAGATGGTGTTTGACACCTACATGTATGACGTTCAGGGCACGATCTCCACGCACCCAGCTACTACCACGCCTGTTGCCACTCCCATTCCCCCGCAGGTGCCTGCCATTCTCATACCCGAGCAAGGCAAGCAGGTGATGTTGCCCCTGCACATGCTGGCTCGCCTGGGCCAACCTGGCGAGCAGATAACCGCTGATCTGGTCTGGCAAGACGGCACAAAGCTGTCTCATTTCTTCACCTTGCTAAAGGGGGAGGACGGCAGAGGGCTGCTCGCCGCCAATCTTGACTGGGTCAATATGCTCCAGCCCCCCGAGCCGAAGACCCAGCCTGCGACGCTGTATCTCCGCGACGCCGGGGCAAGTTGCTCGCAGAGCAAACACTGGTAGTGGTTGGCCCCACCGATGCTAACACCCAGCAAATAAAGCTCTACTGGACGATCTCCGGCACCGATACAGTCGTGCAGCCCCAGACCAGACAGGTGCTCAAGGCCGCTAATACAAGAGATCTGGCCGCCACAGCATTAGACGAACTGCTCTGGGGCCCGCCCGAGATCAGCCAGGTGGGCTTCACCACCGCCATCCCCACCGCTGACAGGGTACTCGCATATCCGGGCCGTCAGGCAGATTGGGGTCCGCGCATTACCCTGCTTGGGCTTACCATTGAAAATGGCGTAGCGACAGCCGACTTCTCAAAGGAGTTGAATGCGTACGGTGGCGGCTCGTTGCGCGTAAAGCTAATCAGTGACCAGATAAGGCAGACGCTAGAGCAGTTCCCCGGTATAAGCGAGGTGCGCATAGCAATCGAAGGCAGGACTGAAGACGTCCTGCAGCCATAAGTCTCGCATCTAGCCGGACGTGTTGCGGCCCCAACGTCTAAAACATGCTCCCGCGTCGTGATCGCCCTGACGCCGGGAGAGTAGAGGAACAGAGCGATGAATACCGTAGTTCAACCAACAGGCAAGACGAGTAGAGGTCAACCGACGCAAAACGATGAGCGAGCCGCGTCCGGTGCGGCTCTGGTGGGAAACGCGCTGCAGACGCTTCTACGTCTGCTATTGACACTCTTGAAGTGGGTCGCCATAGCTGCATTGGTCCTGCTGTCCGGCGCGCTCATAAGTATATCGCTGTTGTGGGGTCCCACCCACTGGGCCATATCGCTGTTGTTGGCGGCCATCTGGGCCGGATTCCTTGCATTGCTGGTATTCGGTCCGTCGCGTATTGGCAGATGGCGTGCCCAATCGGCAACGGCTCTGGGCCTCCTTATGCTGGGGTTACTGGCCGTGGTCATATCCCAGCTATCCGCCTACACTCCGGCCATAGTTGGTGCTCAGGGCAAACAGGTACCCGGCAGCATCGCCACCCTTGAGAAAATCAGTCTCGGCGGAAGCGAGCAGTGGCTCAGTATACGTGGCAAGAGTACAGATAGCCCCCTCCTGCTCTTCCTGGCCGGTGGACCTGGCGGGAGCCAGTTGGCTTCGCTTCGTTATTCCCTCGGTGAAGCCGGTTTGGAAGACCACTTCATCGTGGTCAACTGGGAGCAGCCCGGCTCCGGGAAATCCTTCGAGTCGGTAGATCGCTCTACGATGACACCCGAGCGCTACGTCTCCGACGCTCACGAGCTGGTGCTCTACCTACTTCAGCGCTTCAATCGGCAAAAGGTCTACCTCATGGGCGAGTCCTGGGGCAGCGCTCTGGGCGTACTGATGGTGCAGCGCGATCCTCAGTTATTCAGTGCCTTCGTGGGCACCGGCCAGATGGTAGATTTCACCCGGTGCGACCTCCTCTGCTACGATTTCGCCCTACGTTGGGCGCAGGAACGCGGCGATACCGGCCAGGTCGAGAAGCTGAAGAACCAGGGGCCGCCTCCCTACTATGGCAACGATGTCGCCTGGAAAGAAGCAACCTATCTGCTTGATACGTTTTCCTACATGAACCAAAACCCCGCCATCTATGAGCGTGGTAACACCTTTAAGGATCTCCTGAGTCCGGAGTACGGTCTCTACGACAAAATCAACTGGCTGCGAGGACCCCTCGACACCCTGAACTATGTCTATCCGCAGTTGTGGGGTGTGGACTTTCGCAAGCAAGCCACGCGCCTCGAAGTGCCAATATACTTCTTGATTGGCAGGCACGACATCAACGCGCCGGTATCACTTACTGAAGACTACTACAACCTGCTTCAGGCCCCGCACAAGGAGATAGTCTGGTTCGAGCATTCAGGCCACACGCCGTGGGTAAGTGAGCCTGAGCAGTTCGTTGATGTGGTGGTGAACAAGGTATTGAAAGAAACGGAAGCTGAACGCTGACGGCCTAAAGCTGTTAGCACGGAAGGCAAAACCAAAGTAGCTACCTGCCGGATCACAATTGCATGATCCGCAGGTTATCAACAAAGGAGCACACAGATGCAATCCACACAACCGGTCCAAACAACCCCAACCGAGCAATCTCCTCCGAAACCCGATCTAACCCAGGCGCCCACATACCAGGCGCCCACATACCAGGCACCCATACCACAGACGCCTGCACCTCAGCCAACGCAATATCAACCGGCTCCTTATCAACCGGCGCCCTATCAGCCTACTCCGTACCAGCCAACCCAATACCAGACAACTCCGCCGCCGCAGGGACAAAGCTGGAGCGAAACCCGTTATGACGACCGCATACAGCGCCGTATCGAGCGCCGGGACCACTATAAAGCCGCGGGCGTGGAGGTCTGGGGCGTAATGCTGATTCTTGTAGGCGCAATAGCTCTGGTTGGCAACTTCGGCATCGGCCTCGGCTGGATGTTCGGCCTGGCGCTCGGTGCCTGGTTTGTCTATCTGGGAGTACGCCATGTACAGGCGGGCCAACCGGTCAACTGGTGGCTGGTAGGTCTTGGCCTCCTGATTGGCCTTGGCGCGATCAGCACGGGTTTCCTTGATCAACTGGTCTTCCCGTCCGTGCTCGTAATAGTTGGTCTTGGCATCCTGGCTGAATATGTCCTGAACCGCCAGAAGCAGAGTCAGTAGCTCCACAGGTCAGCACCGTACCATACGTACCGCCTGAGGTACGTTTGCATACCTACGGCTTGAATCAGCAGCTCCAATATCCTCCGTTGGGGCTGCTGGTCCGTACTCTGGGCCTCGCTGTTCCTATCACCGGGACTAGGTACCGGGAGCCATCTACACTGCCCCTCGGACGGCCTCCTTGTATGCGCCAGCACGCCCGATTGTAACCAATCGTATACCGAGTTATACCCCCTGTTCTACCCCTGTTTGGTACTGTATAGAATGAAGAGCGTACCCTGGCTTATGCTCGCCACACTCCGTCCGGGCGGGCGAGTGCCTCCTTCTCAAACACCGACAAATAGCGCAAGCGCTCAAGATACGTTTTGCTGATCCGGCATCAAATGGGTCGCAAGTGGTGACGAGTAGCCGGCCGAGCCATAAAGGCAGGCCGCCTAGTCCCTCCAACACGTCCCGTAAGGTCGAGCCTGGCGGGTTTCCCGCCCCCTCGAAGCTCAGTCCCTGGGAGGAGTGCAGGATGAAAACGAACAAGAAAGCAAAGCCCAGGATTATTATCCTGGGTGGCGGATTCGGGGGGCTTGAGGCCGGGCTGAGCCTGCGTTCCAGCATGCCCGATGAGGCCGACATCACTCTGGTATCCGACAAAGAGTACTTCAACTACAAGCCGAACACGATCTACGTCCCCTTCGGCCTGAGCCCCGGCAAACTGGCATTGCAGTTGTCTGCCCCCACTCGTCACAGGAATATATCCCTTATTAAGGCTACCGCGCGTGAAATAGACCCGGTCTCCGGCCTCGTATTCCTTGACAGGCCAAACAATCTCAGCGATCTCTCTTACGATTACCTTGTGGTTGCTACAGGCGCCGGCATGCGACCTGAGGAGGTACCGGGGCTAGCCGAGTTCGGCGTTACGCTCTGGACCACCGAAGATATGCTCTCTCTGCGCGCTGCTTTCCAGAAGCTACTGGCTACAGCCAAAGACGGTCGTAAATCCGATGTGCTCTTCCTGTTGCCGCCCAATAATCAGTGCTCCGGCCCTCTATACGAGATGGCACTGATGCTCGATGCCTGGCTGAGGCGCAAGAAGGTGCGCGATCAGGTCGGTCTGGTATTTACCACATTCGAGGAGACCTATATTCAGGCTTTCGGCCCTCGTATTCATGACTATGTGACACAGGAGTTTGCGCACAGGGGCATCGAGGGGCACACCCGCTACTCGGTCGACAGAATAGAGAAGAGCGAGGCCGTTTATAAGAACGGCGAGCGTGTGGCTTTCGATCTGCTGGTGTCCTTCCCACCATATACGGCTTCCACCTTCTTTACCCAGCTTCCCATTGACGACCGCGGCTTCATCGCCACCGATCTCAGGACCAGGCAGGTTGTGGGTTATCCCAATGTTTATGCTGTAGGCGACGCAGCAGACTTCCCCATAAAGCAGGCAGACCTGGCTATCTTGCAGGCTGATACAGCAGCAGACCACTTGAGCCGCCGCGTGCTCGCCCGGGTGCCGGGAATCCTTTCCGATGCCCTGAGCCTGTCCGTTGCCGGCGGGCTCTTGCAAGAGCCCAGGGAGACTACAGCTGGCCGGCTTGGCCCCGTCAACATGCGTGCAACCACAGACGATCTGTGTAAAGTTGGGTCTTCCCCTCTCTGGCGTCTGGGCAGGATGGCCCTGGGCTTCTACCTGCCCTGGCGGTTCAAGGCCAACAATCCATTCCACTCGGAGGTACCCTGGAAGGGCCTGGAGATGGGTTTCAAGGTGATTACCGGGGTGGCTGCACGCTGAACTGCCGCCTTTAACAGCGGCTCTCACCCCATACTGCTCCGAAAATATCGAATAGGACTTTCGCACATACGGCGAAGAGAGTGAACGCATAACATGAGCACAACGCCCAGGACTTGTTTACCCGGTTTACATCTGGCGATACCGCCTTATTCACCTTTACTTGGTACACTTGTCTCAGAAACCGGCTCATGCCGCCCTAATTCAAGATTGGAGGGCACTCCTGTGAATAACCAAATACTCGTCAGGGACTGGATGTCCTCGCCGGTGCGAGTTGTGGAATATGACACCTCCGTAGCCGACGCTTATAATATGATGATGAGAATGGGCATACGTCGTTTGCCTGTGGTGGATGAGGAGCGCCTCGTGGGCATTGTGACTCTGGGAGATCTCCGCGAAGCCAGGCCCTCGTCGTCTGCCAGCCTCAGTATCTACGAGCTTAACTACTTGATCGCCAAGCTGACCGTGAGCGACGTGATGACGCACGACCCCTACATCGTTACACCCCTCACGCCCATGCAACAAGCAGCCCACTTGATGCTTGAGCACAAAGTCAGTGGCCTGCCTGTCGTAGACGAAGAGGGGAGACCTGTCGGCATCATAACCGAAACGGATATGTTCCGGATGCTTATTGACCGCTGGGACTCTTATATGGCACAACGTGCCAATCCTGTGTTGATCTATTCGCCCCTTGGCGCTGCGTCACACTCCTAGCCCGCGAAGACCTGAGTCCTTGCGTCTCAGTCGTACCTATCGGCTCGTGTATAATGCCTGTTGTCTACCTGAGGAGAGTGCCGCATGGAACATGCCGTCGATCTGATCAACTGGGAAACCGACTACACAAGAGCACTGGAAAGCGCGCGGGACCAAAGACGGCAGTTGCTCGTCTACTTCCACAAACCGAATTGAACGGGCTGCATCACGCAGGATACCGTGACGTATTCCAACCACACCGTAGCAAACTACATAAACGACAATCTGGTCCCCTACATCGCCAGTATGGGAGATCGATCTGCCTGGCCTTTATTCCGCGCTAACCACGTCATCTGGACTCCCAGCGCCGGGCTGGCCGACCACAAGGGAAGTATTCACCATCTCTCGGTTGGCTTCTCTCCCCCATCCGATTTCCTGTCCGTCCTCCGGATCGGCAGAGCACGCTGCATGATGGCCTGGATGCGCTATGCCGAGGCCATTAAGGAACTTGAACAAGCAGCTGCTTCCACAAACAGCATGGTCCCCGAGGCCTTATTCTGGTTGGCGACGGCCTATTACTTTGCCGAGCGTGACACCGTCAGGATGTACGCGATCTGGGATAAGCTTGCCACACTTTATCCGGACAGTCCGTGGGCGCGGCACATCTACCCGCCCCCGTCCGATTAACCTTAGTCCCGTCTAAGCCTCGTTCCGCCCCGACGCTTCCTCTCCGGCCACGCCAAAGTGCCTGGCGCCTCCTCACGTACATCCGCACGCGTTGCCGGGTTCTTCAGGCGTCGTTAGTCACCCAACTGTTACCTGTATATCCCCGACTTTATACCAATTGTGTGTAGACTGGAAGTGGTGGAACCCGCGTCAGGTCTGTTCAGCAGAAAGCTGAGACGAGGTCCGCCACGTTCGATGAGATCCGGCTCATGGCCGGGTGATCGAGCAGGAAGGAGAAATACAAGTGTCTGATCTTCTTCGTGAAACATCAGCCGACATTGCACCGCATGAAGAAGTGCCCCAATCTGAAGATGAGCACCATGTTATAGAGTTCCGGCGCGTGCTCCCATTCGGACGTTTCGCCCGCCAGGTCCCTCCGTCCGGCATCGACTCTAATTACCTGCTTGCCGGGTTAGCTGCTGCCTTTACATCGCACATTGATAACCCTATTTTCAAGCTCCCCACCCAGGAGGACGAACGCGCCGGTGCCATCCCGGCTGCTTTCGCCATGTATGCCCCTTACTACGTTGGTACCGGGCTATCCTCCGAGCAGATCGCCAATGATGTTGCTATGCAGGCCGCATTATATCTGAAGACCCTTGATGCCCAGCATGGCCATGACGGCTACGTCGGCAGGATGCTATCTGTCCTACGCAGCGGCCGCGTCGCACAACATGGGCTGCAAGCAATCGAAGATCGTAATATCCTGCTCGATATTCATGACTTCATGTTCACGATCACCAATAGGCTGCGCCATGTTGCTCTATTGAATACCGGTGAGACTCACCCTTATTCCGCTGCAAACGCCTACAGGACCGTCACCCATGATATGGTTGACCCCTATGCTGACACTGTTGTCTATCAGGCCACCCCTGACGGCTACAGCGAGCGATTCGAGCTCCCTGATTTCACCCGTTCCGACCCCGCCCGGCTGGTTGCCCTCGGTTGGGACTTCTTCGATACGAAGAGCCTGCGTATAGGAGCAGAATTTGCCGCGCTGGCTGCAGAAAAAGTGGGCGACCCGCTGATCCGGTACGCACTGTCCGAACACTACATCCCACCATATATGCGGACCAGAGACTATTTACTTGCGGCCCGTTAATGATGAAAGGGAGGATATTAGCATGACTGCCATAGATCACGAGACAAAGAATTACGAAAAGAGCCATGTCATTGAGGGCCTGGACATGCAAGAGATGTCCGGCAGTGATATGCAGGCCACATCAGTCCCAACCCTCAACGCCTCTGAAGAGACTGCAAATGACAGCCCGTTGGAAGTGCATTACCACCATCTCCCACACAATCACGTGCACATTGACCTCATGCAGGATGAGTACCTCCCTGAGGAGGTCGCGCGCATGTTCGGCACTAGCCTGGAAACTGTCCTGCACTCTATAAGGATCGGCGACTTGAAAGCCAAGCGTAAGGGACAGCACGTGGTTAGCATCCCCCGTGCCGCTCTGATCCACTGGTACGAGAATCGCCGTTGAAGCGTTGGACATCGAAACCGGCACTCAACTCAGCATTCTTTACGCTGTGTAGCAGCGCGCGCTCACGGACCTTCTTGAGCATCAAATATCCAATGAATCAGGCCGGTCCGGCGCTGAGGTATTATCTGCGCCGGACCGGCCTTCTCGCCATCTATCCGGATGACGTCCTATTCCTGATGTTGCCTACCTGGCGGGCTTTACTGCTCTAATAAACGCCGAGGCGAACAGGCCGTCTGCCATTTTGAGATCATCGCCTGCAAGCCCTGCCGGAGTGCAGCATGAGCTATCCGCCGCCACGTCCGCTGCTTCTCCCGTGATATCGCTGGCAGTATAGCTGCGTGTGATCTCGATCCCCGCGTCCTCAAAACCCACGTCTGCAAGCAGAGTCTTGTACACGTCCTGGTGTAGAGCTCCCGCTATGCAACCCGTCCACGCTTCAATGCTTCGGAGTATGGCCTCGGGTGCGTCGCCACGTCGTATCACGTCAGACACTGCGAACCTGCCGCCCGGCTTGAGCACGCGAAACGCTTCCTTCAGCACCGGTCGCTTGTCGGCAGCCAGGTTTATGACGCAATTAGAGATAATTACATCCACCGAGTTATCCGGCAGCGGTATTTCCTCAATGTAACCCTTCAGGAACTTGACGTTCTCGGCTCCCGCATTCTTCTTGTTCTGCTCGGCCAGCGCCAGCATCTCATCCGTCATATCCAGGCCGTATGCGAAGCCCGTCGGGCCAACTCTCTTCGCGGATAACAGCACATCTATGCCCCCACCGCTCCCCAGGTCGAGCACAGTCTCTCCCGGGTTCAGCCGGGCCAATGCCGTGGGGTTGCCACAGCCGAGGGAGGCCAGTAGCGCCTCAGAAGGCACCTGTCCTGCTTCCAGCTCCGAGTAGAGGTTCGACGTTATGGGGTCGTAGGTCTCAGCACTGCCCGAGCAACAGTTCGACCCGGCCTCGCCTCCGCAGCACCCTCCGCCACCGCCGCTTTGCACCTTAATGGCCGTCTGGCCATATCGCTCTTTCACTTGCTCTCGCAACTGCTCCGCATCCTTCTTGCTCATCGACTAGCAAGCAGACGGAGACCCCCGCCTTTAGGCGTGGGGAGGAGTCTGCCCCTCCAAGAGTTGAATGCTAAATGCTTACAGTCCTTTATAGCAGCACCCTGTGTCAAGCGTTTACCGCTCTCAACACTATGCAA
>JBBRDO010000109.1:0-14860 GCA_038203825.1 Chloroflexia bacterium | reverse complement strand
ACTCCCGCGGCTTCCACCACTCAGGTCACGGCCACAGCCACAAGCACGGCGCTGTGCGACCCGCGCTGGACTCATATGGCTGTCCCACAGGGAGGAGACAGTGGAGGCTCCTTCGGTGCTGTGTCCGTTGCGTCGGCCAGTGACGTATGGGCCGCCGGGAGTGGCTACCGTGGTGCCCCCGGCAACCATACAGTCATATACCATTGGGATGGCACTGCCTGGAGCCGCGTCTACGAAATGGGTAACTCGGGCCAAGACTACCTGTGGGGCATTGACGCGATGTCGTCCGACAACGTATGGGCGGTCGGCTCTGACGGCTACTTGACAATTATAGAACACTGGGACGGCACGCAGTGGGGTGTCGTGCAAAGCCCCAACGGTGTGGACGGCTGCTGTAATTTCCTGAAGGGTGTGTCCGGTGTCTCGGACAACGATGTGTGGGCCGTGGGCAATTATGTGCAGAATGGCACCCGCACTCTGATAGAACACTGGAACGGCGCACAGTGGAGTATAGTTCCCAGCCCGGATACAGGCTCAACCGACACTGAGCTACTGGCTGTTACCGCTATCTCGACTGACAATGTGTGGGCGGTGGGCCGTTACCTGAGCGGAGGTATCTACCGGACGCTGGTAGAGCAGTGGAACGGCACGCAGTGGACCGTAATTTCCAGCCCGAACGTTGCAGGAGGCCCCAACGAGCTTGATGGCATAGCCGCTATCTCGCCCAATGACATGTGGGCAGTGGGCTCATCAAGCAGTGGAGGGCAGAGCCAAACACTTACGCTGCACTGGAACGGCACGCAGTGGAGCATCGTTCCTAGCCCCAACCCCGGCGCGCTCCACGCAGTGACTGCCATCTCGGCTGATGACGTTTGGGCTGTGGGTGAAAGCCCATTCACCTTACACTGGGATGGAACGGCCTGGAATCAGGTCTACAGCCCCCGTTCCTGGCTCAACGGGGTAGCCGCCGCGTCTGCCGGCGAGATATGGGCGGTGGGCCCAGGCAGCTTCTACGTACAACGGTACGGCGTGCCGATTCTCTTCAGCGACGTGCCGCCTGCAAGTACCTTCTATCCATACGTTCAGTGCCTGGCGTGCCGGGGCATCATCAACGGCTATCCTTGCGGTGGCCCCGGTGAACCCTGCGACCCCACCAACGACCCCTACTTCCGCCCGGGCAACAACGTCACCAGAGGCCAGTTCGCCAAGATAGCTGCTATCTCCGCTGGCTTCAATGAGCCGCCAGGTGCCCAGCAATACGAGGACGTGCCGGTAGGCTCAACTTTCTACGACTTCATCTGGAGATTGACCGACCGAGGCATCATTAACGGCTATCCATGCGGTGGTCTAGGAGAACCATGTGGGCCTAACAATCTGCTGTACTTCCGCCCGGGCGTGCGCGCAACCAGAGGCCAGGCGGGCAAGATCGTGTCTATCACTTTCTTCCCATCCTGCCCAACACCAAACAAGTAGAAAGTAGGTGTGTTGAGCCTGATGCCAGGTTCAAGCGCGGCATTCGCTATTGACTGCCCAGCTCGCTCCCACGTCATGCCAGCGCATCGAACTCATCGAGGATCCTGGCGATGTGGCGGGCGCCATCGCTGAAGTCTTTCAGCCTGACGTGCTCATCCGGGGAGTGCGTGCGCGAGCCCGGATAGCCGACACCGGGGCTTACCACGGGGATCCCGAGGGGCCGAGCAAACGCGTAGACCGGGCTGCTGCCGCCCGATAGGGGTATGAGCAGCGACGGCTGCCCGTAGACCTCCTCGGCTGTGCGCGCCGTAAGCGCCACGAGCGGTTCGTCCGCCTCCCCCTTCTGCGGCCACATCGCCCCCAGCCAGGTCAGCTTAATGTCACTGAACCCTTCGTCGTCCAGATAGCGGCGCAGACTGTTGAATACCTCCTGCGGGTCCTGGTCCGGCACCAACCGGAAGTCGACCTTGGCCGTTGCTACAGCCGGGATCACCGTTTTCATCCCCGGCCCCTGGTACCCTGCCCAGATGCCTGCGATGTTGCACGTCGGCTGGAACACCGCCCGCACGTAGCTAGCGCCCGTGGCTCCACGCACGAACTGCCGCTCCCCAAGCTCAGAGATGCCGAGCTCGGCTCTCATGGCTTCTTCATCCGACGGAAAAGTGACTAGCAGCTGCTCGTCGAGAGTGGACGGGGGCTTGACGCGGTCGTAGAAGCCGGGGATCAGTATGCGCTCGTCTGTCCCCTTCAGAACCGAGAGGGCGCGCAGCAAGCGCCAGGCAGCGTTGGGCAAAAGGTGCGCGCTCCCCGAGTGGGCGTCCCGCGTGAGGGTGTGAGCCTGCAGCTCAACTGCCAGTATGCCGCGCCTGCCGAGCGCGTCGATAAGCTGGCCTCGGTCGTTCTGCATCCCCTCTTCCCAGATCGAGCCATGCGACTTCAGTAGGTCGAGATGCTCCTGCACGAACTGCGCGATGTGCGGACTTGAAATCTCCTCCTCGCCCTCGAGTATGAAGGTCACGCCGCAAGGTAGCTCATCGCCGTGCGCCGCCCGCACCGCATCCACCGCGGCCAGGCGCGCCAGGAACTCGCCCTTGTCGTCTTTGGCGCCGCGTGCGTAGAGCGCCCCGTTGCGTACCTCAGGCTCGAATGGCGGCGATGTCCACAGATCGAGCGGCTCAGGAGGTTGCACATCGTAGTGATTATAGAAGAGAAGCGTGCGCTCAGACTTGCCCGTGGCGCGGCCCACCACAATGGGGTTGCCCTCAGTCTCGAACTGCTGCACACTGAAGCCGTGACGCTCCAGTATGGTGCCAACCAGACGAGCACACTGGGCCATAACGGGGCGGTCGGCCTTTGCAGACACGCTGGGCACCCGGCAAAGCTCTGCTGTTTCCTCGATGTAATCGTTCAGCCGCGACTCGATAAAGCTGTCAATCTGCTGTGCTGTACTTGTCATATGAACCCCTCTTCCGCTTTCTATATATTTCCGTTACGTGCCCGGAATTGCGACACAAGGTAGCATAAGTCACTGTCCGGCGACCGTCAAGGCGTCCTGACAGCTTGTCCACCACTTACCACAGACGTGGTGCGCATGCGGGCACGAAGATTGCCGTGATATAATCTTAATGACGAATTGACGGCAGATCTCGTTGGGAAGGCAGGCAAGCATGACGCTGGAACTACGTGTAAACGACACCCCAAGGCAACTGGATGCGGACGAGTCGACGTCGCTGCTCGTTGTAATGCGCGAGCATCTCGGCCTCACGGGCTGCAAGCCCGGCTGCGGGGAAGGAGAGTGCGGGGCATGCACGATCCTGCTCGATGGCAAGGCGGTGCGCTCCTGCATAACCGAGGCTCGCCAGGCGGTGGGCAAGGATGTGCTCACCATCGAGGGATTGGAGATTGACGGCCAACTCCACCCTCTGCAGCAGGCCTTTCTCGATAACGGGGCCTTCCAGTGTGGCTATTGCACACCCGGCATGATCATGTCGGCGCTGGCGCTGCTCAACTCGTGCTCCGACCCCGGTGAACAACAGATCATCGACGCCATGCAGGGCAACATCTGCCGGTGCGGCACCTACCTACGCATCGTTCGCGCCATCCGGCAGGGAGGTGCAGCTATGCGGTCGGGTGCCTCGCACACCGAGAAGGTGGAGAGCCCGCTATGACCTCTAACATACGCAAAGACGAGCGCCCGCGCTCAGGGCAGCCCGACGGAAGACCCGAGCGCCCACCCACCGATTACTCTGCCTCGGGCCCCTCTCACGTTATAGGTGACTGGCTCCTATTCGAAAGTGACGGGTCAGTCGTGGTCATGGTTGGCAAGGCCGAGGTGGGCCAGGGGATCCGCACATCCCTCGCGCTCGCCGTGGCCGAGGAGTTGCGCATGCCTGCGGAGCATGTGCAGGTGCTGATGGCCGACACACGCCTTACCCCCTATGACATGGGCACCTTCGGCAGCCGCACCACGCCATATACGGCTCCCATCCTCCACAAAGCGGCCGCCGCAGCCCGCCAACTATTCGTCGAGCGAGCCGCCGCACTCTGGGCGGTCGACCCCCCCGAACTGGCAGTGGAGGGCGGATCCATCAATCACCCGCCAACCGGGCGCTCCATCCCATACGCCAACCTGATAACTGACGCTGAGGCGGGCAGGCTGAACGAGCTTTGGAGCGATGATGAGGCCATCACACCATCCGAAAGCTGGACTACTGCCGGCAAGCCCGCCCTACGCGCCGAGGGGCGTGATTTCGTGACGGGCAAGCATCGCTACACCACCGATATGACGAGGCCTGGCATGCTGATCGGCGCTGTGCTTCGCCCGCCCTCGATCGGAGCCACCCTGGCGTCGCTCAACGGCAGTGCTGCGGAAGCCTTGCCCGGCGTCACCGTGGTACGGACCGAGAAGTTCGCGGGAGTGGTAGCGCCGGATCGCGCCACGGCTCGGCGCGCTCTCGCTCTCTTGCGCCCCACGTGGAACCTGGGCAGCGCCGGAACCCACGTCTCTTCAGCCAACGTGTTTGATTTCCTCAAGAGCCACCCTGCCGCCCCGCAAGCGCACAACCGCTGGGCCGGGGCCGACGTTTTCGAGACAGGCTCCCTTACCGAGGGCATGGCAGCGGCTTCGGGAGGCCACACCCTTGAGGCTAGCTACCGGGTGGCCTACATCGCGCACTCGCCCCTGGAAACGCGCGCCGCCATAGCAGAGTGGGACAATGGCGAGCTTACTGTGTGGACGGGCACGCAGCGCCCATTCGGCGTCCGCAGCGAGCTTGCGGCGGCGTTCGGAAAGCCTGAAGAGCAGGTGCGAGTGATAGTGCCCGACACAGGCTCGGCTTACGGAGGTAAGCACACGGGCGACGCTGCCATCGAGGCAGCCTGGCTGGCCCTGGCGGCTAGCCGTCCCGTCAAACTGACCTGGTCCCGCGAGGAGGAGTTCACCGCAGCTTACTTCCGGCCCGCAGGATTGATCGAGGTGCGAAGCGCCATTGACGCGGGCGGACGCATCACCGCCTGGGACTACCACAACTACAACTCGGGCGCGGCGGGCATACGCACTCCCTACGCCGTCCCCCACCAGTACATCGAGTTCCACACTACCGAAACGCCTCTGCGGCAGGGCTCATACAGGGCACTGGCGGCAACTGCCAATAATTTCGCCCGCGAGAGCCACATGGACGAGCTCGCTTGCCTGGTTGGCAGCGATCCTCTCGACTTCCGCTTGCTGAATCTGCCTGACGTGGCCGATCCGGTCCAAAGCAGGCTGCGGGCCGTGCTGCTGGCGGCAACCGAGCGCTTCGCCTGGGCGTCGCGGCCCACCGGCACGCAGGGCCCAACTGGGCACGGTTACGGGCTGGCCTGCGGCACCGAGAAGGGGAGTTACATCGCTACCTGCGCCGAGGTGGACGTTGATCCTTCTAGTGGGCAGGTATGGGTTACGCACGTTGTACAGGCATTCGAGTGTGGCGCAATCGTCGACCCTGAAGGCCTGGAGAACCAGGTGGAGGGGGCTATAGTCATGGGGCTGGGCGGTGCGCTAATAGAGCGCATCGACTTCGACAAAGGGCATGTGCTCACCGACCGTTTCTCGCGCTACCCTGTGCCCCGGTTCCGCGACGTGCCCACTATAGAGACCGTCCTCCTCGACCGCAAGGATCTCCCTTCCGCCGGCGCAGGCGAAACGCCCATCATAGGAGTAGCCCCCGCCGTCGCCAACGCGATCTTCGACGCGACCGGGGTTCGCCTGCGCGCTTTGCCCCTGGCCCGGAACCCTGAGCGGCAACAGCCATAAAAAGGGGCATTTCCCATTCCTGCTGCTCTCCCGGCGCGGTAAATCCCACCCCGGCATGCTCGTCTGTGCATGTGTAGGGTGCAAGAGTCGACCAACATCGCAGCCCTGGGCAGTTTGATCCACGAAAAGTATTGACATACCTTTAAGTCTGTGCTATTATATAAATCGAACGTTCGATTTATCATGTGAGGAGGTCGCACTTATGCCGAAGGTAAGCGAAAGGCACTCTGAAGCCAGGAGGCAGCAAATCATCGACGCCGCCTATCGGTGCTTTGCGCTCAAAGGCTTCCACCAGGCCACAATGCGCGACATCTACCAGGAAGCCGGACTTAGCCCGGGTGCTGTTTACCACTACTTCGACAGCAAAGACGAGATTATCAGGGCCAGCTTCGATTTCGATTACCGGCGCAGCCTGGACCTGTTCGTCGCTGCCACTAAGAACGACGATCCTATGAAAGCCCTGGACGAACTCCTCGACTTCTTCCTGCATGGAATACAAAGCGCAGCAGCACTTGGTGCCGGGCGTGTCAACGTGCAGGCCTGGGGCGAAGCCCTCATAAATCCCCAGCTAGGCGAGACTCTCCATGGCCTGGTTATTAGTTACATCGATGCGTTGTCCCAGGTCATCCGCAGGGCACAAGAGGCAGGCCAGCTCGACAAGACCCTCGATCCCTCCTCCGTGAGCCGGCTGCTGCTCTCCATATACTACGGACTGGAATTGCAGTTGGCCCTGGACCCCGAGATGGACGTTGACAAATATGCCGTTGCGGCCAGGGCCTTCCTGCGTTCAGCCCGCCGCTAGACTTCGTCAACTTTGCCCGGAGCGTAAGCACGGGCAGCGTCCTGTTCGGCATCACCGAATGCGAGCAGGTAAGTGAGATTACGTGTTGATAATATTGATCCTGAGGAGGCACCCCGATGATTCAGCCCCCTGTTCTTACAGTTCGACCCTCGCTGGTCACCGATGGCGAAGCCCTTCGCGAAGGTCTCGACGCTACCCGCACCGCGTTCCACGACCTCTTAAACTCCATCCCCGCTGACCGGTGGCTCGAGAAGAGCCCGGCGACCGAGTGGACTGTGGCCGAGGTGTTCGTCCATCTGACCTGGGCCCTGGAGTACCTGCCGAAAGAAGTCACCAGCGCAAGACGAGGCAAGGGCATGTTCAACTTCCCGAAGTGGCTGGCCGATCCGCTCAGCTACTGGTATATTCGCCTCATCGCACGTACGATCACACCCCAGTCTATTCGGCGCCGGTACGATGCTGCTATGGACGCCGCCATAGAGGCATTGGCGGCGGTGCCTGATAGCGATTGGGGTTGCGGTGCAAAGTTCTACGGCGAAGGCTTCCACACCGTGGCCGATCTGTTCCGGCTTCCGGCTCACCACCTGGCGGAACACACTGCCGGGATGTAGAAGTTGGCTCCCGCGCATCAAGCATTGATCGTGCGGCTTGGTCGCTGATCTCGTCCCCCGAAAGGACACACCGAATGGAAGGCAAGACTTTCATCGCTACGACGGGCAATGGCATTGCTCGCGCTACCCTTGATGGCAACGGTCAATGGCAAGTCGAGAAGCTACTTTCGGGTAGCGAAGTGAGCTGCCTGGCCGCAGCTCCACTGAATATCGGCAGAGTCTACGCGGGCACTCAGGGCAGCGGCATCCTCCGGTCTGATGACGCAGGCAGAACCTGGCGCTCTTCAGGCATGGACGGGCATATAGTGAAAGCCCTGGCAGCAAGCCCCCTCCACCCGGGTCTCGTGTATGCCGGCACCAGGCCTGCGTGTATTTTCGTTTCACGGGACGGCGGCGATACATGGACCGAGCTTGCCGGTTTCAAGCGTATACCATGGAAGTGGCTCTGGTTCTCGCCGGCTGAGCGGCCCTTTACTGCCTATGTTCAGGCTATTGCCCTCTCGCCCACCGATCCCAATAGGATCTTCGTTGGCATCGAATACGGTGCCACCGTGTTGAGCCGAGATGGCGGCAAGAGATGGACACGCCACCGCAAAGGCGCCCTGCGCGACTGCCACTCCCTCATCTCTCATGCCACCCTTGGCGAGTGGCTCTACGAGGGAGGAGGCTCAGGTGGTGGCAACGCCTTCAGCAGCGATGCCGGGCGGACCTGGTCCGGCCTCAAACAGGGCCTTGACCGCCACTATGGCTGGGCGGTAGCAGCCGACCCCGGGCGGCCCCAGGTGTGGTATCTCTCAGCTTCTCCGGGCCCGTTCAAGGCCCATAGCGAGAGCGATGCACAGGCATTCATCTTCCGCAACGACGGTGACAGGTGGAAACGACTAGGTGGCGGCTTGCCACAGCCGCTTGACCATATGCCCTACGCACTCCTGACTGAACCTAGTGCGCCCGGCCATATCTACGCCGGCCTCAGCAATGGCGATATCTGGCACAGCAGCGACTATGGCGAGCAGTGGGAGCAGATGCCGGTGAACCTGGGTACGATAAGGCGCTCACTTATCATGCTATAGGACAAGCTCAGGAGATAGCAACTACAGGCGAGCCAATCTTGTTCGCCCCAATACGAAGAACTCTCTTCGCATCATCTCGGGTGCTGTGACACGGCAGCACACGGCGACTTAGCGCTCCGGAGCTTTCAACAACTGAACTCATAGTTCAATACCCCCAATCACAAACGCAGACCAGGGTGTCATGCCGGGGCTGACAATAGCCACACGCCTACAGCAATTCATGGTCCCTTGCGTAAATCGCTGCCTGTGTTCTATCCCTCAAACCCAGACGGTTCAGTATATTTGAGATGTGATTCTTTACTGTCCCCTCGCTAATCACCAGGTGCTCAGCGATCTCCCGGTTGCTCGCGCCCTTCGCGATCAGACGCAGCACCTCCACCTCCCGGGCGCTCAGGTCGCCTGCCGCATGGGGCACGTTCACCTCAGGCTCTGCCCGACCTCTGTCCGCCGATAGCGCCCGTAGCATTTTTCCTGCCACGCTCGGATCAAGCTGGTAGATGCCCTGGTGGGCCGCCTTGATCGCGCTCGCCAGGTCGTGGGCCGGTATGTCCTTAAGTAAGTAGCCGCACGCACCCGCGCTCAGTGCATCTAATATGTAATCCTCATCATCAAATGTGGTCAGCATCAGCACCTGGCACCCGGGTAACTCTCTTCTGATCCTCCGTGTCGCCTCCACTCCATCCATAATTGGCATGCGGATATCCATCAGGGCAACCTCAGGCTTCAGCGCCAGCGCTTGCTCCACAGCCTCCTCTCCGTTGGAGGCTGTGCCCACCACTTCGATTTCATCTTGTATGCTCAACAGCGAGGCGATCCCATCGCGCACCAGCCTCTGGTCATCGGCCACCAGCACTTTGATCTTTCTATCCTGCCTGCGCTCGCTATTCGCCATTCGGTTATTCTCCCATACTCTTCTGTCATACTCATTTCATCGCCCCGCGAAGTAATCCTCTATCCTGAATTAGACGACCTGCGCGGTCGACCTCTTCGGCACTCTTATGTGTAGCTCGGTGCCTCCACCGAGCCTGCTTTCGATTCGTAGATCCCCGCCCAGCAACTCCAGCCTCTCCTTCATGCTCTGCAACCCGTAGCCCAACTGCCCTACGGCTCCCTCTCCTGACTGCTCAGGCATCTCCCCTACCGACTCCGGCGCAAAACCTTTGCCGTCGTCTCTTATCTCCAGTTGTGCTTCAGCTTCTCCAAACTCCAGCTTCATATCAACTCGCCCCGCCCCTGCGTGCTTTTGGACATTGGTAAGCCCCTCCTGGGCCGCCCTGTATATCGTCATCAGTACTTGCCGCGAATAGCCGGACTCGTCTCCCTCTATGTCGAGTTGGACCTTCAGACTGCCATGTCCCATATACTGGGCCAATTCCGCCAACGACTTCATCGGCGACAACTCCACTTCCGACTCGCCCAGCGCGCCCATTGTGCTGCGTATCTCCTGCAAGGCTACCGCTACCAGGCGCTTCGACTCGTTCAGCGCCTGGTCAGCCGCCGCAGGATCTATGCTCCTGAACGCAAGAGCCTTCTCAAGTTGCACACTCATCGCCGTGAGGTAATGCCCCAAACCGTCATGAATATCGCGTGCCAGGCTGTTGCGAGCCTCCCCGGCCTCTATTGCCTGCCGCGAAAACTCCCCCAGCTCGGCATGGGTCTTCCGCAACTCTCCCAGCACCCTTTCAGCCTGAACGCGAGCCGCACTCTCTTTCACCACCGTGCTGGAGGTCGCCACTACTATCCCCAGCACAAAAGCGAGCACCAGCATCGTACCTAGATACGCGCCCAGGGCCGCATCCAGCGATCCCGTCAGCGCTTGGTCCAACGGTACGCCCAGCGAGAGGAACCCCACCCCAACTACCAGAAGCGCGGCAGCGATATAGCCTGCTCGGCTCCCGAAGTAGATGGTAACCCAGTAAGGGATGATAACAACTAGCAATAGTGTAGTCCATACCCCTAACCCCACGAATAGCTCATAAGCGATAGCTATTCGGGCCGTTAGCAGCAATCCACCTACCCACCAGGCAGGACGTTCGCGAAAGAATGCAAACTCAACCCTATCGAGCACTATCAACCCTGACAGCAGTCCCGCCAGGGCAAGCGCTGTGCCTGTAATTGCTGTATCCTCTTCAAGGAACCCCATCACGAAGATGCCCATATATAGCGTCGTCGCAACAATATCGAACGGGCGCGGAAATAACCACGATAACCGGCCTCTAGTGCCCTTCGTAATGCTATCCCCGGACGTAGATTCAACTTCCTGCGTAAGTTCAGACTCCTCCTCCGGTACGTACACTAACACGGACTGTCTCTTTGCCCGTAAGATTGCAACCGACCTGCGCACGTCCTGCAGGCTCTTGCTTATCGCCTCCTTCGCCGACCTTATCGCCCCTTCTGCCTTCTCAGGACTGATATCCCGGTACGCGAGCGCCACTTCTATCTCCACGCTCACAGCCGTTAGGTACTGCCCCAGCCCGTCGTGAATATCGCGTGCAGTCCTCTTATGCTCCTCTGTGATCGCAATTGCCCTTTGCGAGTAAATGCCCAGGCGCATATGCGATGTCTCAAGTTGCGCCAGCAACCGCTTCGTTCGGCTCGTATGCGCTCGTTCCAGCGACGTAACTCTCGCCGATACCAGTACGAATACAATCAATATTGTGAGCAGTGTCAGGCTCGCTATGCCGGTCTGCATCAATGACCCGGTGACTATATACTCAGTGGAGATTTCGCCTCCCTTTTGAGTCGTTATCTTAGTCAAATGGGGTATGGCCGCTATCACCAGCATATTGGCCCCTATTACCCAGACCATCACGCCTACGGCTGTTCCGCCCTTACTGCCCAGATAGAGGTGTCCCATGTACGGTATAAGGGCTAGCATGAGCAAGCCTTGCGCGTTTTCCCACGGGTTCATGATTGAGAAGGTCGCCAACGTAAGGGCCAACCGGGTGGCGAGCAGTATCACCCCAACCCATCTGGATGGTGTTTCGCCGAAAAGCGGGTATTCCAACCGGTCAAGCAGCAGGAGGAGCAGCAGCAGCCCCACAGTCGCCACGCCTTTCCAGGGTATGTGGCATGCCGGGCAGTCGCCCCTCATTATGGTAATCAGCGTGGCTACATAGACTGCTGAGGACACCAGGGCAATCGGCCTGAGGGCCCCCCAAACCCGCCACCCGCGCGCGCCGTCCCGGCCGTTATCGCCGACAGGCGCGTCACCCAATCTCTTATTCCGGCGGCTCGCGGAAAGCTCCATGTTCTGAGCATAGCACATCACCCCACCTTGCTCAATGGGCCGGAAGATAGATTGCCCGCACGCATATTCAGCCGGAGGTCACATTACCTTTGGCTCTGCCCGAGACATCCCCTGACCAACGGCTTACTCGCTATGCCCCCTCCGGTGCTGCCTCAATATGCCTTCTCGCACTTACCGCGCGCCGTCCGCCTTGCTATGCTCCCCATATTCGGACGGAGTGCCGGCTCTCGAGCTCGGCACTCCGCATTGACAAACCACAGTTCACAAACATAGAGGAGGAACACACAAATGAACAGGATCGCACGTACATTATTCGCTCTGCTCACACCCGTATTGTTCGCCTGGGCTGCTATTGCGGTTAGCCCCGCGCTGGCCCAGTCGCAGACGCAAGGCGCGAAGGCCGACCTTAAGGATGCCCAGGGCCAACTGGTAGGCACTGCCATCTTCTCGCCCGCCGCGTCAGGCGTGAAGCTTCAGGTCCGGGTGAACGGCTTCACGGCTGCGGCTGTGGGTGAGCACGGCATTCACATACACACCACAGGCAAGTGCGAAGTCCCCGCTTTCACGAGCGCAGGAGGCCACTTCAACCCTGACACTAAGAAGCACGGCCTCAACAGCCCCGAAGGCCACCACGCAGGCGACATGCCCAACATCAGTTTCGACGCAGCGGGCAACGCCACGTATGAAACGGTCGTTGACGGTGTCACACTGGGCGCCGGGCCAACCTCTCTCATGGATGCCGATGGCAGCGCCCTCGTGATCCACGCTGGGCCTGATGACCTGGTGACCGACCCTGCAGGCAACAGCGGCGCCCGCGTCGTCTGCGGCGAATTGGCCGTGTATGCTATCCCCGTCGCCGGGATGCCACAAACCGGCATCTCCGCTGACGCCAACCTGTTCATTGTCGTTGGTCTACTAGCTGCGCTTGCGCTTGTATTGTTAGGCCGCCGCATGGCAGCCACAGGGAGGTAAATCAAATGTCAAACGCAAAGACAATCACTCGCGCCGGAGACGTAGCCGGCCTGCTTGGAAGCCTCATAATCCTGTCCACCTTTGTACTCAGTATGCTGTTCCCCAGCGACGACTTTCCATCTGCCCCCATCATCGGCACCGGCGCTCTCCTGCTGCTCGCCAACGTTGTTAGCCTTTTACTCCAACGCAGGGGTCGCCCTGAAGCGCTTTCCATGCTGTTCCTGACAGTCACTATGTTGGGCATGACCACAATAACCATCATTGCTGTCCTCGATACCCTTGCCAGCATGGGCATCGGTCCTACCGATACCGATGGTTATTGGACAGTGCTGGTGATTGCGCTTCTACTGACTATACTTGGCCTGACTCTGTATGCCATCACCGCCTCAATTGCGGGCGTGTTCCCCTCCTGGGTAGCCTTGCCCCTCGCCTTCTCCGGTGTGCTACTTCTTCTTAGCGTGCCTGTCCTGGTGATGGGAGTGCCGAACATATCGGTTGCTGTACACGACTTCATAAACACGCTTTCCCTCATCCTGATGATGACCTTCTTCGCCCTGTGGGGCCTTATGTCGGCCGTGGGTCTGCGTAGCTCTTCGGTTGGCACGCCCACATCGTCCGGCCTGTCGCCCAGCCCACACATCCCAACTTGAAGATTCGTCCTGTTGCTGCCGGCTACCCTGCTGGCAGCAACAGCCATATATCTCTTACTCCAACTCAACAACTCTACACCAACCAACGCCGGGCCGGTTGCCACCCCCACCCCTATCAGCACGCCGCCCGGTGGACCTCGTCCTCTCGTAATTGACACCGATATGGCAATGGACGACTGGTTGGCAATCCTCTATCTCCTTCAACGCAAGGACTACGATGTAGTGGCGATCACGGTGGCAGGCACCGGTGAGGCCCATTGCGAGCCTGGCGTGCGGAACGCTCGCGGTCTGCTGGCCCTCGCCGGTTACAATCAGATACCCGTAGCCTGTGGACGAGACACTCCATTCGAGGGAGGCCACTCCTTCCCCAACGAATGGCGCACGAGCGCAGACAACATGCTTGGCCTCACCCTTCCCGCCCCTCTCGGCCCAGTCACCGACCCCAGCCTGGACGCTCCCCGGTTACTAGCCTCAATCGCAGGCGCGCATGCCGGAAGACTCTCTCTGGTGAGCCTTGGCCCTCTGACCAATATTGCGGACGCTCTCCGGAACGATCCTTCACTGGTGGCCAATCTGGCCGGCTTCTATGTTATGGGTGGTGCAGTTGGCGTACCCGGTAACGTGCAGCTTCCGGACGGTAGCATGTCTGCCGCCGAGTGGAACTTCTATGCCGATCCTCATGCCGCAGCCATCGTATTCCAGTCAGGCGCGCCTATCACCCTGGTGCCTCTTGACGCAACTAACGGCATTCCTTTGACCAGGTCCTATCTCAAACTACTGGAAGCAAACCATCAGACTCCTGTCGCCGACTTCGTGTACCGTCTCCTCAAGGGAAACCAATTCCTGTTTGAACCTGGTGCCTATTACTTGTGGGATACGCTCGCCGCCGTCCTTTTCACCGACCATACCCTTTCCACTTTCCGCGAAGAACGCCTGCAAATCATCGAAGATGGCCTCGAAAGCGGCCGCACCGCCATCGCTCCCACTGGCCCAACCATACACATACCCGCCTCAGTAGACGCTGCGCGCTTCCAACAGCTATTCCTCGATGTCCTGAACATTCGAGATTAGCCAACTTAATGGCATTGACAGACTTATGCGTGCTTGCGCGAAAACCTCGAGGCTGGCATATAATGGGGCAATCGTGAAGGAGGGCGCCGGGCGCCTTGTTAGGTAGGGTTTGGGCCTGCAACTCTATGCTCATGAGCACAAAGTAGGAGGAAATGATTGCAGCCATATGATTATTACGGCGATCTCTTGCATAAGGTCTATTACAATGACCTCTCCGACGAGGAGATCGCTTCGGTGGTGGCCGAACTCCAGGAGCCAAAACCGGATAGTAGTCCTGTCGTGCTTCTGTCGATCCTATGCCATAGCTATACTCAGGCCAAACAACATATACCACTCGTTGAACGCTACCTGAACGGCCCTGATGATTACCTGGCGAGCGAAGCACTCTGGGTGTTATGTTCGTGCTGGGATCTGAGCCTCAAATATATTAACGAGATGTTAGCCTTTATGGAAAGCGCCCCCCAAGATGAAGATTATGAGGACCTTAAGCGCGTAGGGTTCAGTGGTTCTAGGAATTCCATATTAACTGGTTCACAGCACTTACGCTGACATGTAACAAGAGTGCACAACCGAAACTGGCGCATCAAATGCCTAGAATCGCACGCAATAACGAGACCTCGATTATAGAATGAATGATGGCACCTGCTAGGACTAACAGCCCTACACATAT
>JBBRDO010000108.1:0-15107 GCA_038203825.1 Chloroflexia bacterium | reverse complement strand
GATGATCCTGCTGCCCGCGAGGATTTGGGGGCATGGTGTCGCATGACGGGCAACGAGCTTGCCGATGTAGTCAAGGGCCGTGGCTACGCCAGCTACTATGTGCGTCGGATGAACTAAAATCGACGCTATCCAGTTGCATCTACGTCGCTATATCGCATTAGAGCACCGCTGTGAATGAACAACCTCATGCCAACATAGTAGTAAACGGCGGCCCACTGGGTTGTGGGGAGCTGCTTGTGCTGCTCCACGTCAAGATGCGCGACCTGCGGCCCGGACAGGTCATGGAGGTCATAACCTACGACCCAGGCGCACACGAAGACCTGCCCGCCTGGTGCCGTATGACGAGCCACACCCTGCTCAAGGAGCAGGACAACCACTTTTTCATTCGTAAGGAGAGAAACGGTAATGGCTAAAATGGTAGTAAGCATCACATGTGCAAAGAACGATACAGACAAAGCCACTGTAGGCTTCGTGGTCGCCAACGCGGGAGTCGTGAGCGGCGTAGAGACGGTGGTATTCCTCAGCACCGACGGAGTCTACCTCTCGGAGCAAGGCTACGCAGATAGCATCCACGAGGAAGGCTTTAAGCCCCTAAAAGAGCTTATCGAGAGCTTCACGGGCGAGGGAGGCATAATCTGGGTCTGCTCGCCCTGCTTCAAGAAGCGAGGGCTTTCCGAAGAAAAGTTGATAGAAAGCGCTACAATCGTGGGTGGGGCCAAGCTGGTCGAGTTCCTCAGCCAGGGCGCAAGCTGTATCACTTACTAAGGACGAAAGACGAAAGACAAGTGAAGCATTTGCGTCGTCATTCGTCCTTCGTCTTTGTACTATGGCAAAGCTCATAATAAGCATCACACACGGCAAGAACAATGGCGACAAGGCGTCATTGGGCTTTGTGGTCGCCAACTCCGCCGTTTTGAGCGGGGTGGAAACAGTGGCTCTGTTGCAACAAGTAGGACTGGCCAGAACAAGGGCATGCTGATGTCGGAAATGAAGTAAATGAGGTAACGGCCTAAGCTGCCAGCCCGAAGGCCAACGATACGAACCGTACCTGGCTGAGAATATTACCCTTGGTTGTGCCTTGTACTTGCCCTTTCCGCAATTGATGCATCGCCTCATATCCTTGTATCGTTTGCCACCCCGTCTTGAAGGACCAGAACCCTAGACCTGGCTTCACCCTACGTTTGATTAAGCGGTGATCCTGCATGAGCGGAGCGAACTCTCAAGTTATTCAGATACTTGATCGGGCGCAACTCAGAACTGGCCAGTAAGGTTCCCTTCTTCTTGAGCTTGCTGAGTGCTTTTGGATAAGATGGGCGGCGATCGACATTGATTACCCGTGGAGGAACGGTGTGTCTGGCGCGTAGAGCTTTCCGGAAGAAGGCACCCAGAGGGTACCCGGCTGCCTGTCCGTCTCTGGTTGGGCTGAGCATGAACTCGACCGTGTTCCCACCCGAGTCCACTGCTCGGTACAGATACATCCAGACACCTTTGACCTTTATGTATGTTTCGTCTACCCGCCAAGAGTCGTTGGTTATCTTGAGTTTGGCCCTGCATTTCTTTTCAAAGATGGGGGCGAAGCAGGCCCGCCAACCCCACCGGTATATGGTGGTGTGGTCTACGGAGAGACCGCGTTCAACCATCATTTCTTCTAAATCGCGATGGCTCAGTGAGTAACGGAGGTACCAGCGCAGGCAAAGCAGGATAATCTGTGGTTCAAAGTGGCGGTACTTGAATAGCTTTGGGCGCTGAGTGGTCGGCATGTGAGAGCTCCATTCACTGACGAAGACGACTGGTAGACCCCACTCTGACAGACCTATTCAGTTGTTGCAACAGAGCCCCCACAACTGCTGCCCACTATCCGGTAATCGCACGCTACGCCGTAGCCGTGCCTGCAAGCACGTGGTCGTCCTGCACCAGGCGGGCCACGGCGCTATCCCAGTTTACAGCCATGATGTGCAACCCGTGGACTGCTTTGATCTGTTTTAAGGCCTCTATGAACTCGCGTGCTATCGTGATGCCCTCTTCCTGCTCGGCCTCTTTGCCGACCTCGGCTGCCCTGTCCATGCGGGCGATGATCTCCGGCGGTATGTAGATGCCGGGCACCTTTGCGGCCATGAAGCGGGCTGCTTTCGCGCTCTTGAGGGGCGCAACGCCCGCCAGCACGTATGCCTTCTCCAGCAGACTGCGCCGGTCGAGCGCCTCTAGCCACTCGGTGAAGCGCGGCACATCGAACACCGGCTGCGTCTGAATGAACTGGGCGCCCGCGTTGATCTTCTTTTCGGCGCGTATTGCCTCGTACTTTGGAGGCACACCGAAGGGCGAGCCTGCCGCTCCAAGGAAGTATTGCGGCCGTTTCTTTATGGGCCTGCCGTCGAGGTACTTACCCTCATCGCGCATCCTGCGTAAGATCCAGAGCACCTGCACCACGTCCAGGTCGAACTGGTCGGACACAGCGACCGGAGAGCGCCCGAAGGCGTGGTGGTCGCCGCTCAGGCAGAGAATGTTGCGCACGCCAAGTGCCGCTGCGCCCAGCACCTCCGATTGGATAACGGGGCGGCTGCGGTCGCGCGCCTGTAACTGCATTACCGGCTCAAGCCCGGCGTCGAGGGCAATCTTGCTGCACACCAGGCTGCTCATGCGCGCGGAGGCCGAGGCGTTATCGGTGAAATTGACACCGGCCACGTGGCCCGCCAGCGCGCTGAGCCTCTTCATCAGGTCGTCCGTGGACACATCGAGCGGAGGCGTGACCTCGGTGGTGATCACGAATTCACCGGCGCGCAGTCTGCTTTCCAGGCCCGACACCGGCTCCGTATAGGCAGGAGCGTGGTAAGCCGAGTCGCCGTGCCACCAAGAGGGCTGGCGCAGCGCGTAGAAGAATTGCTCCCAATCCGCCTTGAACTTGCTCGGGTGGAAGATGAAGTCGCGGGGGTGAGGCCCCGCAGCGCGCTCGCGCCAGAGGCGAAGAGCCTCAAGCCAGGTCTCACGGCCGGCGCGCGCCCCGTCGATAGGAGCGTTGATCTCCAGCAGCCGCTCAGTTCGCCCCAGGCGCTCGGCCCGGTCGTAGATCACGTACCACGTGCAGGGGCGCGAGGGATCTATCGAGCAGTGCTCCGGTGTGGCGTCGCCGCACAGACCATTGCGCAATCCTTTGGGGCATGTCATCGGGCAGACGAAGGCGGTTTCCTGCAGGATGCAGTTTCCGCACATGCGGCAACCAAAGAGCGCGCCCTTGGACGTGCGCTCGAAGCCGGTAAAGAGCCTCAGTGGCAAGCTCTCTCGCGTGATTGGCTGGAAGGGCGGCTGGAACCGCCGGGGCGAAAATAAAGGCAACTTAGGCCTCCTCCAGGTCTGAACTGCGCTTGCCGCGCACGGCAGCCGCAGGCTCAGCAAAACTGAGCGACTCCATGTAGTCATCGGTGAAACGCGGGTGCGTGGTCAGTTCCAGGTACTCGATCCGACGTGCGATCTCTTCCGCGAGGGCGCGCCGCTGCACAGACACCAGCATGGCACGTGCTCCTGCTCCTGCTGCGTTCCCCACCTGGCGGAAACGATCGAGCGGCAGGTCGGGGAACATGCCCACGCGCACGGCGCTCTTGAGGTCGAGGTAGGTGCCGAATGCCCCCGCGACGATAAAGTCATCTATATCCAGGGCACTTATGCTGGCTTCTCGCAGCAGTACCTCTACCGCCGCCCGTATCGCGCCTTTGGCCAGTTGGATCTCGTTCACGTCGCTGCGGGTTACCAGCACATCGCGTCCCGTGCCGCTCTGCCTTGCGGGCACCAGCACGAACGCCCGCTTGCCGCCCTCGTTCCGCACGAGCTTGTGGCCTGCCACCAGCGCGCCACGCCTGTCCACCACGCCGGCCCGGAGCATCTCGGCCACGGCGTCAAGAATGCCCGAGCCGCAGATGCCCACCGCGGGCTGCCCCTCGATGGTGTATACCCGCACATCGTCGCCTTCGATGCGCACCCGCTCGACCGCGCCGGGCGCCGCACGCATGCCATCATGTATGTGCGCACCCTCAAACGCTGGCCCCGATGCGCACGAGCAGCACAAGACCCGCTCGCCCGCCAGCAGGCTAATCTCCGTATTGGTGCCGATATCGAGGGCGATGGTCGTGCGCCGGGCTGCACCCGCCGCCAGTTGAGCAGGTTCCGTCGCGAGCAGCATCGCCACATGGTCGCCACCGACGTAACCGGCGATGTTCGGCGGCAAATAGACGTAGGCCCCCGGTGCAAGAGCGAGCCCTATATCGGCGGCGTGGAACTGCATCGCCTCGCCCACAGCGGGCACATAGGGCGCCTCGCCAAGCTGCTCCACCGGCAATCCGGCCAGGAGATGGTGCATGGCCGTGTTGCCCACAATCACCGCGTCGACCACCTGCCCAGGCACCGCGCCCGCTTGCAGACACAGCTCGGCAACCATGCTGTTGAGCGTTTCGACCAGCCGTCGCTGAAGCGTGGCGCGGCCCTCGGGGTGGGTGTTGGCGTATGCGATGCGGCTCACAACGTCCTCGCCATAGGCGATTTGCGGGTTCATCGCGCCACTCTTTGCCAGCGTATCGCCGCTTGCCAGGTCCACCAGATAGGCGGCGACCTTGGTCGTGCCGACATCTACCGCGAGGCCAAGCAGCCTGTGCGCTGCCACGGCAGAAGGGGGCTGGACGGCATCCTCGGGGTGAGGCAGAAGCGCCACAAGCTCGCTACCGCGGAGCGCCAGCCTGGCTCGCCAGCCGTAACGCCGCAGCAGCCCGGGCAACCCGGCCAGCACCGGCAGTGACGCGCTTAGAGCCGGGAAGCCCGCCTCGAGTAGGGTGCCCTGCAGCCGAGTCAGGTCCGAACGCAGGTCGTAAAGGCCGGGGGGCGCGATCTCCCTATCGACCGGTGTGACGGCAGGCTCGGCATCCACCTCGGCCGACTGCCCCTCCACCTGCATGCGCTGCGGTGCGGTGAGCGATTCCGGGGGGACATCGACCCGCACATCCCCGAGCACTACTGCCTGGCAGGCCAGCCGCATGCCCGCATCTAGCTCCTGCGCGGTGAGGTCCTCTTCCTCGGTGAGGGTGAGGGTCGACAGGCGACCGGCGGCCAGCCTCACCCGGCATTCGCCGCACACCCCAATGCCCCCGCATATGGAGATGATCTCGACGCCTGCCGACCGGGCGGCATCGAGAAGCGTTATGCCATGCTCCAACGTGACCCGTCGACCCACGGGCTGAAAATTGACCTCGCACATGGGCAGCGTGTCCGGCCCGGCACTCATGGTCGGCCCTCCGCTTGCATGACGCGCTCGTCGGCGGTCATCTCGAGCCTCTGGCCGGGGCGCAGTATGAGGAAGTCGCCTCCCTCCTCGGGGGCCCAATCGGCGGCGAGCAGCCGGCTGATCAAAACCAGGTCGCCCGACACTCGCTCAAAGGCCCAGCCGCGACGCTCGGCTTCGGCCTGGGCGCGCGCCTCGATGCCGGCGCCATCCCCCACACCCATGTCTATGTACACGGCACGGCTGTAGTGGCTTTGCCAGGCGCCCATTACCTCCATCAGGTAGTTGGCGTTGTCTTTGCCGTACTTCGCCACGTACTTCTCGTACTCGGCTTGCAGGTTGGTGTCGGCCACGGAGCCCATCGAGAGGGCCGAGCTTGAGCCGTCGTCTCGCTCGATATAGTCCTGCGCGTACCAGAAAGTGCCGGGGTTGGTGTTGAACTGCTCCCGGTAGCGCTCGCGGCTGCCAAGAAATAGAGTGATGCAGTCGTGCGCTCGTGGGATCACAACGGGCACATCCCGAGCCAGCAGCCCCACCGTGGCCTGGCCGCACAGGCCGTACACGAGCACCACCGCGTCGTAGCGGCCCGCCGGCAGGGCGTCAATATGCCTCTGCAGCAATTCGCGCAGGCTTGCGGGGCGGTTATGCAGGCCCCTCGCGACAAGCTCAACGTCAACCACATGTGGCGAGCGCGCGGCCGAGAGGTAGACGGGTCGTGCGAGCGATTCGCAGGTAAGGCACTTCAGGCGCATAGCTATCTCCCTCAGTGAGAGGCCTCGGAGGCGGCCTCGGCGGCTTCACGGGTGAGCGCCTGGCTGCGGCGGAACCACTTGATGTACCCGCCTGCGTACTCGTCGCGGCCGAGGAGGAGATCGGCGGCGCGAATTGTGCCCGCCAGCTTTGCCGGGTCGGTGATGACGCAGGTAAGCCCGGCCTGTATCGCCAGCATCATGAAGGCCGCGTTGAGCGTCGGGCGCTCGGGCATGCCGAACGACACGTTGCTCGCGCCCATCGTTACGTTGGTGCCAAGCTCCCGCGCCACAAGCTCGATTGTCCGCAGAGTAACGGTCGATGCCCGCGTGTCGGTGCCCACCGCCATGGCGAGCGGGTCGATCACCACATCTTCGACGGAGATACCCAGGGCCGAAGCGCGCTCAAGAATCTTGCGGGCCACGGCAAGCCGCGCTTCGGGGGTAGATGGTACGCCGGTGTCGTCCATGATCAGCCCCACCACCGCCGCTCCGCGCTCCTTGATCAGCGGGAGAAGGGACCGCAGCCGCGCCTCCTCGCCGCTCACCGAGTTGACGAGGGGCTTGCCCGGTGCTACCTCAAGGCCGGCGGCAAGCACCTCGGGGTTGGGCGAGTCGAGGCAAAGGGGCACGTCCACGGCGTCCGACACTAGGCGCACTACTTGCCGCATGAGCGCGACCTCGTCCATGCCCGGCATGCCCACGTTGATGTCGAGCACCTGTGCCCCGGCGGCTACCTGACTCAACGCCAGGTTGACCAGGTAGTCGAAGTCGCCGCTTTGCAGGCACTCCTGCATCCTCTTGCGGCCGGTGGGATTGATCTTCTCGCCGATGATCACCACAGGCCCGTTCGCGGTTATCGTGAGTGGCTTGCCCCTGCCGCGCAGTGTCGTCTCCATTGGCGCTCTCCTGCTATCTCTCCTGCTATCTCTCCTGCTATCGCGTGTAAATAAAGTAAGAGGCAGCGCAACATTGAGCGCTGATCGCTGCCGCGTGTCATCTGCTATGCCATGACCAGGCTCCTGGCCACTACCACGGCACGGCTGGCGTCGGATGAATACCCATCGGCGCCGATCTGTTGGGCGTAACTCTCCGTCACGGGAGCGCCGCCGACCAGCACTTTCACCTTCTCGCGCACGCCTGCTTGCCGTAGCGCTTCAATGGTCACCTTCATGTTGGGCATCGTGGTGGTGAGCAGTGCCGAGAGGGCCACAATATCGAAGTTGCCCGACTGTGCGGCCTCAACGAACTTCTCGGGCGGCACATCGGTGCCCAGGTCCACGATATCGAAGCCGGCGCCTTCAAGCATCATGCCGACGAGGTTTTTGCCGATATCGTGCAGGTCGCCCTTCACGGTGCCAATCACCACTCGGCCAGCCGACTGCACATTACTAGTCGCCAGGTAGGGCTTCAGCACCGCCAGGCCCGACTGCATTGAGCGCGCCGAGATCAGCATCTCCGGCACGAAGTATTCACCCTCTTCAAAGAGGCGGCCAACTTCCTTCATGGCCGAGGCCATCGCCTCGTTCAGAATGCGCCCCGGCTCGATGCCGGCATTTAGCGCTTCCCTGACCTGCCCGGGAACCAGAGAGTTCTCACCATTGAGGATACTGTCATACAGCGACTGCAACACAGGTTCCATATTTGTCTCCGGGTGACGGGCGTTGCGCTTGCAGGTTACGTCCCGGCAGCGTGCCGTCCCTCTACTATCTAATAATCGCCATCGTACGCGTCGGCGTCTTCGTGGCGGCCGGCGTCAAGAGCGTTCAGCCTATCGATTATCTGTGGCGCGGCGCTTGTACCGAGCAACTCGGCCCCCGCTTCGAGCAGGGCCACTGCCTTCTCATAGGAGTCTATCTTGCCCGAGCCCTTCACTCTCACCCGGCTGGAAACGCTGGCGCGCAAGAGAGCAATGTTCTCAGGCGTGGCGGGCACGGAGCCTGGGCCGACGCCGCTGGAGTTCTTTATCCAGGGCATGCCCGCTTCTTCGAGAAGTGCCGCCGCCTGGCGTACCTCCGCCTCACTCTTGAGGTAGCCAAGCTCGAGCATCGTCTTGATCGGGCGACCCTCAGCTGCCCTCACGAGTGCGGCCGCTTCCTCGCGGAACTCGTCGTACATTCCCGAGAGCAGGAAGCCCATGTTCGGCTCGTAATCCACCTCTTGAGCGCCAAGGGCCCAGCACTCCCGCAGCATGGCCACCTTGGCGTGCAGGCTCTCGTGCCCCATGCTGAGGCCGATGCATGTGGCAACGCTCACGCCCGTCCCCTTCAGCGCAGTCACGGCAAGCGGCACCCAGCACATGCCGATCATGGCCGCGTTGAAGCCGTACTCGGCGCTCAGGCGCAGGTGCGTCACAATCTCATCTCTCGTTGCGTTAGGCTTCACATTAGTGTACTGGATATGGGAAGCCAACTCTCGGTTTGTCATCTCCCGCACGCTGCGGGCAAGGCTCATCACCATTTATCGATCTCTCCTGAAAGGCAGCAAATCTCTGCTCTTGCTGATAGATGTATATAGACGTCTACTACAACCGAATTGTAGCTTACTTTGCCTGGTGTGTCAAGCAACGGGCCCATCATTCCCCTATCCGCGAACAGTGAGACTACGCGGTTATCGGGTAATACCCGAATTCCTCCACGGCGTCTCGCATGGCGATGAGGTTCTCCGGGGGCACGTCGGCTTGCACATTGTGTGATGGACTGGCTATGTAGCCGCCGCCTGGCGCCAGGTCGTGTATGCGCTGGCGCACCTCCTCCCGCACCTCGTCGGGCGTGCCGAAGGGGAGCACCTGCTGTACGTCGATGCCACCATGAAACGACAGCCTATCGCCCACCTCCGCCTTGATCGCCGCTGTATCCATGTTCCTGGCGAGGGGCTGAATCGGATCAAGAATATCGAGGCCCATGTCGGCCCAGTCTTTCATGAAGGGACGCACGCTGCCGCAGGAGTGGAGGAATATCTTACCGTCGGGATTCTGCGCAAGCAGCTCTTCTTTAGCCGCGTGCCAGGTGCGCTCCAGGTGGGGCCTGACAAGCCTGCGAAACATCGGCAGCGAGATAAGCGGCCCCTGCTGGGTGCCAAGGTCCTCGCCACTCAGACGCAGGATGTCGACGTACTTGCCCACCATGCGGAGGCCTTTCCTGTGGATGGCGATCTGGATGTCGGCTATCTTTGTCATCAGCGCCACGCCGAAATCGGGGTCCTCGGCCAGCGACAGGAACCACCGCTGCAGCCCGACCAGGTATCCCGCCTGCTCCCACACAGAGCCGCCTATGCGCGTGTAGATTGCGAAGTCGGTCTGCTCGCGAGCTTCCTTGAAACGCTCCTCGATGCCCTCGTATAGCCCTTCATCGTCGGGGTCGGGCCAATTGAAGTTATCTAGATCGGCCATAGTCGCGTCCGCCAGTGGGTGCTTGTACATCTCGTAGTAATAGCCCCCGCCCGGCAGATCGGTCTTGCGCCAGAGCACGTTCCACTCGTCGCAGAAAGTGTTATCGCCGGCAGGCGCGGGCTTCTTGCGGGGCGAGCCGATATCCACCCTCAGCACGTCGAGACCGAACTTCTCGGCGATTACCGGGTGCACTGCCACGTCGGTCCAGCGGCCAACCCTCGGATTGGGATCGACTTGGAGGCCCATATATTCCTGCAGTCGCTGGTAGGCATAGACGGTAGGATTCATGCTGAGCGGCACGCGGTCGGGCTCGCGGTGCTCCAGGGCGGTGAGCACGCGCTCACGATGGCTCATTGTCTTCTTACTCATTGTGGCTCTCTCCAATCGATAGCCGTGCGCATTGAACGCGTAGCGGTGGCACACTCACTTGCTCAAGTCCAGCAGTCGCGCATCGGCGTGCTGCTGGGCGGCACGGTAGTCGCCTGCATACATCGCCTGCAGGTACGCAATATAGGCGGGCGTTGCCACCGGGGGCACCTGCGATTTTGGCCTGGCAGAGCGTGCGGCGAGCAGCTGCTCCAACACCCGCACGCCCGCCGCAGCAGCCTCCATGTACTGGGCTCGCTGTACGCCGCTCGTATCATTCATGAGTCTGCGGCCCGTTATCGATAGCCTTTCGGCTATCTGGTCAAGCATCGTCTCGCCTGCAGCCAGGGATGCAGTCAGCCGCGGGTCCGGCCCGATCACTCCATCGAGGGGCTTGTCTGGCTCCACCGCGTCGAGGTGTACAAGGTCGGGGCGCGCCGCCCAGAGGAGAGAGGTCTCCCACTGCCCAGCATGGTCACCTGTATATCCCAGGTCAGTGGCAACCTCGAATTCACCCCCTGCCCAGATGGTTACGGGCAGCGTGCGCATGGCGGCCAGTGCAGCACGCTTCACCATCAGGGTTTGCTCCAGCCCGTAGTGCCCGCTCACAGCCAGGATCACTTTGAAGCCGAGCAGATTCATTTGCCGGAAGAGGTCGAGCGAGAGCCTCTCAATCAGCTCCAGGTCGAAGCGCATCGTGTGGGGGAAGGGCACGCCGCCTACTGCCCACCAGGTGGTCGGGGAGAGTAGTCCTCCTGTGCGCCTGGCAACCACTTCGCAGATCCTGTCTGCTTTGAGGCCATCCAATCCGACCGGCAAATGGTAGCTGTGCCACTCTATGGTGCCAAAGGGCAGGATAACGAGCGGACACTCTTCCAGTCGACACTCCAGGTCGTCGGGCAACATCTCCGCGAGCCTCAGCACCTTTTCTGGCTGCCGGGAACCGGCTGTATCGCTCATATGCGCTTTCCTCTCTCCGCAGTCTCATCAAATAGCACTACCGAGCGTATGGCTTCGGGGACCGCATGCATCTCGAAGAGCGCGGGCACGTCGTGCAGGCTGATCGTTTCGGTCAGCAGCGGGTCGAGGTAAAGCTGGCCGTTCATGTACAAGTCGGCGAAAAGGGGGAAATCGATCGCCGGACGGCAGGAGCCGTAGATGCAGCCCCGTATCGTTTGCTGCTTGCTCATAAAGACACGAGGGTGATAAGAGAAGATCGCGTCGCGAGCGGCCGCACCGACAAGGGTCAATGTGCCCCCGGTTGCCAGGGCGCGCACCGCTTGCTCCATCAGGGCGGGTATGCCGACCACTTCAAAGGCATGGTCAACTCCGCGCCCACCGGTCAGAGCGAGCAGTTGCTCCACCGTATTACCATCTCCCGCTAGCACCGTATCGGTGGCGCCGAACTGCCGTGCTTTCTCAAGCTTTGACCGGACGAGGTCCACGGCGATGATCTTGCCTGCGCGAGCGAGCCGCGCCCCCTGCACAACGTTCAGGCCAACTCCACCGGTGCCGAACACCACCACGCTCTGGCCCGCCTCTACAGGCGAGGTATGCAGGGCAGCGCCCACACCTGTGGCCACCGCGCAGCCGATCAGGGCAGCCATTTCCAGTGGTATGTCGTCGCGCACAGGCACCGCGCCCGCACCAGGCACGACCGCGTACCGGCAGAATGTGCCTGCATTGAGAAAGACCTGCAGCGCTTCGCCATTTGCGCGATGCACGCGTGGGGCAGCGGTGCCCTGCACATTGTCACACAGGTCCTGCCGCCCTCTCTCGCACTGGGCGCAGCGCCCGCAGGCCACCCGCCAGTTGATCACCACTCGCTCGCCCACCCGGGCGGAGGGCACCCCGGGGCCCACTGCCTCGACGACCCCCGCGCCCTCATGGCCGAGCACCAGGGGCCAGTAACGCGCATCTCGCACCGCCGATATGTCGGTGTGGCAGACTCCGCCGGCGACCAGGCGCACCAGCACTTCTCCCGGCCCGGGATCGTCCACCGTCACCTCTTCTATTGTGGGCAAGACCCCGGGCCTGTCGAGTACCACGGCCTCTGAAGTGTAGGTCATCAGCGTCATTCTCCGGGATCTACTACTTCATCTTGTTGGCGTAGTAGTCGGGCGCCACCGTGCCGGGCTTCGAGAACCACTTCGGCACATCCACGCCCGAGTAAAGGAGGATGTTGCCCCATGGGTCGTAAGCGCCGGTGCGCACGATCACCTTGGCCCTGGCGGCCATCTCGCCCAGGATCTGGGCGTGCGGCAGCGTGGTGTGCTCGGCATCAGCGAAGATGCGCTGAACCTTCTCGAGGAGAGGCGGGTTGTTCTCGGCCATCTCGGCGGCGTAGGCCACTTTCTCGGCGATGAAGGAGCCGCTCACGGCAGTGAGTACGGTCTCCAGGTCGGGTACGTCCTGTACCAGCGCGAGATCGACCCGACGCACGTTGGCCGGTATCGGGAAGCCGGCGTCGCAGACGATCATCAGGTCGCCATGTCCCATGGTGGCGATGGCGTGGCTGAGCTCAGCGTTGAGGATAGGTCCCTTGTTCATTTAGATGCCTCCTGTGCATAATTCTCGGCATAGAGCCGGTCTACCTGTGCCCTGTAAGCCAGTGACGGTATCACGCCCAGCTTTGTGCAGGCGAGCGCGCCGCAACAGCCGGCGAACTTCACCGCCTCGATCAGGTCGCGCCCTTCGGCCAGCGCCACGGCGAGGCCCGAGTTGAAGGCGTCGCCGGCACCGGTCGTGTCCACCACGTCTACTTTGATGCCGGGCACGTGCTGCCTCTCTCCCCCCGTGAGCACCAGCGCGCCGTCGCCGCCCATTGTGACGATGACGGTGCCCACCCCCAGCGCCTGCAGGCGTTCGGCGAGCAATGGCGTGGGCGTGAGGTCGTCGGGAGAGAGGCCCATCAGAATGCGAAGCTCCGACTCGTTCGGGGTCAGAATGTCTACGTTAGCCAGCACCGAGGGGTCAAGCCTCGCGGCGGGCGCGGGGTTTAGCTGGGTGCGCACGCCATGCTTGCGGCCGAGTTCCATTGCCCGGGCGGCTGCCTCCACGGGTATCTCCAGCACTGACATGACGACATCGCTGCGGGCAATTTGCTCTTCGACGCCATCGACAAAGGCAGCGTCCATCAGCTTGTTTGCCGACATATCGAGGATGATGCCGTTTTCACCTGCCTGGTTGAGTATTATGAAGCCGACGCCCGTGGGCATCTGGTCTGTGCGCTCCATATAGCCGGTGCGCACCCCTTCCGCGGCGTAGAGGTCGGCGGCGATATCGCCAAGCTTGTCGTTGCCTATCAGGCCCGCGAAGTACGAGTGGACGCCCAGCCGGGCGGTGCCGACAGCCTGGTTCGAGCCTTTGCCGCCCGGGCCCATGTCGAAATCACCGCCGATGAGGGTTTCGCCAAATATGGGCATGTGGCTTGTGCGTATCGTCATGCCGACCGCAAAGCTTCCCACCACGGTAATAACAGGTTCCGCCATTTGTCTCGCTCTCCTTCCCGTGCCCGCTATGGCACAGGCACTCCCTGCAGATGGGTAGCCTGGCCCATGGCGCACGCCAGGATCGGTTCTTCCGCTGCCTCGCCGCGCCTGAACTCGCCCGTAACGCGGCCGCCGTACATCACAAGGATGCGGTCGCACTGGCCAATAAGCTCGGGCAGTTCGGAGGAGACGATCAGGATTCCCACGCCTTCCAGGGCAAGCTCCTGCAGGATGCCGTAGATCTCGGCTTTGGCGCCAACGTCAATGCCGCGCGTCGGCTCGTGCAGCAGGAAGACAAGCGGCCTGGTGGCCAGTCCCCGGCCCACAATCACCTTCTGCTGATTGCCGCCACTCAGCGTGTCCATGCGCTGGGTGATCCCGCGCGCCCTGATGTCCAGCTTGCCCAGGAAAGTCTGGGCCATCGTGCGCACGCGCGGGTAATGCAGCACCTGGGCGCGGCTCACCTTCTTCAGGCTGGAGGCCACGATGTTGTGCTGGATGTCCATCGTTAGCAGCGCGCCCTCTCCCCTGCGGTCGGCGGGCACCAGCGCGAGGCCCTTGCTGATGGCAGTGCTGGGTGAGTCGATATTGACCGGCTCACCCTTTATGCTGATCTGCCCGCCGGATACCGGCCTCAACCCGAAGAGAGCGCCGACCAGTTCGTCCTTCCCCGAGTCGGGCAGGCCGGCGATACCCACTGTCTCGCCCACTCGAACCTGGAAGGTCACGCCACGCACTTTGGTCCCACTGTAGAGATTGTTCACGCTCAGGGCCGGGCTTTCTTGTACCTGCCCTTCTTTGGCGCGAGCATAAATGCCCCCGAGCGCCCGGCCCACCATCTTCTCGATCAGGAGGTCCACACTGGCGCTCTGCGCGTCAACGGTGCATATGTACTGCCCGTCACGCAGAACCGTGATGCGGTCGGCCAGGTTCAGCACCTCTTCAAGCCTGTGGGATATATAGAGGATTGCAACGCCGTCTGCCTTCAACTGGCGCAGCACGTGGAAAAGGTGTCGCGTCTCTTCGTCGGTCAGAGCGGAGTTCGGCTCGTCGAGGATAAGCACTTCAGCGCGGGTGGATAGAGCTTTGGCGATCTCCACCAGCTGCTGCATGGCGACCGACAGGTCGCGCACCGGAGTATCGCCGGACACTTGCTCCATTCCGAGCCGGCTGAGCGCCTGGCGAGCGGTGGCGCGGAAGTCGCGGTTGCGTATGGGTCGCAAAGCGAAGTTGGCGGCCACCTGGTGCATCGAGATGTTCTCGACCACGGTGAGGTTGGGGCAGAGGGCAAGCTCCTGGTGCACCACGCTGATGCCAAGCTGCTGGGCCTGGTGGGGACCATTGATCTGCCGGCGTGCGCCATTATATATTATGCGGCCGTCGTCCGGCTGCAGTTCACCCGACAGCACGTTAATCAGTGTGCTTTTGCCCGCCCCGTTCTCGCCTATCACCGCATGTATTTCGCCCGGGTATATGTCCAGGTTCACACTATCTAGGGCCATAATGCCCGGGAAATGCTTGCTTATGTTTTCCAGCCTGATAATGGGCTGTGGAGTTTGCTGAGCCTGCCCGGCCGGATTGGGTTCGATCATGATATGTACCGCAATTCTATAGGAGTAGAGGGGTGTGGGGGCTGAGAGGCCCCCACATCACCTGCCGGTAGCTACTTGGTGTACTTGTCGATGTTGGACGAGTCCACTATCTCGGCGCCCGTATCGATGTTCGATACGGCCTTGCCGTTGAGGGCGTCCAGCACCAGCTTGACAGCATCGTGGCCCTGTCGCTCAGGTGCCTGCCCGATTGTGGCCGCGATGGTGCCGTCCTTGACGTACTGGAGCGTCTTGGGGAGC
>JBBRDO010000107.1:0-15467 GCA_038203825.1 Chloroflexia bacterium | reverse complement strand
CGACTCGGACATCACCGTGAATAGCGATGGCTCGCTCGACGTGCAAGAAACGCTTGTGTATGTATTTACCAGCGGCACATTCCACGCGGGCTTGCGTGAGATCGCGCTAGACAAAGTGGATGGCATCAGCAACATAAGGATCACAGAGCAGAAGGGCACTTTCGGAACTCCTTACAAATCGGGAACCTTCGAACCGGACGGCGAAACGTCGGGTACAGTCGGAACCTTCGGGACGGAGAACAACGGCTCCAAACTGAGAATCCGCTGGATATTCGGCCCTACGGCCAACGCCACGCGCACTTTCATCCTTTCCTACCACGCCGATGGCGCAGTGCGCGTTTACTCTGATCGCGATGAGTTCGACTGGTACGCAGTGCCGCCCGAGTGGGGGGCACCTGTGTATGCTAGCAGAGCGCAGGCCACTTTCCCCAGCGCTACCAGCACGCAGACCTGGAAAACAAACCAGGCTCCCTTCAGTGCCGAGGTACGCCGCTACGAAAACAAGATCGCGTGGACGGCTAACGGCAGCCTGAGCAGCGGCTTCGAGGTGGGAGCGCAGGTCCCCAAGGGCATTTTGTCACCCATAAAGCCCAACTGGCAGAACGCCGTTGACCAGCAGGAAAAAGCAGCCGCCGACGCCGCCGCTGCCCAGCAGGCCTATAATAAAGGCTTGCGCCCACTTGTAGAGCTTGGGATGCTATTGTTGGGCTTACTCATAACCGTAGGCGGCATCCTCTGGAATATAAGGCGTTGGTATACGGGAGGGCGGGACAAGCCGGTCAAGCTACCGATTGACTACCTGACCGACCCGCCAAGCGACTTACCGCCAGGCTTGGTGGGGACGCTGTTGGACGAAAGCGCTGATGTACGCGACATAATAGCCACGATAGTCGACCAGGGCAGGAAGGGCAATCTCACCATCGCCGAGACCGAAACAGGCGGCCTGTTCAGCGGAAAAGACTTCCGTTACACACAGACAAACGCCAAGACCCAATACGATTATGAGATGTTGGTGCTGCAGGCCTTGTTCAAGAAAGGCTCGCCCGTCCAACTATCCGAGCTAAAGAACGAATTCTACTCGAGTCTGCCACCGATTAAGTCAGCTATGTACAGGGAGCTGGTATCGCTCAAGTACTTCCCGGAAAGCCCCGAGACTGTGCGCGCACGCAATGCAGGTGGCGGCGTTGGGATAATAGTGCTGGGCGTGATAGTAGGCTTCCTCTGGTTCGTATTCGGGGAAACAGTCAGCAACTTCCTGATCGTACCTGCAATCGGATTGGGCCTGGTGGGCATCGTGCGCACGTCTATGGCAAGCGCGATGCCCCGGAAGACCGACTTCGGCGCGGAGGAATCTGAGAAATGGCGGGCATTCCGCCGCTACCTGGAAAACATCCAGAAATACACAGGCGTCGCCCAGGCCGCAGCCAAGTTCCAACAATACCTCCCCTACGCGGTGGCGATGGGCGTGGACCAGCAGTACATACGCCAGTTCACGAACGTACCCGCGAGCGCTGCGCCTGCAATGCCAATCTGGTACATACCGATAGGGTGGAACCCTTATCTATATGGCAACATGGGCAATACAGGGCAGAGCCTGGGTGGACCCGCAGGACAAACCCCCATGGCCGGAGGAGGCAACTTCGATGTCGGTGGCGCCATGCAGGGCATGAGTAATTCGGTCGGCAGCGCCATACAGGGCCTGTCCGACAGCTTTACCTCAATGGTAAATTCTGCGTCCAGCGTGCTCACCAGCGCGCCAAGCAGCAGCGGCTCCGGTGGAGGTGGCGGGGGTTGGGGCGGTGGAGGTGGTGGTTTCGGCGGCGGTGGAGGTGGTGGCGGCGGTGGTGGCGCAAGCTAACCTCCCAAGCCGGATCCCGTTGCGCCGATGCAACTAAACGTGCGCCCAATGCGTAGTTAGCTATGGCGAAAGCATATATGTATAATGGCATTGGCTCGCGCCTTGAACGCGTACGGAACCAGAACAAGGAGGTTATATGGACATTCGCGATAGAGTAATGGGTGACAAGCCCAACGACTTCCTACACAAAATCGCCGGGGTAGTGCCCGGTTTCAACGGGTATATGGACCGCGAACGGCGGCGTGACGCAGACAAGTTGCTTCGCGTATATTTGGCTCACCAGTATAGCGACGTTCGCGCCCGTATTACACGCGTACAGCAAACAATGGTGCGCGGCAAGAACCTGGAATATATCGCAGAAGTAGACAGAATAGCCGGGGTGCTACAGAGATTCATCGACAGGCTGACCACAGCCACCTACGGCTACTCCGGCCTATTCGATCCTGTAAAAGTCGAGGGACAAGACCTCGATATGCTTTATGCGTTCGATATGGCCCTCACTACCGGCGTAGACCAGGCGTCATCTGCGGTTGGCGTGCTCGAAACGGCGGCTTCCCAGCCTTCCACGGACGCGAACGCCGTACCGGCAGCGCTCGATAAGCTGGCAAGCCTCGTGGACGACCTGAACAATCGCCTGAATCAGCGCCAGGACTTCATAAGCACCGGACAGGGCCTTCCAAAGGACCAGTACGACGCGATGCTGACCCAGATCAACCAGGCAAGCACTCCCACCCCGCCCCCAATGCCGGCAGCACCTACACAGCCGGAAGTACCCTCAACTGCAGGTTCTCCCTACATGGCTCCCAGCACGCCCGGTTCTGTCGCAGGCACGCCCTCAACAGGCGCGCCCACCATGCCAATGGGGCAGCCCCCCCATGCACCGGGCACAGACACAAGCGGCCAGATGGCGCGCGTGCAAGGCTCGGGCACCACAGATACCGGAGCTTCAGCGCCCGAAACCCCCCGCACCACGGCCCCGGACACCTATTCGGCGGATCAGCCCGACCAGATGGGCGTCATAGGCGTAATACCACCCGTCGAACAATGGCAGGGCATACCGGGATCGAGCACAAGCAGCACCGGCAGCACGACCGGAGCACCTACAATGCCTACCGGCGACACCGCATCGACTACTTCGTCTGCGCCCGCTACCTCGCCCTCCGCGCCCGCACCATCGGGCACAGCAAGCACGTGGTCATCAGACGCTGCGCCAGGCACCGGCACTAGCTGGAACGCGGGCGCGCCTAAAGTCAGCGACAGCGCCGACGATTTCGGCATGAGCCAGGGCAGTGCCACCGGCGGCAACTATACTGCCTCAGGCGCCACCGACACAGGCGGCGGTATCCAATCGGCAGCGGCGCCGTCACTACCCGGAGACGACCTTGCCGATGCCACGCCAATGACGGGCGCGAGTGACAACCTGAGCACCGGCAGCGACAGTGACCTGGATACGCAAACAGACGACGACCTTAATTCGGGGAGCAACCTGTAAAGCAACGCGTGGCGAGGCATAAGCACACAGGAGCCGCGTCACTCGCCACGCCCGGCGCAAAAAAGCACCAATCACCAAAAGGAGAACAAAACGATGGGAGTGCTGGAAAGACTGTCTACCCTGCTCAGGGCCAACATCAATGATATGTTGGACCAGGCCGAAGACCCCGCGATCATGCTCAACCAGATTCTGCGCGACATGGAGAACGAGATCAACCAGGCCCGCAATCAGGTAGCCAATATGATGGCTCAAGAGAAAATCTACAGTGACGACTTGAAGAGCGAACAGGACAAAGCGGCGCATATGGAAGAGCGCGCTATGTACTACGTGCGACAGGGCAACGATGCGATGGCAAAAGAAGCCCTCAAGCGCAAAGCCGACTCAGACTCCAACCTGGCTGTGCTTCAGCAGCAATTACAGGCCCAGACCGATATGGTGACACGCCTGCGCGGCCAGCTTGACGCTCTGCAGGCCAAGTATAAGGATGCCCTTGCCAATCGTGATTCGCTGATCGCCCGCCACCACGCGGTGCAGGCCCAACAGCAGATGGACCAGACCAGCCAAAACCTCAACGTGACGGACTACAGCAACGACCTGTCCCGCATGGAGCAGCGCATCAGAATGGAAGAAGCGCGCACAGGGGCCGAGGCCGAGCTTGAGCGCGACAGCTACGGCGACAGTACTGCTAGCCGTTTCGACAGCGAAGAGCGCAACAGCGACGTAGACCAGCAACTGGCCGATCTCAAAGCCAAAATGGGTGTGGGCGACAGCAAGAGCGAGACACCATCTAAGTAGAGATTATATGCCGGGGCCTCACACCTTCGTGAGACACTATGCCTGTATATCTCACTATGTAGGAGAACAAACAAATGGCGATATTAGATGTCATCGAGTTTCTAGACCCGACAGGGCAGCAGATGGTTCACCGCGAACCCCAGGACAGTTCAGGTCAGTTTGCGCTGGGGTCACAGTTGGTTGTACGCGAAAGCCAGGCGGCAGTCTTCTTCCGCGACGGCAAGGCGCTGGACGTGTTCGGACCGGGGAGGCACACCCTCTCCACCATGAACATCCCTCTGCTGACGGGCCTACTCAGTCTACCGTTCGGCGGCAAGTCTCCCTTCAGGGCCGAAGTGTACTTCGTCAGCCTTGTCGACTTCATTGACATGAAGTGGGGCACAATGGAGCCTGTTACCTTCCGCGACAGCGAGTTCGGCATGGTTCGCCTGCGCGCCTTCGGCACATATGCCATGGCGATCAACGACCCGCAGCTGTTCGTGAACAAAATCGTCGGCACACAAGGCCTCTACGAGACCGGTCAGGTCGAAGATTACCTGCGGAACGTGATCGTATCGCGCTTCAACGACATCATGGGCAAGACCATGACCACACTGCTCGACCTGCCCGCGAAGTATAATGACGTGGGCGCAGGCCTGAAAGCGTCCATATCCGACGATTTTGCCAACCTGGGCTTATTGTTGAAGGCACTTTATGTAACCTCTATCACACCTCCAGACGAGGTGGCGAAGGTTATCGATCAGCGCACAGGCATGGGCGTCGTAGGCAACATGGGGCAGTATCTACAGTACCAGACCGCGCAGGCCATCGGCGGCGTGGGCGAAGGTGCATCACAGGGCGGCGGCGACGCAGGTGGTACCGCCGGACTTGGTGTCGGACTCGGCGCTGGCATGGGTGTGGGCGCGGGTATGGCCCAGATCATCTCCCAGAACATGGCGCAGGCCCAGCAGCAGAGCCAGCAGCAAGGACAGGGGCAGGCCGCACAACCTGCTCAGCCGGCCCAACCCGATCCGGGCACTGTGTTGAAGCAACTCAAGCAAATGCTGACCGACGGGCTGATCACCCAGGATCAGTATGACGAAAAGGTGAAAGAAGTCCTCAGCAGAATGTAGATCTGTAGGGACGACAGACAACAGACGACCGACGACGCATTGCTTTTGTCGTCGGTCGTCTGTTGTCTGTCGTCCCCATCATAAAACGAGAGTAACATTATGTGGACCAAAGCCTCAAAGGAAGAATACAACCAGGCGCTGGCGGGTGAGGGAAACTACTGGGACAGCTTTGTCGCCGAGAGGCTCTTGCGCGGCGAGATTCCAGGCTCGATAGACTGGAGGCTTACATTCACGCAGTTCCGTGCCAACCATGGCTGGCGGCCATTCTGCCTCGGCCCCGCCGGGATCAACTTCCGCATGAGCGAACTGCGCTACCTGATTGATACTGCTGTATCCCGGCCTGGTGCGCGCGTGCTTGACCTCGGGTGCGGCGCGGGCTGGCTCAGCCTGGAACTGGCGAGGCGGGGGGCGCATGTGGTCGCGCTTGATATTTCGCCCACCAATCTCGCGCTTGGCCGCTATATGGCCGAAACCAACGCTCGCAATTCGCCCTACCTCTACAAGAACTTCGTGGGCGTACCTTACGACCCTTCCTTGTTCGGCAGCATTGAGTACAGGTTCGCCGACCTGAACAACACCAAGCTGCCTGTAGGCGAGTTTGACGCTGTAGTGGTGTGGGACTCACTGCACCATATCGCCAACCTCGAAGGGCTGCTGGAAGAGGTGCGGGGCGCACTCAAGCCGGACGGCTCATTCGTGGGCATCGACCACGCGGTGGCCACCATAGAAACATGGGCCTACAACGACGGCACGATGTCGCAAATTGAGGCGCTAAACAGGTGGGTAGGGGAGCATGATCCAAAGTGGCTCTACGCGCAGGTGGACGCCATCGGCAAGCAGGCCGACCTTGGTGTGCTCGCGGTGGATTACGACAGCACACCGGTACCGGGTTGGGAGCCTTTCCTGCAAACCCTATGTGCCGAAATGCTGGATATAGTGCGCGCAGAAGGCAAACACACTGACCAAGTTCCTCATAAACAGGATGCACACGCAGAAGAGGTGGAGTCGCCATTTGAGGACGTGAGCAACGAGAGGCTGGTGCGCACGCTGCTGGATACGTTCCACATGGACAGGTTCACCACTACGTGCCCTTACATAAAGCCCGAATCGCACTTTCCGCCCTACAGAAGCGATGAAGAGCGAATATTCCAGCACTATCTATCGGCCATGCTTGTGAAAGCAGGCACGAACGCGATAGCTGATGGCTTCACCGACGGCCAGTGGTTCCTCTTTCATGCCACACCCGACAGGCCCGACCCATCGAAGCGCACACGTATTGAGGAGCGCGCCAAACGCAGTATCAGCGGCGATGCGGCCTCGCGCTACACGCAGAGCCTCGAGCGTGAGATCGACCGCAAGAACGCAGCCATAGCCGAACTGCAGGAGCGAGTCCGCCGCTACGAAGCTGAGTTGGGAAAGTCCATTCGCCTGCCCTGGAAGCGCGGATAGGCTACGTGGACACTTTTACCCTGGCAGCCCGGACACCACGTCGCCACCACACGAACAGCCCCAGCAAGCCGAGCAAGCCGGCCCCGCTGAGAATCACGCCGTTGCGGAAAGAAGCAGGCTCATACTTCATTTCGATGGTATGCTTGCCGGCAGGTACTAGTATGCCCTGTGAGAGGTAGTTGGTGCGCAGAATGGGCGTCGGGCGACCATCAAGGGTGGCATTCCAGCCCGGGTAATAGCTTTCAGAGACTGCCAGCAGTGAAGTTCTGCTCGCGTCCACATCGAGCACTATATGGCCCGGTGTATAGTCGGAAACAGACACAGCGCCGGGTGAGCTCCCGTCGGGGGCGCGCACGATACTGCCAAGAGCGCTCTGAGGCGCTTCGACCACAGCAGAGTAGGCGCGCACCTGCTCCCAGGTCAGGCTCCCCATCCATGTGCGGGCCGCGTCCTCGCCGGGAACAGGGGTCACATTATCGCTCAGGTAGGCGAAGCCCGGCACACCCTCCATTTCCCACAGGCCCAGGCCTTCAGTAAAGGCGAGTCGCTTGAAGTTGGGCCTGCCGGGGTCGTCGGTTGCCGGGTGGTTGGGGTCCGTTTCCTTCGGGAAGACGAAGTAGCGAATACCAAGTAGAGGCGCGACAGGCAACTGGATATCGTGCATGATCATGTTGTACCTATTCCAGCCATCATTCCTGTAATCCGGGTCGAGCAGAGTAGAGGCGACAAGAGCACGCTGGGTGAACATAGGCTCCTGGGCACGCCAGTCGCGGAACCCGTATATAAGACCCGTATGGGTCAGCAAGGCCTCACCATCGGCGATAAGGCGCTCGGTGGGTGGCACATCGGCGACCACCTGCTTGATAAAGCTGGTCTGGGGGTAATACCAGTTGGAGGGCGCTGTCTGATTGAACGTATAAAGCAGCTGCCATAGGTCGGCCACCAGAAACGCACCGATCAAGAGGGGCAGGATGGGCGCAAGCCGAACAAATCGAGATAGCACGCCATCCGTAGCCGCGGCTGACCCCCTACGCGCTGCTGAGAAGCCCCACCAGGCCAGTGTCGCGCCGAGTATGCCTATGAGTACCGCAATCTCCCACGATGTCCAGTAGAGGCGGTAGTCGGCGTTGGGGGGATAGAGTCTGCCCAGCTTTGGCGCGGCGGGGTCGATCCCGACGTTAGGCGGCGGCACCACCCCGGCCCAGTGCGCCAGCAAGTAAAGCGCAGCCAGAACAGCCAACGCCAGCCCGCCCAGGCCCCAGGTTCGGTTGTGCGGCGCGACCTGTGCGTGCAAATCGAGGTCCTCCCCGGCTTCAGGTTCTCGCCACCGCTCGATCCGGCTTGCAAGCCAGTCCCAACCGAACGCACCCATCACCAGGAATGCAAAGGCTATCGCCAGATAAAAGCGAAAGTCTACAGTCTGGCTGAAGCCGGGGAGGATGCGTATCCATATACCTAGTTGATCGTCGTAAACCACAACCCAGCACAGCGCCGCCACGATCAGCCAAGGAAGCACAAAGCGCAGGTTCACCTGCCGCCGAAAGGCACCTATAGCAGCCAACGGTAGGCCTATCAAGGCTACCTGGCCGACGTAGCCGTTCGCCTCGTTGGCAATCTGGGTGCTGCCAAGCACCTGATCGTAGATCTGCCCCCACCAGCGAGGCATGACCCAATCAAGCATTATACCCGCGCCGAGGTGAGCGCGCGCACGGTCGATGCCGGCTGTAAAGTCGGTCGGGCGGATTGTGGTGATGTGGCTAAGGCCAAGTGACTCGAAGAAAGGCAAAAGCTGTACTGCTGCAATGAGGGTGCCTACCAGGACAGCCAGCACTATTCCCCCTGCCTGCCACGCCCACTCGCGCCCCCATCGTCCCGGTGGCCTGCCCACGATGAGCCCGAGCGACCATATTCCGGTGCAGACAGCTACGATGAAGAAGAACTCCGGACTGCCTCCCAGCAGAGCACAAGCCCACAGAAACGCGAAACCCACGAGGGCACCCCGCTTGCCGCCATAGCACCAGCGATAGGCTGCCCAGCACAGCCAGGGCAGGAGGATATAGACGTTGGTGTGGCTCCACGGCATCCACTCGATTAAGCCTGCGGAGAACATGAAGCCCAGCGCACCCAGCAGCGCAGCGGAAGTGCGCAACCCAAGCGCGCGCAAGAAGCCCCACATTCCTAGCCCGGCGATCCAGAGCTTGAGCACCATGATAATGCCCGACCCCGCGCCCGTCGGAAGCAAAGCCCACAGCAGGTGCAACGGGTAAAGCACGGCGGCCTGGTAGTAGGCGAACAGCGGGTAGCCGCCGAGGGGGCCAGAGACCCAGAGGGGGAAGCGCTCGGCGCGCAACTCGTCCTGTATCCAGTGGTGCCAGGGAAGTTGCTGAAAGAGCACATCGCTGCCGCGCAAGAGGGGGTCGGCCTGCGGATAGAGCGTGCTCCACGGTGGGAAGATCAAAAGCTGTTCCATTGGAGCTTCCACGCGGAAGGGCGGCAGGCCCGGCAACAGGAACAGCATAGCCAGCGCAAGCAGCAAGAGTGGTATCGCGAATTGCGGATTAAGCAGCCCCGATTTGAGTCTCGTCATGCCCGCTTCCCTTTTCGCCACCAGAAGACCAGCCCTGCCAGCCCCGCCACGCCCGCAAGGCTCAGGAATGCGCCGTTGCGGAAGGAATCGGGTTCGTACTTCATCTCGATCGTGTGCTTGCCCTCAGGCACTACCACGCCCTGCGAGATGTAGTTTGTGCGCAGTATCTGCGCGGGTTGGCCGTCAACGGAGGCATGCCAGCCGGGGTAGTAGCTCTCTGCCACGACTGCCAACCCGGCTCGCGATGCGTCCACCGATAGCACGATGTGGCCAGGCGTGTATTCGGTCACGTTCACAGATCCGGGCGATGTGCCCAGGGGGTCGTGCACAATAGATGATACAGCAGCCGCGGGTGCTTCTACCATGGCCGAGTAACTTCGCATCTGGGTCCAGGTCAGCCTTCCCATCCACGCATGGGCCTCTTTCTCGGATGGAAGTGCAGTAACAGAGTCGCTCAAGTAAGCGAAGCCCGGCACCCCTTCGGCTTCCCACAGACCGAGCCCATCCTTGAAGGCGAGGCGCGTAAAGTCCGGTTTGTCAGGGCTGTCCTCAGCCGGAGTGTTGGGATTGGTGTTTGTGGGGAAGATGTAATAGCGCATGCCGAAAGCCGATGCAATTTGCAAACGCACGTGCGAAAGGATCATGTTGTAATCGGTATAGGTTGTGTTCACAAACTCGGGGCTGAGTAGCTCGGCCGCGTTGTGAGAGCGCACACTGAGCATGGGGTCGTTGGAGCGCCAGTCGCGCAGGCCCAGTATCAGCCCGGAATTGGCGGGCATAACGTCGCCCACTACAAGCAGGCGCTCGGTGGGTGGAACGAGGGAGGCCGTCTGATCGATGAAACTGGTGCGCGGGTAATACTCGTCTGGAGGCGCGGTTTCATTGTAAGTGTAAAGCAGACGCCAGAGGTCGGCTATCACCAGCACGGCCAATCCAAGTCCTATTACGCGACGCCATTCAGGCCGAGCACGACACAATACCAACAACCCCCCTATACACAGCAACAACGCGCCGGACCACACAGCCCAGTACAACCGGTAGTCGTCGGTAGGGGGCAACAGCACTCCGGGAATATTACGTATAGGATAGGGCACCAGTCCGAGCAGATGAGCGACCAGCATGGTCACACCCACCCCGAGAAGGCCCAGCCCCAACCATCTCATGCGCGCCCACGTCGGACGAGCGGCAGGCTCTGATGCTTGAAATACGCCGGCACGCTTGATAAACCGGTCCCACCCCAGCGCTCCAAGCACCACCAGCGAAAAGCCGGCCGACTGTATCCACCGGTATCCTATCATCTGGTTGAGGAAAGGCAAGCTACGGATCGCCCTTCCAACGGTATCGTCGTAAGATATGAGGAAAGCCAGCACCGTTAGTAACACGAAGGGCAACACCAGACGCCACCTGATCTGCTTGCGCACAGCGCCCACCAGCGCAAGCAGCACACCGGCAGTCGCTACCAGCCCCACATAGCCATTGGCTTCCGTGAAGACGGTAGGGCCGCCAAGCACGCCGTCAGTGTAGCCTCCCCACCAGCGCGGTAATAGCCAGTCCGTCAGCATTGACGCGTCCAAATATACCGGGGCGAGCGTACCGGCAAGCTCACGCCTACCCGCCAGAGAACTCTCCTCAAGAGCCTCCAAAAAGGGCAATATCTGGATTGCACCGAGCACGGCCCCCACGCCCACCGCAACGGCCAACCCCCCGATCTGGCGGAGCCATCGCCGGGGCGCGCCGCCTCTCGCCAGCAGGCTCAGAGTCCATATCGCGACTGTAAGGCCCACTATCACCAGGATTTCGGGGTTGCCCCCCAGGATAGCGAACAGGGTGAGTAGGGACACCCCTACCAGAGCGCCCCTCTTTCCATCGACGCACCAGGCGTAGACGGCCCAGCAAAGCCATGGCAACAACAACTGTATGCCACTATTCTCCCAGGGCAGCCAAACAACGAAGGACGCCGAAAACATGAAGCCAAGCGCTCCTAGAAACGCGGCCAAAGGACCAACGTGTAGAGCACGCAGAAAGCCCCACGTCCCTAAGCCTGCTAGCCATGCCTTTAGGGCCATGATTATTCCAAGGGAGGCACCGGTAGGGAGGAAAGCCCACAGTATATGCAAAGGATAGAGAACGCCCACCTGATAGTGAGCAAACAGGGGCACGCCGCCCAACGGTCCGGACGCCCAGAGCGGGAAGCGCCCTGCCAGCAGTTCGTCCTGCACCCAATGGTGCCACGGAAGTTGCTGGAGCACCACATCGCCGCCTTGCACATAGGGAGCAATGTTTGCGTAATAGCTATGCCAGGGTGGGTAGATGAGCAGGTTGCCCATTGGCGCATCAACACCAAAAGGCGGTAATCCCGGCAAGTGAAACAAGAAGGCGAGCACAAGCAGGACCAAGGGGATCGCGTACCAAGAGTTACCCGCTACGTATATGACCTTACGTATCATGTTGCGCGACTATGCTGGTGAAACTTGGCAGCGCCCACCACAATATTCATGTGAACTAGGATAACATACTCCACGCGAACAAGACCATTTTTGCCACATGGTAGCGGCAGTCCACAGACGTGTTTTATAATAGCGAAATCATGGTTACAACCTCCGGACAAGAAAGCATATCCACGCAGGACGGCACAGCCACCGAAATTTACACACAGGTGCCGACGCGTTCTGTGCGCCGCGACAGGCCGTCCGAACTGCCTGTACGCACCGTTCGCCCGAGCGGGCCACCGGCACAAGGCCGTGCGCCCTGGTTGACACTGGCTGCGCTGGTGGTGCTGGGCGCTGTTTCCGGCATCGCCTACTATCTGGGGTTCGTGCGGCCGTATCTGCTCTCCGACTACTACGCGAAGCCTTTGCTGGACCTTGCCAAGATCAGCAAGGCCACGCCCCAATCAGCCAATGAGTGGGCCTTTACCTGGGTTGTAGTGTTCGCTTGCTACTGGGCGGCGTTCCGCATATGCCCTCCTGCCGAGGGTGTGACGCGCGCCTTCAAGCGGGCCGCGTTCGTACTGATATGCGCGGGCGGGGCGTTCTCGGCCCTCAACCTGCTGTTTATGTACCCTGTGGGAGCGGCAGACCTGTTCGACCAGATATTTCGTGCGCGCCTCACATCTCACTATGCCCTGAACCCATTTACGACCGTACCCGGCAGCATCGTGGGCGACCCCTTGCAGGCGTACGTGGCATGGCGGGGCGAGTCCTCGCCCTATGGCCCAGTGTGGGAATTGCTGGCTGCAGGCACGAGCCTGCTGGCCGGTGGAAATCTCTGGGGCAACCTTATAGCGTTCAAGCTGTTGGTGATTGCCGCCTATGCTGTAGGCGTGCTACTCAGCTATGGAATCCTGCGCGCAGTCAGGCCCGAGTGGGCGCTTCGCGGCATGTTGTTGTTCGCGTGGAACCCGCTGGTACTATTTGAGATAGCGGGCAACGGGCATAACGACGCCGTAGTGATCATGTTCGTGCTCGCCGGCGTGTTCTTCTTCGTGCGGGCGAGGCAAACGCTGGTTATACCCGCGATCCTGCTGGGAGCGCTTGCCAAGTTCGTGCCTGTGCTATTGATACCGACTGCGGTGGCTGCGCTGTGGCGAGACCGAGCCCAGCGGGTGGAAGGGCGTGCGCCGCGCAAACCTATTGCCAACATAGGCCTGGGCGCGGGGATATCGGTGGCGCTGGCAGCAATACTGTACGCGCCGTTCTGGACGGGCCTGGAGGGCCTTTTGCCCCGAAACCGGGGGACGCTTTTTACAGCATCAATTCCAAAGGTGATCCTCGATACGTTGACAGGGACATACAAAGTACAGCAGGGCACGGCGGAAGGCCTGGTGCGCAATGGCGCTTATGCGATTGTCGGGCTGGTAGCCATTGCGCTGGCCGTGTGGGTATTTCTCACCCCCAATGCCACCACGCAAGAGGGGCGTGCTAAATTGATAGATAGGACGTTGAAGGCGTTCTATGAGATAATATTCGTCTATCTGATCGTGGCGTCGCTTTGGTTCCAGCCCTGGTACATCCTGTGGCTGATCGCGCTCACGGTTCCGCTGGCCGCACAAAATACGTACGTAGTACGCACGCTGCTATTCTGCCTGGGAGGCGTGCTGAACTATTTTGTGTGGGACTACCTCTGGCTGTGGAACCGCACAGACCCGCGAACCATACAGACGATGTCGGCTCTGGCGATCTATATCCTGCCCGTGTTGTATACTCTCTGGGTATGGCTACAGAAGTTAACCAACAGGAGTAAGAGCAATCAGGCCATCATTACCGAAAGGGGCAATTACAAGGTACAGCCTGCGACTTACGAATTGCCCTAGCAATAGCCCATCACCTGGCATGACATACACTTTATGAAGATACTGATAATCCTCCCGACATATAACGAGATAGAGAACCTGCAGGCCGTGGTCGAAGAGATACTGGCGCGGGGGCCTTACGACATACTTGTAGTGGATGACAACTCGCCCGATGGGACGGGAGCACTGGCCGACAGGCTGGCGAAAAAACATCGCGACAGGGTGCATGTGCTACACAGGGCGGCCAAGGAGGGCCTGGGCCGAGCCTATATCGACGGCTTCAAGTGGGGTCTACAGAGGGACTACGACCTCTTTTTCGAGATGGACGCCGATTTCTCGCACAACCCCGCTCATCTTTCGCAGTTCGTACGCGAGATCGAGGACGGGGCCGACCTCGTACTGGGGTCGCGCAACATCAAGGGCGGCGGCACGCGCAACTGGTCAGTTCTGCGTACCCTGGTCAGCAAGGGAGGCTCACAGTATGCGCGTTTGATCCTCTTTTCGCCGTACCACGATCTGACAAGTGGGTATAAGGCGTTCAGGCGCGAAGTGCTGGAAGCTCTCGACCTCGAAAACGTGGACTCGAACGGCTATTCGTTCCAGATAGAGCTCACGCACCGCACCCACCAGATGGGCTATAAGGTGCGCGAAACACCTATCATTTTCGTCGACCGCAAAGTGGGCAAGAGCAAGATGACCGGCAGGATCGTGCTGGAAGCGATGCTGGTCGTGTGGAAGATACGCTTCAGCAAGAAGGCCAGGCGTAGATCGTAGATTGACACACCTGTTTAGCTGGGCAGAAGAGATCAAATACGGTATTGAGGTTTTCGCCACTTTTCTTGGAGAATTGACTTACGTTGCCAACCGAATACGCGCTTCTGCATTGGTTACATTGAGCATCTCGCTTTGATAAAGAGGAGGTTTGCTATGAATAGGCGCTTCTTCGTCAAAATAGCCTTGCTGTTGCTAGCTCTCGTGGCGTTTGTGTGGATTATTGTGCGCGTGGGCGTTGGTGCCAACGGCGCAACTCTCTTTGATGCTCAGGGTGTGTTGGCATCCAATCCGGCATATCGAACACTCAGTCTTGCAAACGCCACTACTCCCTTGGAACCCAAAGTGGCTGTATCCCCAACTATCACCACAACTTGTGACCCAGCGTGGCACTTAGTCTCTAGCCCCAACTTTGCGAGTGGAAGCAACTTCTTGTATGGGGTAAAGGAAGTAGCGTCTGACGATGTGTGGGCTGTCGGATACTACACCAGCACCGACAGCATAAGCCGCACCTTGACCCTGCACTGGAATGGTATCCACTGGAACATCGTGCCAAGCCCTAATACCGAAGCACACGACAATATATTGCGTTCTGTAAGTGCTTCGGCCTCAAACGACGTGTGGGCAGTGGGTTACTCCGCTAATGCTGATGCAATGAGAGAAACCCTGACCATGCACTGGGACGGTACTCAATGGAGTATCGTTCCAAGCCCTAACACTACCTCCCCAGAGAACGTCCTACAAGGAGTAGCTAGCATAGGGATCAATGACGCATGGGCCGTGGGTTATTACTGGGATAGGATGATCGGACTTAGCGAGGGCGTGACAATGCATTGGGATGGGGCGACATGGGCCATCGTTCCCAGTCCCGATCCTGGCACACGAGCTACTCTATTTGGTATTACCTCCTTAGCTTCGGATAATGTATGGGCGGTTGGCGACTATGTAAATGGTAATAGTATTGGTCAAACCTTAATCCTGCACTGGAATGGCACGCAATGGGATGTGGTTCCCAGCCCGAATCCACCAGACAGCACACTAACGGCGGTAGACGCGTACACTGCGAATGATATTTGGGCGGTGGGCAACCACTTCACTGGCCCCAACGAAAG
>JBBRDO010000106.1:0-15578 GCA_038203825.1 Chloroflexia bacterium | reverse complement strand
AAAGCCACTGCCCAGGGCATTTATGGCCGCCTCCACCCCACTCCGTAGCTGGTCCAGAGCGCGAGTTCCCTTCTCCTGGGCTTCCTTGGACCACTTTTCGAGCCAGCACTCGGAGGTTTGCTCGCCCTCCACCCGCGACTCGTGGCACAAGAGCCACAGCAGCACGAAGTCCGAATAGACCTCGCCATCCATCATTGATTGGAGGTCAAACTCGACGTATGCTTGTCGTGTGAGGCTCTTGTTATCACGCAGAATACGCAGCTGTCTGCCGTTCGACACAAATGCCCACAGGTGCTCGTCAGAGGCGTTCAGAAGCTCTTGCACCATGCTGTGAGGGCTGGAGCGCGCCGCGCCGGCGACGCCCGCTGTGCGCCTGTCGAGGTCGATGCCTGCGCTCACCAGGTGGATAGGAACGTGCCCCCACGTATGCGACACTGGATAGCTCTTGCCGCTGACGTCTACAGCCCGGGCAGTCGGAAGGCGGCCGTAACCAAGCTCCTGGAATAAGGGTAGCAGCCATTTCTCGCGGGTCTCGGTCGTGCCGGGGTCACCGTGGTGCCGTTCAGCAATCGCCTTGAAGCTAGCCCACGCGCCAAGCAGATGGTTCCACGAGCGGTTGGTGGCCTCGTTGAGCTTCTCGCCCTTTGACAGGTGGTAATCTTCCGGCCGCAACCCATTCAGGGATGCATCACCATCAGCGACACGCTGCAAGAGGTCGGCTGGCAGGATCGAACCCTCAGTATGGATTGTAGTGAAGTTGTCGCGTTGTTTGGTCTGCATTCTCGGTTCCCAGAATCAGGGGTGCAAAGCCGTAATGATGCCTGCAGTTCTTGTGAGCTGCTCATTATCCCATGTTAGAAGCGGGAGGCCGAGCCGCCTGGCTGCTGCCACATAAATCGAGTCGGCCCCGCGCAGCCCCAGGTTGGCGGCCACATCTGTAGCCTCGCCCATCAATGAGGCATCCATCGGCACAAACCTCGCCTGAGGAAGCCTGCTGATGGCTGAGGCCGCCCTCAGGGCAGCCTGGGTGCCCACCGGCGGCCCCAGCCTGCGGGAGATAGCCGCGGCCACCTCGGTCAGGAGTATTGAGGGCGATATGACCCACCCCCCGGCGGCAGTATGGCGGTCGAGCCACGCATAGCTTGCAGCATGGCTGCTGTCTGCAGTCAGGAAGAAACCGGCCCACACGCTGGCGTCCACCACTACCGGAGCAGGCACGGTCCCACCCGGCGGTGCTCCCGAAGATGTGCCCGGTGAGGCTGGCATCATATGTCCCGCCTGACATCGTTTATAGCGTCGGCGGCCGTAACGCCATGAGGCCACAGGGCGCTGATCTCGGCGGCGAGAGAGTTCAGGTCGGCCCAGGCACCATCCCGGTCTCGATCTCCAGGCACAGTCCAGCTACCAGGTACCAACCTTGCGACGATCTGGCCGTGCCGAGTCACCTCAATAACCTCCCCAGCCTCCTCTACCTCTCGCAGTATCTCGCTAATGTTGGCCTTCAGCTCACGCACACCTATACTTTTCATGTTCGCCCCACCTTCACAAGGCCTAATGTAGTCGCGTTGTAACTACATTATATCCCATTTCGGTCTGCGCCGTCTACGGCAACGCTGCCCTGGGTGCGTCTGTTTCCCTCCCACTGATCATGCTTTCGGCAAGTAAACGTAGATACCAAGCACATCTGGAGGGAGTTGCGGCTCGACCCGGTAAGTTATCCCTTTCATGCGAGACGCCGCACGCACTCGGCGATGGGCATCCAGCAATTCCTCGCCCCGCTCGATGGCTACCTCATCAAGGCGTGGCCGCAGTTCGTCAAAGCCCGACATTACCTCGCCCAGGAAGTGGCTGGCCGAGCTTGCGGGGACGTTGGCGTCAGGTTGCAGATGCAATAGCTCTTCTGCCCTCTTACCGTCCAACCAGAGGGCACTCTGCGGAACATCCTCGAATGCGACAAGCTGGCAGTCTTCGGCAAGCAGCGGCGTCTCCTCTATGCCTTGCTGGGTAATGATGTGGTACCGGAACCTGAGTAAGAGGAGGGTCGTGATGGTCGCCACTTTATTGGTTCGTATAACCCCGCACCGTCGGGCCAGGCTCTCCACCAACGGGTCGAGAGCGGTATCCATCACATAGGAGGCCAGGCCCTCGACTATAGGGTGAGTGCGACTCAGATATAGCTCGCTCTCCCCGATAGGAAGCTCGAACCGCGCCGCGAACTTCGTGCCTTTACCCTTCTCGATCCAGCGTGTGACGTCCATAGCATCACGCAAAGCAATGGGCACCTCGGTCAGGTCGAAATGTACTGAGCCATTCTGGCTGACCACAGCTCCTTGAGCCGCAAGGCTCTCCTTTGTAAAGTTTGCGACATCTACACCCGACCCTATAGCCACCCGTACGTCTCGTAGCTCCGCAGCTACCTCGTCCACTTTTATCCCCTCTTGGGCGTACATGGTGTGCGAGCGCTTCTCCCGCTCCTCAGCGGCGTCCCACTGGGCCAGGATCTCTTTCTCCTGAGGGCGCAAGAGGTCTTCAAAGCCCGGCATGTACATCTGAGTGCTGCCGGTTTTCTCTCTCAGGAGCAGGCCTTCGAAGACTGCTTCCACCACCTGGTTGGTATCGACGGGCACAGGCACCGAAATGCCCAGTGAGCTTCTGATCATTTTGTGCTTACGGATCAGGATCTCGAGGACGATACCGTCTATCTGGTTATCAAGGCCATAATAGGTGACCACGCGCACCTTCGGACTCTTCTGGCCGTAGCGGTCTACTCGCCCTTCCCTCTGCTCGTGGCGGGTGGGGTTCCACGCCAGGTCATAATGCACGACAGCATCAAAGTGCTGCTGCAAGTTAATGCCCTCTGAGAGACAGTCAGTGCATACGAGCACGTGCTTGGGCGACTCAGCCAATTGCTCCACGCGCGCTTCTCGCTCAGCGGGAGGCAGCGTTCCAGTAACCGCGGCCACCTGCACATCCTTGGGCAGGCGCGCCCGCAGTTCAGAGGCTACATACTCGGCGGTCGGGATAAAGCGGCAGAACACGATAGGACGATACCCTTCTTTCAGGAGCGACTGCACAATGCCGACTGCTTTCTGCAGCTTGGCATCTTTCTCACCAACCAAAGCGTCAGCCTCACGTGCCATCTCAAGCAGCCGGCGACGGTTCTGACCGCCCGTTCCTTCCTCCCCCTCAAAATCGCTACCTGGCGTGAGGTCCATGCCCTCAGCCGACTCCGCGTCCATCAGGTCGAGCACCGTACGGCGCCCTATCTCGTCTGCTTCTTCCGCCGTGTCGGTGTCGGCAGTCGATGCGCGGCTGCGCAAGGTGGCAGCTGCTGCTGCGGGACTGGACGCCAGCGACCGCAGGAGGGCCAACGCCGACCACCAGCGCACACGCTGCCGGTGCTTGCCCAGAGTGGTGTCGGCTACCGTTTCGCGAGCATAGCGCAGCACCTTCTCGAAGAGCCGCTTGTATTCTTCGGAGAGCTTGTAGCTCAGTTCCGTCTCCTCCCTGGCAGGGAAGGGAGTGATCGTGTCCAAGTAAGCCTTTATATCGCGCCGGCGGCGCTGCACGAAGTGAGCGGCTAGGTGACGGCGGTGGTGCTCGTTTTGTGGGCCAGAAAGGTCCTCGGGCAGGCCTGCGAACTCGGGGTCCAGCAGGGTCAGGAGGGAGCGGAAAGCCTCCTCGTTGCCGCTGTGAGGGGTGGCTGTCACCAGGATCATGTGCCGGTCCTTGTTATGAGAAAGGCCGGATACAAGTTGGTGGCGTTGGTGACGGCCGCCACCGCGCGCTTCTCCACCAAAGGCACAGGTGTGCGCCTCATCGACGATCACCAGTTCGGGGCAAGTGCGCAGGAACTCCTCTCGTCGCCGATCCGACTTGATGAAGTCGGTAGAAACAATCACATAGGGGTACAGGTCGAAGAGCGACTGTCCCAACCGTGTGTTACGCTCCAGCCGGGTGACCGTACTCGGCAGCACCAGCTCGGCATCTATGTGGAACTTGTCGCGCAACTCAGCCTGCCATTGCTCCGCAAGTTGGGGCGGGCAGAGCACCGCCAACCGGTCTACTTCACCCCGGTCTATAAGCTCCCTGGCTACGAGACCTGCCTCGATGGTTTTGCCGATACCTACATCGTCGGCAATGAGTAATCTGATAGGGTCCAGCTTGAGGGCCATGAGGAGGGGTACAAGCTGGTAGGGGCGCGGCTCGACACCAATGCGCGCAAACGATCGGAATGGCCCTGCGCTGGAGCGAAAGCCCAGCCGCACCGCGTCACGCAGCAATCTGCTTGAGCGATAGTCGCCCGGCTTCTGAGGATCCGGCAAATCGAAGCGAGCCGGTTCCACCTTTTCGAGGGGCAGGTAGATGCCCGTCACCTCGTCATCAGTGCCACCCAGAGGACGAAGAACAAGAAGCTCATCCTCTGACTCCGGAAGAACTACCCATTCCCGCCCGCGGGCGCGCACCAACGACCCAACTGCATAGCTCATGGTTTATTGGCCCTCTCTACGCTCTTCACAGTCTTACCAGTTTGCCGAATATATCTGGGTGCTTGGCCAGTACGGAGTCCCAGTCCTCATTGTGGCCGAACCGTATAACCAGGTAACCTTTAGATAGCATCTGCGCTGACTGGGCCCGATCGCGCTCCTGCCGGTGGGGATAATCGTGAATGGGGCCATCAATGTAGATGGCGGTCTGCTCGTCGTCATAGAAGAAGTCAGGTCGCGTGCCACATGCTTCAATAAGAGTTTGCCCCCTGGTCGGTAGCCGCAAGTTACGCGCTTCGATGTAACGCAGCCACTTCTTCTCCAGCTCAGAGCCAGCTATTCGCAATAACATCTCAATGTGCTCTTGCTTGGACTTGTGGGCGGGAGCCGCGTCCACACTCGAGCGCGCCCACTGCATAAGGACGTCTCGTATCGCTTTGCGGTCCAGCAGCCTGTGGTCGCGCTGGTTGCCATAGCTCATCAAGCAATCGTAGCACGCGGCTTCGCAATCCTCTTTGGCACCCGGCGCGTGATGGAGATCCTCCCCTGTCTCCGGGTTGAAGTGGCATATCTCAAGAGCCTTGCGAGCCATCTCGGCTAAGGCATCGGGGTCGTCCAATAGCCGCTTTAGCACCCCAGCCCCGCCCTCAGCCGATTCGTACATCAGGATGATCCGCCTATCATCCGAGCTTGGAAGCGGCTCCGCGGCCAGCTCATTATCTTCCAGTTGGTAAAGCACCTGTATTGCGCTCTTTACGGCTGCTTGCAAAGAAGCCATCAACGCTGCATCTACGTCCCCGGTTGGCTGAATGAGGAGGCAGTTCCGACGGTCTTCAACATATGGGATCACGCGGGCTTTAGACGGGGACATAGGATCTGATTGGTCGGCTTCTTCGAGTGCTTCGTTACGCGCCCAGTACCCCCTTTCCAAATCCAGCTGGAAACCATACTGCCCCCTGTCACGCCGGCGCGCCCAGCCGAGATTGATGCGCCAGATGGTAGCCGTATGGCCATACGTGAGAAGCGCTAGCGGACCGCTTCCGCCACTTCCACTCTTGTCGTCGGCGCTTTTACCCTTGTTACCAGCCTGAGGCTCGACCGAAGCCGTTCGCATGGAGGGCTGCCCCTCGTGCTCGCCGAAGCGAACGCCGGAGATTATTTCGTAGCCCATGCGCTGGCGCTCTTCCTCGTCGGAGCTTATCTTGTCACGCCGCTTTGTAGAGACGTTTTGCAGGCGGAACAGCTTGCGCAGTGGTTCACCCAACGGTGCGTGGCAGTTTTCGCATAGATCCGGCCCAACGCCATCGGTGATCGGGTGGAGGTAGCCACATCGCTCGCAACGCTTGGCCTCCATCATGGCCACGTTGTTCTGCTCGATGGCGCCGTCGTCGCTGTTGTCGCCCACCGGTAGGATCACTTTGTTGATCAGGTAGCGCGAGCCCTCGTGGTAGATGACGGCCCGCGGCCCAAATTCAGAGACGGCCAGGAATCGCGGGCGTGATAGGAACTCGTCTCGCTGCTTAATCCGGCGCGCCGGAATGAAGGCTGATATAGGCAGGCGGGGGAAGCTGTAGCCAGGCAGGAAACCCTCTGAGGCGAAATACCGGTACGAGTAGAAGTCAGACTGTACCACGTTATCTACTTCGGTAAGGAGATCAATTTGCGACTCCGCTTCCCGGCGCAACCTCTTTGCCTGGTTCTTGTCGTCCGAACTGCGCGAGGCATCAAGGACTATACGCTGCTGCATTTGAGATTGCTTAAGTGCCGCCCGATATAGGCTACGCCATCGCTCAATCGTCTGGTCGAACTGCCGCGCCACCTGGGCGAGCACCTTATCGAGCCAGCCTTCGCTGTACCACTCCGCCGAAAGGAGATCGTCTCCCAGGGAGACAAGCACCCGTTGGGCACGTGCCCGGGCCTGACGGCGGAACTGCTCGTTGTTGATCGTATCTTGCACTTCCGGTTGCAGTTCGAGACTAGGTTGGTCTCCTGAGATGTCGAGGATATCCTTGAGCGATTTGCCAAGGCTCTGGCGGCTCTCGGCCAGCCAGATGGCGTGTATGTGTGAGCGCACCAGATCCTCGTTGGCCAGGTCCAGGCGTGGTGGGGTCACAGCCCCGGCCACCATCTGCTCCGGCCGCTTGAAGAAATACTGGTCGTGAGGGCTGCCCGTGGTGCAATATGAGAAGACGAGGGCCGGTTGGCCGCTTCTACCTGCGCGCCCCGACCGTTGCGCGTAGTTGGCAGGCGTCGGTGGAACGTTTCGCATGTTTACCATATTGAGCTCGGAGATATCCACGCCCAACTCCATAGTAGGGGAGCAATATAGAACGGGCAGCTTGCCTTCACGAAACTCCTCTTCCCTCTCCTCACGCAGCTCGTAGGGCACCTGGGCGGTGTGCTCGCGCGCTCGAAAGCCCTGTAGCTCATCGGCTGCTTGCTTGTAGAAATCAACGAAGAACCGGTTGGTTCGCCCTCCCCGTATGGCGCTGCCCGTCCCTATGCTGCGACCTGAAGCACTGGGCACTCGGATCGGGTCGTGGAACGCTTTCGTGCCATCATCTGCTTGCCACAACATGGCAGAGGCCGGTACCTGGTAGCCTGGCACATCCTTGCCTTTGCCCTTATCACTGTCGTTGCCTTTGGCATGGCTCTTACCCTTGCCGCTCTGAGCTTCGCGCACTACTTCCACGAGGCCCGCCACCCTGAGGCCCTCGAGTAGGTCGCAGATCACATGCTGGCTGTCCTCAACGCTCAGCCTTTCGCCCCCTGGGAAGGTGGTGCGCCGCCGTAGATACTGCCCGTACCCGCCTCTGGCCGACAAATAAACGTCGCCGCCAAAGTCGCCTGGCCGGCTTGGTCGCGGATAGAGCACGCTTGAGTGCTCCATCTTCTCGTTCTCGTCGATGGCCCAGGGGTCTATGAGGCGCTGGCTGCTCTGCTGCTGGATGCGCTCCTGAGCGTCCTGGTCCAGGTAGTCTACCTTGATCGCAAGCTCGCGCCGCATGAAATCAAGCAAGACACGAGATATCCTGGCCCGCGTCTCCGGGGTGGCGGAAGCAAGTGCCGGATGGCGATCAGCCCACACGTCCTCTGCCCCGCATACATCATCGAGGGATAGATAGTCAATGCGAAGGAGCCCACATTGCTCAAGGTTCGGAGAGGTGATGCGCCAGCCACGCTTCAGGTCACGATACAGCCGATAGCCGAGCACCTCACGCAGCGCCCGTTCCGTCTCTTTGAGGAGCTGGAAGCGCACATCCGGGTCGCTGGCGTACAGCTCGATAGGCAAGTGGATGGCAGAGAAAACTCCCTGGGTCAGGGAGGCATGGTCGAGGCCTTCGCTGCCCGAGTCACGGACCGCGCGGTAAAGAGCAGAGCGCAAGAGGCCTATCTCCACGAAATCATTGAAATGGCCCGCCTGCAGGGAAGCATCCTGGCGGTTGTCGGTGAAGCTGAGGAGCTTGCGAGCGCGGCGGGGAAGGTCTGATCTCCGGAGCTCGCGCACTGCCGACATGCTGAGGATAGTGGTGGCGGTGCTTCTCCCTTCCGAGCTAAGAAGGGCCAGCTTTGCAAAGTCGTTTTGCTGGCGGAAGTCATACGATACGCCGCAATTGAGGCAGAACCGAAATGGGGCTTCTATGTAGTGGCACAATAGGCTGCCATCGTCTTTAGTTCCCCAGCTGCCCTCTCCTTTCTTCTCTCGTCCGTCGGGAGCTACTCTGACGGCTGTGGGAAGGTCTTTACGTCGAGAGCCTACTACTCGGCGTACCCCGCTCTGGTCTTCCACCCAGTCTTCCGGGAGGCGGTCGAGCATTTCGTCATAGTCGGACGGCCACGCCTCATCCGAGCTGAAGTGGAGGAACCCCGCTTCGCTAGCACCAATATCGGCCTGGTCTCCCAGGTCACGCGGAATGTATGTGTAACCGCCGCTACCGTCACCGTCGTTGTCATAAGCGCGCCTGATTACGAAGTATTCTTCACCACATTCCCGGCAGAAGACCACGGGCAGCAATACGTGATCTCGGCTGCCGGGCTTGTACTTCTGCCCATGCACAGTGATGTACCGGCTGCTTTCCTGTTCGAGTGAAGCGTACACAGCATCGCCCTTCGAGATGAACTGGTGCAGGCGGAAGGCGAATGCAGGGAAGCCGGTTTCTGGGTTGCGCTCACAGGTATAGCCTGCTAGAAAGCCTTCGCGAATAGCGTGAGCGCAGCGTTCCTCCGCAACCCCTGTCAGCTTGCTCAGCTTGCGGGCCGCACCCTCCGGTCCTTCTATGCTCTGCGGTGTAGATCGCACAAGACGCCCGCTCGGGTCAGCGGTCACCCCGAATGTGCTCTCGATCCATATGGAAAGCGGGTCTTTGATAAACTCAGCGAAGGCGGTGGGCGGGCGTATTTCGGGGTCGGCTACGCGACGGGTGAGCAGGCTCACAAACTCGGGTTCGCTCAGCTCACGCTCGTGTGTGGCGCGGCGCAACGTTTCGCCTATGACACTATCGGGACGAACTTCCGAGCCGAAGAGGCGAGTGGCAACAGCGGCTACCTGGGACCGTTGTTCCTCATAGGTTCCAACTCCTGCCAATGTAGCAGAAGTGCCAACGCACTGTAGCGATTGGAGAGGTTGCGGCGTTTCGTGACTTTGCAGACGATCTCGTACCCTACGCACGAGCAGGGCCACATCCGCGCCCTGCCTCCCGCGGTACGTATGCAGTTCATCAAGCACCAGGAAGCGCAGACCTTTAGCCGCCTCAATGAGTGGCCGCTCAATAGGGCGGGTGAGGATGAGTTCTAACATCACGTAGTTGGTGAGCAGGATATCTGGAGGGTTTGCCATGATGGCCTGGCGGTCAACGTCCGACTCCTGGCCGGTGTAACGGGCAAAGGTGACAGGGCCTTTGCCGTCGAGGTAACCGAAGTTGAGGAACTTCTCAAGTTCACCATATTGGCTGTTTGCCAGGGCGTTCATCGGGTAGACCGCGATGGCCTGAATACCCTTGCCTCTCCCCCGGCGCAATACATGATCTACTATGGGCACTATGTAGGCGAGACTCTTGCCTGAGCCGGTGCCGGTTGTAAGCACGTAGTTTGCGCCGCTGCGGGCGGTGCGTGCTGCCTCCGATTGGTGTCTGTGCAGCCGTAGAGGTTGGCCCGGGTCCTGGAGATCGCGCTTTATGCGAAAGACCCTGGCGCACTCGGAATGGAGCACGCCTTCTCCGACCAGGTCATCAATCCATTCGCCCGGCTCAAAGGAAGGATTTAGCTGGGTAAGTGGATCCGGCCAGAGGGCTCCGCTGTCCAGGCTCTCGCGTACGCGCTTGCTGATTTCCTCGTCTCGGATGTTGATGAAGCTCGAGACATATGTTTTGTAGCCGGCAATGAGTTGATCACGTATATCGAAGACATTCATCGGGTAGCCTCATCGTACTTCTTTGTAGTTTGAGCAGTGGAGCGGTGGTCTGACTGAAAATCAGCTGACCTCAAGCAGGGCGTATATCGCGGCCGGATACCTACCTGCCGTCGTTGCTGCCGTCGTTAGTCTTACGTGGCCTGCCCTTGGGGTAGCCACTTGGCCGGTCGACTACAGCTCCAAGATCCAGAGCATAAATGAGCAGCAAGCCCGCAGCCGGTACGGACCTGATCCGCTGGGCCTCCAAAAGGAAAGCAAGCTCAGCAGGTTCTGCACGATGGGCTTTGAGACGGCCACCCTGGATAAGCGCTTGCACTCGCCTGCGACCAACGCCCAGACGTGTGGCAACTTCGCCCGTTGTGAGGACACCATTATCTTCGTACACTGCAATACCTCGTGACAGAACACGACAACAAGCACTTCCGGCATAATATCTGGACGAGCAAGTACTCGGGTGCCACTCCAGATAGGAGTGGTAACAAGTTCACATAGTATGCACGTCAACGAATAGTTTGTCAACCAGCCTGAAGTCCAAGATAGGGCTCTATACCTCAGCCCAAAAGTTTGCGCTTCTTGAGGTAGGCAGCTACCTCATCGTAGAGGCCGCCTTCGTTACTGTAGATCGCGTAGTTCCTGGCTGTGCTGAGCCATTCAAGCGTGCTTGGCCGCGTCTTACGCAAGGCCGCGAGAAGCAAGTTCGTACTGAACGGAACCACTTTGCCACTGCGCATCGCATCTTGCAGCGCCTGGTCTGAGGCGGCATCTACCACCGACCGCAGATCAGCGCCGCTGAACCCTTCAGTATCACGCGCTAGACGTGGCACCTCAACATCTTCCGCCGCCGGTTTCCCGGCCAAGTGCAACCGCAGTATCTCCCGCCTAGCCTCTTGATCGGGCGGGGGCACGAATATGATATGCTCGAACCGTCCAGGCCTGCGAAGTGCCGGCTCCACGTGCCATGGACTGTTGGTTGCACCTATCACAAGGATTTCGCTGTTATCTCCTTCCATGCCGTCCATCTCGGAAAGGAACTGGTTGACCAGCGTGCGCTGGAAGTGCTGGCGCATATCAAGTCTGTTGCCTCCCAGAGCTTCTAGCTCATCAAAGAACAGTATGGTCGGCCGTAGCCGACGAGCAGCCTCGAAAATAGCATGCAGCTTCCGCTCGCTCTCTCCGTGCCACATATCAAGCACGTCGCTGATGCCCACGTGGATAAAGGCGGCGCCCACCTCTCCCGCCGTTGCCCTAGCGATATAGGTCTTGCCGCAGCCTGGCGGGCCGAACAATAATAGCCCGCCCCCTGCTCGCCTGCCATACGCGGCAAACATCTCGGGGTGTTGGAACGGGTACACGATAGACATGCGAATCTGCTCTTTGATCTCTTCCATGCCCCCAACGTCAGCGAACTTTATTTTGGGTCTTTCTGCGAGCTCCTCTTGAGGCTCCATATCTCCACTGTCGTCGCGCCCCATGGCCAAACGCTCCAGAGGACCGAGTTGCCCTAACTCTTTCTCCAGTTGATTCTGTGCTTCTGGATCTTCAGCGCTTGATGCCGTGTCAGGTGAGTCACCGCGAAGGTGCCCGGTGTGTCCGGTGTGCCCGGTGTGTCCGGTGTGCCCAACGTACGGTTGCAACGCGACCGAAATACCGAAGCTTGACATGGCACCGGCCTCATCGCCCAACGCCTGCTGGGCGTCGGCCATAAGCCTGTAAAGGTCGGCATCTGCAGGCCTCTGGATGATGGCGGATTTCAGTTGTCTCAGAGCAGTCTGAAACTCCTGGTGCGCCTCATCGTTGCGAAGGTGCTCCTGAAGGAGTTTCGCAAGGTGCAATCTCAAAGGGATATTGTCAGGGGCTATGTCCAAGGCCGCACGTATGGCGGCTATATTCTCTTCTGAACCGAGCATTTTGAGTTCCTTCCGCTAGTTACGTGGCGCAATATCCTTTCAGCGCGTCGACTGCCCGGGGAGTCATGAGTTGATCCGTGGACAGCAAGTATGTAGCCAGCTATCCTGCTATCAGATAGCGAAGTACAAGGAAGATGGCCGCTAGCAACACGCAGGCACTCATGAAGAGAAGCACTGTTCGGTTCTGGGCGCTTACTTCCCCGTACCGAGTAACCCACTGCCTGTACAAGCGCGCGTCGCGAACCGTTCTGTGTGTTGTAACAACAGAACCCACTGAAGCCATAAACGCGCCCGTCAGCACCGCCCAGGACAGTTCCATTCCCAATCCCATGGCTGTAATGGCCGTTATGGCCGCGATGCCGGCGATGCCGAGCAGCCATTGCATTAAAGAGCGGCGCGCGCCGGCCGGTACCTTGAGCACGTCCATGCCTCGCAGAATCCAGAGAACACCATAGACGAATAAACTGCCGCTAAACAGCCATAGCACCCAGCTCATGTTGGAAATGATGTTGAGCGCCAGCCCAACAGCTATCGCGTAGAGGGAGCCGGTCAGCACCGCATAACTGGCCCAGCTGACCCAACGACGAAACGCGGTATCTTGGTCCAGCCTCCTTACTCCATTAGAAAGCAATATTGAGAGCAGACCGGCCACACCTGCCTGTAGAGCCGCGAGGGAAGCTGTAACAAAGGGGCCGGAGGTAACGAGTAATACTCCATAAACAAGGAGGCTGAATAGCGCCATGAAAAGCAGCCCAGCACCCAGCACGTCTGCGGGCTCGAAACGTACGACCGCTCGATTGCGCGCGTCAAGCCTGAGCAGCAGATTGAAAACGGGCCGCAAAATGAGCGAGCCAGCCACAGCAAGTAGCCACACGGCGAACACAGAGAACGCGAGAAGCAGTATAAGGTTCTGTTCGTCCGGCGGCATGCTGCCGGTTTGCACGCCATAGGCAAGGCCCAATATAACAGGGAGGAGTGCGAGCAGAGTAAGCGCGATGACGCTGGCCCAGACGAAGTACCTTCTGCCTCTGGCAGTCTTCGCTCGCATCATGAAGGCCAGTAATCGTCCGTACAGGGGGTATTGCGCCCGTAGAGCAAGCACAAGGTTGGCCTGGGCCTGGGCCTCCCCAGGCTGGAGCCGAAGCGCTTCTCTAAAAGAGTCCTGTGCATCATGCACCTGACCCTGAGCCAGCTGAACGAGGCCCAGGTTGTTATACGCGCTCGCATTGCGGGGATCAAACCTCAGTGCTGTACGGAAAGCTTCCGTGGCGGCCTTATGCTCTCCCAGCTGACGTAATGCCTCGCCACGTATTACATAAGCGCGCACACTGGTGGGAGCGAGCGCCAAGGCTCTGTTTACAAGTTCGAGTGCGTCCTGAGGGCGCCGCCTGGTAAGCTGCATGCTTGCGTAGTTGGCAATAAATAGAGGTGTGTCCGAGGTTTGGAGGGCAATCGCGGAATCAAAGGAATGTTCCGCTTCCAGCATTCTGCCCTGGCGCCACAGTATGCAGGCCTTGACGTTATGAGCAGGTGCGTACAGTGGGTCGAACGAAAGAGCATGCTGTACTGCTTCCTCAGCGTCGTCTAAGCGTCCGCTTTGCTTTAGGACCCACGCACCACAAGCATGGGCCTCGGCCGAATTAGGGCTCAGGTCCAAGGCACGCTGGACTGCTTGCAGCGCAAGATCGTAGCGTTGCAAGCAGTCCAGTTCGTAAGCACGTGCTATGTGGTTGTGTTGCAGAACATGGTTGCTGTTTATAGACGTCAAGGGTTTCCGATTTTATCTCAATGCAAACGTCGTCAAGGCATATCCCCGCTCGTAGCACAATACTCTGGGCTCTATCAGTCGAGCGAATTGCTGCGGAGCCGTACAATTACTATAGCACAGGGAAGTACCTGTCTTGTATCCCCCAAATTGGCTTATCAAGCGTAGGTAATCTATCCGTGTCAGATAATCGGTTTCGAGGGAGATCACACCGCGGCGGTAGCGCAGGAACAGTGTTGCCTCAGGTGGCGATCTCTTATGGGTTGCTTACGGAGTACGTCTCGAGCCTCCGATCGACGTCGCCAGTTGCCTACATACATATCGTACGCCGGTCGCTATTAGTCCGGAGAAGGCTTGAGTTCACGCTCCTTTACCGTTCGTACGCTAATGAAACGAGATCGCCGGCCTACTTACCGGCATAAGGACGCTAAACGTGCGCTCTTTATCAGCTTTCATAGCGGCTAAGACCCCTGTACTGTGCAATAACTCGTCCGTGCTTGATGGAGTTGCTATGCAGCATCGGTATCAGCACGGTAATAATCGTGGATGATGCCGCCTAGCACTTCTCGTCGGCCAACAGCTTCTCCTGTTACTGGCCTAGATGCTCTCATCGCTGACAGCGGCACTGGAATACGCTGGTCAATACCGTGATGCGGCCGCCGATGGTTGTAATATCTCACATACTCCAGGAGTACTCGCCGTAAATGAGTTTGGCTGATAATGAGTACGTGATCCAAACATTCCTCTCTCACCGTTCGAACCCAGCGTTCCGCGTACGCATTTGCCTTGGGGCACCGGTACGGGGTAAGCACGCTTTCCACTCCTTTCCTTCCGAGCGAAACACCGCATCGAACGAGGAGGTGAACTTGCTATCTCGGTCATGGATCATAAAGCGCATGGGCGTGAGCAAGTCTCCGTCGCGGATGTCCCGGAGATCCCAGGCAAGATTTCGCGCTTGCTGTGTGATCCATGCAGACGTCGGGTGAGCAGTACACCCGGCAATATGTACTCGCCGAGTGCCTAGCTGGATGAAGAACAGGACGTACAGGGTCTGCAAACGGATCGTTTCCACGGCGAAGAAGTCACACGCGATCATTTGGCCAGCGTAGTGCCCCAGGAACGAGCGCCAATTGCTGCCTTGCCTTTTACGGTGCGTAGAAGGAGAGATGTGATGGCGCTTTAGCACATTTCTTACGCTCGATCGGCTGACGCTTAAACCGAGTTTGAGGAGTTCACCCTGGATCTTGCTATAACCCCACCCAGGGTTCTCGGTGGCCAGGCGAACGATTAGCTGCTCCAACTCGGTTGGGACAGCGGGTCTGCCAGTCCGTTTCTCCTGTGGGAAGGTCCACTTACGTCTCACTAACTTCCTGTGCCAGCGAAGCACCGTATCAGGCTTGAACAGTAGAATAGCTTCGTCCAGCTTGCGGCCGGTGCCTTGCGAACATCTTCTGAATTGGACAGCAAGCACAGCGAGAATGCCTTTCTCCCACCCGGAGACGCGAGGCGGTCTGGAATCGGGGAGTTTGCGTCGGAGGATGCGCAGTTGCTGGCGCAACAGGAGTATCTCGAGGTCTTTCTGCTGGTCGGCTAATCGGGAAGTGGCGAGCAGATCCAGGTGCAGACCGAAGAGGTGCAAGAGCACGTGGATGAGGGCGTACATGGCTCAAGCATAAGCCAGATCCAGTACATATACAAGGGCCTGCAGTTGAGCGGATGGGTATTTACACACTACAGGCTTCTCACCGATGTAGAGTAGGACGGCGAGGGCGAGCAGGAATCATGGCGAAAACTTGGGGCGATGGTCCTACCCTGTATTCCCAGTGATCTCCTCATGCCAGCCCTTGAGCCAGGCCATCGCCTCCTCATAGCGGGCGGTCGGCAGGTTCTTGTACCCGGAGACATTGAAGCGCCGGTAAAGCTCGCCATAGACGCGCTGATAGGCGCTCTTCTCCCCCTTCTCGCTCAGGGCGTGGGCCACTGCTTTGACGGCCCCGGCGATTTCGAGA
>JBBRDO010000105.1:0-15612 GCA_038203825.1 Chloroflexia bacterium | reverse complement strand
GAGGTAGCGGCAGAAGCCATGCCTGCACAGGTTATGGAAGCACCCAGGAGAGGCCGCAGCCGCGGCAAGGCAACCAAGCCGGATGAGCAGACAACTGCTATCGAAGCCGCAAAAGGTGCGACAGATGCAGGGCAGGGTAGGGGCGCACCTTCAGCGACTGCCGCGTCCTCATCCGCCGCACGCAATCCACCAGCGGGTGGGCCCGCTTCGCCCACCACTGGCGTAGAGATCATCAGCACAGAAGAGAAGGGCAAAGTCCTGTATCATACCATGCGCGACTTGCGTAATCCGTCCAGCGTGGTACACAACGTTACCCGCAAGTCGGCACGCCGTCTGTGGCTCTACGCGATTACCCAGCATGAGCATGGGGATCCCAGCGCAGCAGAGCTGGCCTGGCACCCTACCGCACAGGTAGGATTGTGGAGACGAGAACACAGGGCGGGCGCAGCCCGCTACGACCTTGTGGCGCGTTACCCGGATAGCTCGATGCGTATCTTCTATGGAGTGACCGACGAGGGTCTGACAGGTCCCTGGCGCGAACTGGTTCAAATGGCCGAGAATGCTGATTACTGGGGTCCCCCACCGGTAGAGAAATAACGGACAAACGAAAGGGTTCCCTGCAGGGAACCCTTTCGTTTGTCTCACTGTGTATTATAGATAGCATAGAACTGCATAGAGGAGTGCACAATGGCATCTGTCCCGAACAACGGGCGTCAATCTTCGGTCCCCGGCACCAACCCGCTCAATTCACCGGCCACAGGGGTGGTGGACCTGGCGCAGCGTGTGCAAGACAGCATCGCCCGCGTGATGGTGGGCAAGAGCGCCGAGACCGAGCTACTGCTGGTGGCGCTTTTGTGCGAGGGGCACGTGCTGATAGAGGATGTACCGGGGATCGGGAAGACCACACTGGCAAAGGCGCTCGCCCGGTCATTGTCCTGCTCCTTTAGCCGCATACAGTTCACGCCCGACCTGTTGCCGTCCGACATCACAGGCACCTCAATCTATAACCAGCGCACGGGCGAGTTCGAGACCAGGCGCGGCCCGATCTTTAGCCAGATAGTTCTGACGGACGAGATCAACCGCTCCGGTCCGCGCACGCAATCGGCGCTCCTGGAAGCTATGGAAGAGCGTCAGGTGACGATCGATGTGGAAACAGTGCCCTTGCCGCGCCCCTTCATGGTGCTCGCAACCCAGAACCCTGTCGAGTTGGAAGGCACTTTCCCTTTGCCCGAAGCTCAACTTGATCGCTTTCTGGTGAAATTGTCGATCGGCTACCCGTCCGAGGAGGATGAGCGCGGCATTATACGACGCTTCCAGGAAGCCAATCCACTGAGCGACCTGCAACCTGTGGCCGGACCTGACGAGATCATAAGCGCACAGCGCGCGGTACGGGCGGTCTATGTGTCTCCGGTGGTAGAAGGCTACATCGTTCAGGTCATACGTGCCACGCGCCGCCACGATGCTGTCGAGCTGGGAGCATCGCCTCGTGCGACGCTGGCCCTGTTGCGCACTTCGCAGGCGCTGGCCGCTATGCAGGGGCGCGACTTCATCTTGCCCGACGATGTGAAGCGCATGGCCGTGCCCACCCTGGCCCACCGCGTTATGCTTGGTTCGCGCACGCGCTTGCGTGGACGGAACAACGCTGCGGTAGTCGCCGAGATCGTGGAGAGCGTGCCTGTGCCTGTAGAGAACGCGGTCTAGCGGGCCAGGCAGCCATGTCAACACAAACATCCGCGCTTGCAACCGCAGCTGTATCTGATACGGCCCAATCTGCTGCTCCGTCCGAAGTGATCATGATCAGCCAGATATCCAGAGCGTGGGTGGGGGGCGCGGTCGCGATGCTGGTGGTTGGCGCGCTCTTCTTCAGCCAGCCGCTGTTCGGGTTGGGAGTGCTACTATCCGTGGTGTTGCTGGGCTCGTGGGCGTGGGCACGCTGGTGCCTTGTCAATTTGCAGATCGAACGCAGGTTCAGTCACACGCGCGCTTTCTGGGGCGAAGAAGTGGCGATGGATCACGTATTCGTGAACAACAAGCTGTTGCCTCTGCCCTGGCTGACCATTGAGGACGAGTACCCTGCCACCCTTAAGCTCGTTTCGCACACCTTCTCCTATTCTTCCAAAGCGCGCACTCTGGGCTTTAGCTCCTCGATCTCCCTCGGCTGGTACGAACGCGTCACCCGCCACTACGCCTTCTTATGCGCCGCACGCGGCGAGCACGAGTTCGGCCCTATCGAGATACGATCAGGCGACATTTTCGGCTTGTTCCGGCGCTACGCCACCTACTCCACCCCCGCTACCCTCCTCGTATACCCGCGCTATGTCCCTGTCGAGCGTCTCGGCATTCCTGCTCGTCAGCCTTTCGGCGACTACAAGGCTGTCCAGCAGATAACAACCGATCCTTTACGCTTGCGGGCTGTGCGCGAGTACGCTTACGGCGACAACCAGCGTCACATCCACTGGAAGGCCACCGCGCGCCGGGGAGAGTTGCAGACCAAGCTGTTCGAGCCGTCGGCTACTCCTCAACTGTCGATTTTCCTGAACCAGGATACCTTCGTGCATATGTATGAAGGTCTGGATCCTCCTACCCTCGAACTGGCGATAACGACCGCCGCTTCGGTTGCCAATCACGCGCTGGAGCAGGGGTGGATGGTAGGGTTACAGATCAACGCCTTCGCCTCCAACTCGGACCGCCAGGTGAAAATACCTGCCAGTCGCGACCCCGGCCAGCTTACGCGAGTGCTCGAATCGCTGGCGCGCATCAAAGGGTGGTCGGGTCTGCCCATCGAAGATTTGCTGCGTGCCCAGCGCTATACGTTATCCAAAGGCGCAACGCTAGTGGTAGTTACGGGCGTTGTCACGTCCGACCTGCTCGACGTGCTGGTGAGCCTCAGGCGGGCGGGCCACCCTGTCACCCTGATAGAAACTGTTGGCTCTAATCGTGCCTCTAACTACGCGCACGGCAAATCGCCTGCCTCTATTCAGGCCCAGGGCATCACCTACTACCTGGTGGACGCTATCGGCGAGGCCGAAACGCTTGAGGAACTGACGTTTTGATCTGGTTGCTGTGCCATGAATAGTGCCATAGGCAAAAACATACTTGGCAGTTCGCAGTCAGCTATCGCCCTCTCCTTGATGGACGGTTGCTGGCTCTATATCACCGTATGGATGCTTACCAGGGTCGGCCTTGGCTTCAGTGTCACTTTCTCACTGCCCCAGCCTCTGGTGCTTGCTGCGCTTGAAGTGGGTGGTTGGGCTGTCGCTTCCGCTTTCCTGGAGCGTGGTGGCTTTTCCGAGCGTACCTTGCGTATAGCGATGAGCCTGCTTGGTCTGGCGCTCGGCCTCGCACTATCCTTCGTCTACAACCCGATTCCGTCTGAGCTTTCGGCGCTCTACTTCCTGCCTTTCCTGACCACTCTCTTCCTGGTGCTTGGGGTGTGGATGCTCGGCGGGTTCCACGCCACAGAGATCGCGTCCTACGACCGCCTCTACAACGAGTTCAGACTCGGTATGATCATGATCGCGGTCTCAGCCCTCATGGCGACTCTCTTCGCTCGCGCCAGTGTCAACAGCATCTGGTCCGAGATGGGGGGCGTGGCGCTCCTCTTCTTTGGGGCCGGGCTAGCCGGTCTCGCGCTCAGCAATCGCGACGTCGTCCGGCATGAAACAGGCGATGCAGGCCTGCGGTCATGGGGTGTCTTCCTTGTGGCGAGCGTAGGCGCGATCCTACTACTCGGCGTGCTGGCACAGGGGATCGGCCAGGGCGACATTGTTGGCGCCTTCCAGAACGTCGTGCTGGGCGTGGTAGTGGTGATTGGCGGCCTCATATTCGGCATTATCACGCTCATTGTGTGGCCGCTTAGCTGGCTCAACATACACCTAGACGTTCCCACCGCTCCGCCTCCTCAGCAGACTCCTGTGCCCCAAACCACGCCCGTAGACCCCTTCGCCGACCTGAGGAGGCAATATGGGGGTCCTGTTCTCTTAGATTTGCCGCCGGAGTGGAAGATAATCCTTGTGGCGATTGCGTGCGTGGTGATCGTCGCTCTGGTTGTCTTTCTTATGTCCAGGTGGTTGCGCAACACGCGGCGTGACAAGGACCACATCGAGGGCGAAGAGCACGAGCAGTTTGGCTCGTGGGGTCTCCTTATGTCCCAGTTGAAGGCGTGGCTTTTGAAACTGCTGGCACGCTTCAGGCGTGCTGGTCCGGCTGCTGAAGATGAGGTTGAGGACGACCTGGCTTCGCTGGTGGGCAAGGCCGGGTGGGAAGGCACGCTCAGTGTGCGCCGGATATACGTCCACCTCCTCCGCTCGGCGCGAACTGCCGGCTACCCCCGCGCTCCCCAGCAAACGTCAACGGAATACCTCAGGGTGCTGTCGGAGGCGCTGCCAGACATTCGCCCGGAGCTGCACGCGATCACGGCTGCCTACATCGAGGCGCGCTATGGCCCGCACCCGGCTTCCCCCCTGGCTGTACACTCGGCCAACGAGGCATGGCGCAAGATTGATGCGCTGGTAGCAGCGTTGGGAAAGGCCGACGCCGGGACGTAGCTAGTTCTTAACGACTATAGAGTTTCTGCTGACCCAGCCTGTTCTGCCGTCGGGGAGGGTCACCATGTAATAGTCGCCCTTGCGCACTGTGGCCTTGAGTATCAGGTCTCTTGGCATTGTAGCTATCACTGAGCTACTGTCCGAGTTTGCATAAATACTGATCTGCGCTCTGCCGAACAGCACCACCTGCCAGTTGCCCGTGGTGGTCCTCGAGGAGCCCCCGTACATCGAGCCGTTGCCTGTGCCAGGTTGGGATGTGGGTACCCGCGTGGCCAGTGGGTCAATGTTCTTGTCCACAAGGCCGTAGCCGTAGCCATAGTTGCGGGTGGTGGGCTGCGCGCCGTAGGCCGATTTGAGGAAGTCCATGACGCCGGAGACTACGCTCGAGGCTATTCTATCAGGCTGGTTGAACATCACTGCGCGGTCCGCCGCGTTACTCATGTATCCCATTTCGATGATCGCGGCAGGTGTTAGTGCGGATATGCGCCAGTTGGGTCTGTACGAAGCGTAGGCATAGTAGCCGCGCATATTGCGAGTGACGTTGCTGTCCTCGGGCAGGTCGGTGCCCACTGCGTAGGTATCCGTCAGCTTCTCTACAAGCGAAACGTCCTGCACTGCGACAGCGCTACTCCAGCGCGTGCTGATCTTGAAGCCGCGCGGGGTAGAGGATGTGCTGCCGTCGGCGTGGATCGCTATGAAAGCATCAGCCGAATAGCCCGTCGGCACTGTGGCGGGTAGTAAGTCAACTTGTACACCCTGTGCCTTCAGCAGTTTCGCAATACGATTTGCGATGTCGTAGTTCAGGTCTATTTCAGTGCGTCCACCGCCGGACGTACCAGTGCTGCCCACCAGTCGAGAAAGCACATCGGGCAGTTCGCTATTCTTGTAGTGGCCTATCTGCACGCCCACTTGAAATGGACGTGTTGCCTCTGCGGGCGACAGCAATTCCTGCTGCGGGGACACTGCGGCCTGTACAGCAGGCGGTGCGGATAAGCTCGTTATGGCGGGCGATTCCGCCGGCGCAAGAAGCCCGAAGCTGATGATAGAGAGAATGGCGGCAATCACGGCCTGCCAGGTGGCACGGTCGAACATAGTATATATCCGTTTCTATTGATTGGGTCGGGCTGGGAGGTGCCGCATGATACAAGTAATTATACATCAATCGGGCCGGCGAGCAATGGCCATTTTGCGCCCCTGTGATATACTGGAAGTACTTCTGCGCCGATCCAGGCGCGCTTGCGCGTCCAAATCCCCGGACGCGATTTTGCCGCCTCTTTCCCGATCTTCATTTGGTGGCACAGCCATTGCACACGTCAGCTACAGAACCTTGCGCAGAGAATCCTTGCTTATATAAGCATGCAATACGAAAGAGGTACATGGATGAAACTCGGTATTCAAGTCAACCATTTCACATGGGAAGGTGGCGACGCCATCATAGGCCCTACTTACGGCTCTATAGGGCGTAAGGCAGAAGAAGCAGGTTTCGATAGCTTCTGGGTAATGGACCACTTCTTCCAGATCCCCGGTCTGGGCCAGGCTGAGGAGCCCATGCTTGAGAGCTACAGTGCCCTCGCCTTTATCGCGGGGCAAACGCAGAAGATCAAGCTTGGCACTATGGTTACGGGCGTCACATACCGCCACCCCGGCATCCTCGTCAAGACCGTCACCACGCTCGACGTCCTGTCGCGTGGGCGTGCTTATCTGGGAATAGGGGCAGGGTGGTTCGAGCGTGAACACCTGGCGCTGGGCGTGCCGTTCCCTCCCCTCAAAGAGCGCTTCGAGCGGCTGGAGGAAACCTTGCAGATCGCGCACCTGATGTGGTCGGGCGAAGTGACGCAATACAACGGCAAGCACTACCAGTTGGCCGAAACGCTCAACTCGCCACAGGCTTTGACCAAGCCCCACCCGCCAATCCTGATCGGCGGTGGAGGCGAAACCAAGACTCTGCGCTTCATCGCCAAGTATGGCGACGCCTGCAACCTATTCGCAAGAATGGGCGACGATGTGCTGAGGCACAAGCTGGGCGTGCTGAAGGGGCATTGCGACACGGAGGGGCGGCCATATACCGATATCGAGAAGACTAGCCTTGACCGCATGTATGTCACACGCAACGGGGCGCAGGGCAGCATATCGCCGCAGCAAGCCATTGACCAGTTCGGCAAACTGGCGGAACTCGGCTTCGACCAGGCCCTGATCAGCTTGCCCAACGTCAGCCATCCTGACGCGTTCGATGTGTACCGCGACGAGGTAGCACCTGCAGTGCACAAGATCACAGTGGCGCGTGACAAGTAGGAAGTAGACGTGTGGGGCAGGGCCGTATCGGAATAGGCCTTAGCCTGAGCGTGACCAACCCACTCCCTTTGTCATTTTGAGCGCAGCGAAGAGTCTATTGGCCAAGCCCTGTGCTGAGGAGTCTGATTCTTCACTTCGTTCAGAATGACAATGCAACCAGGGCGCTCTTCCACGAAGCAACCGATGACCATTCATGTTGGACCTGCCCGGCACCATACGAGATAGCAAATAGAATAACTCGCCAATAATGACGAAATAAGGGACAAGCAATGCAGAAATTAACACAGGTAGTGAGGGACTTCTTGAATGAGAAGCACTTTGCTGCCTTGGCAACCATAAACAAAGATGGAACGCCCCAGCAGACGGTCGTGTGGTACGAATTGCAGGGCGATCGCATAATGATGAATACGGCAGTGGGCCGCTTGAAGGAGAGAAACCTCAAGCGCGACCCTCGCATCTCGGTATGCATAGTAGACGGCTATAAGTACGTCACTATTCGTGGCCGCATCGAGCTCGATTACGATCATGATCGCGCTCTAGCTGACATTACTGCGCTGGCCGTGCGCTACTATAACAAAGAAAAAGGCGAAGAGCAGGGTCGCTCTGTTTATAGCAAGCAAAAGCGCGTTACCATATACCTGTCTATAGAGGAGATAGATGTCTACGGACTCTAGCCGTAGGGAGGCAGACCTCCACAGCATAGGCAGCACAGAGCAACCGGAGCCCGTTACGCCCTCGATACTTGCTCTCGCGGGCGGGGTGGGAGGCGCAAAGTTGGCGCACGGGCTTGCTATGAGTTTGCCCGCCGGTGCGCTGAGCGTTGTGGTCAACACGGGCGACGACTTCAAGCTGTGGGGTCTGCATATCTCGCCCGACATCGACACTGTCATGTACACCCTAGCGGGGTTGTCGAATAGAGCGCAGGGCTGGGGTCTCGAAGGCGACACGACGAAGGGCATGGAAATGCTGGCCCGGTATGGAGTCGATTCGTGGTTCCTGCTCGGCGACATGGACGTTTCCACCCACCTCCTCCGCACATATTTGCTGAGTCAGGGCCGCACCCTGACCGATATCACTACCCAGATGAGCACCTCGCTGGGCATACAAAGCGCCATCCTGCCCATGTGCAACGAGCCCGTAGAGACATTTGTCCAGACCGGGGATGGCCTGCTCGACTTCCAGACCTACTTTGTCGCCCACAGGCACGCAGATAGCGTGTCAGGAGTTGTGCTAAAGGGCATTGAAGAGGCGCAGCCCACACCTGAGGTGCTTGTAGCTATAAAAAATGCGCAGGCTGTCGTTCTTTGCCCCTCCAACCCGTTTGTCAGCATTGGCCCTGTACTCAAAGTGCCGGGACTGCGTAATGCTCTGGCCGCATCAAGCGCGCCTAAGGTGGCCGTTAGCCCTATCGTGGGCGGGGTGGCGCTCAAAGGTCCTGCGGCTGCTATGCTGGCTTCAATGGGCTACGAAGTGTCGCCTTTCGGAGTGGCAGGGATCTATCAGGGAGTGATAGACGGTATGATAATAGACCGCCTGGATGAGCACGATGCACCGCGCATTGAAGCACTGGGCATAGCGGTTGAAATAGCAGATACTATAATGAGAAGTGACGATGATAGGCGTGCCCTGGGTGAGGTGACTTTGCGTTTTTGCCAGCAGTTGGCAGGCAATCAGCAGACCTCCGCGCGCGAAAACTGAAATATCAGAGCTATTGGTGACTATATGAAAACAGTGGCCGTAATACCCGTAAAGGGTCTGCACAACGCCAAAACGCGGCTGGCGACCGTGCTGTCGCCGCAGGAGCGAGGTGCACTTGTGGGCGAGATGCTTTCGCACGTGCTGGATGCGCTGAATGCATCCGGTGTGATCGATAACATAGCCATCGTGAGCCAGCAGCAGGGTGAACTGGATTTGCCTCCTTTTGTATCTGTGATCCCACAAACCCGGCAGGGATTGAACAATCTGCTTGAAGAGGGGAGACAGTGGGCGCAGACTGAAGGCGCTGATGCGCTTCTCGTGCTGTTCGCCGACCTGCCCCTGCTTACATCCCAGGATATAGCAGGTATGGTCCGTGAGGGCGAGAGCGCGGGCACGATAGTGTTGGCGCCCGACAGGCACGGCTCCGGCACGAATGCGCTGCTCAGCCACCCTGTCGGGTTGGCACAACTGGCCTTCGGCCCCAGCAGTTTCGAGGCGCACATGGCGCTTGCAAAGTCGGCGGGGGCGCAGGTGCGGGTGTATCACTCGGCGGGCACGGAACTGGACATAGATACCCTTGACGATCTGGCCCGGCTCGATGCATACCGCCAGGAGAACGCGATGCAGTATGCGTTCTCGTAAGTAGCGAGCTGCTATTTTGATCAAATCAGAGGCGTAGATAATGGCAAATGCAGACATAACCTTCGGGTGGGTGATTTACCCTGTACCGAGGGGGCTTTCCGATGAGGACATGGCCACGCCCACGATGGCCGGGCGTGCCCTTATGCGCGATAACGAGCGTTACATAGAGGCGCTGTACCCCCACTTTGATACCGTGTGGGTCGAAGACCATTTCCAGTGGGAGTCGCGCCCCGTGCTGGAGGCTATTACCACCCTCACCTATCTGGCGGGGCGGCATGAGCGATTTCGGTTTGGTCATATTGTGCTGGGGCAGTCATACCGCAATCCTGCACTCACTGCCAAGATGGCGGCTAACTTGCAGCTTATGACGGGCGGGAGGTTCATCCTGGGGCTGGGCGCAGGGTGGAAAGAAGACGAGTACCGAGCATACGGCTATCCTTACCCGCCGGCGGGTGAGCGCATCGACCAACTAGAAGAGGCTGCGCAGATCATCCGCGCCCTGTGGACGCAAACGCCCTCCAATTTTCAGGGAAAGTACTACAGGATCGAGAACGCCGAGTGTCAGCCCCGGCCCGACCCGCCCATACCGTTCTTGATCGCGGGCGGGGGAGAGAAAAAGACCCTGCGTGTGGTCGCGAAGTATGCTGACTGGTGGAACCACAACTTCTGCACCGCCGAGGAGTACGCCCACAAGCAGCAAGTGCTCGCTGACCACTGCCGCGAGTTGGGGCGCGACCCCCAGAGCATAGTGCACACCTATTATGGTTTCGTGCAGTTCCTGGACGAGCATGCGGAGCCTGAGCAGAGGCCGTTCCACGTGATAGCAGGCACTCCAGATGAGGTCACCCGCGAGTTGGAAGCTCTTATCAAGCTGGGCGTGAAGCACTTCCAGTTCCGCATCCTCGACTTCCCGAAGATGGACGGGTTGCACACGTTTATAGAGAGAGTGCTGCCGAGGCTGCGGTAGCCTGTCGTGTTGGGTTCGTGCTCGAACTCAGTCTTATTGATCAAGAAGAACAAGTTGGTTTTGAGGGGTTAGAGTGTACTTGCCATGAAGATTGAGATTATTGGTGTTCCGAATATTCCCGAGATACAGCAGGGCGACGACCTGCCGCGCTTGATACTCGCAGGGTGCGAGTCGGGCGGAATTCGGCTTGCCGCGGACGACGTGCTGATAGTTACGCAGAAGATCGTGAGCAAGGCTGAGGGCCGTATGGTGGACCTGAACGATGTTACGCCATCGCAGTTTGCCCAGGACTATGCGCAGAAGTGGGGCAAGGACCCGCGCCAGATCGAAGTGGTGTTGCGGGAGAGCGCTCGTATCGTGCGTATGGATAAGGGTGTCATTATATGCGAAACGCGTCACGGCTTCGTGTGCGCGAACGCGGGCGTTGACGCTTCTAACGTGCCGGGGGGTCATCTGGTCACTCTGCTGCCTGTGGACTCGGACGCTTCTGCGCTGGCGATCCGCGAGGCGGTGCGTGCCGAAACCGGGGTTGATGTGCCTGTTATCGTGTCCGACTCATTTGGCAGGCCCTGGCGGCAGGGCATCATCAATATTGCTGTAGGAGTATCGGGTCTGGCCCCTCTCAGGGACTTCAGGGGCGAAGACGACCCGTATGGCTACCGGATGCACGCTACGATAATCTCGGTTGCCGACGAACTGACTTCAGCAGCCGAGCTGGTGATGGGCAAGGTGGATGCGTGTCCCGTGGCCGTAGTGCGCGGCTATCCATTTGTTCGGGCCGAGGGTAGCTCGCGGGAGCTCGTGATCGACCCTGCGCGTGATATGTTCAGGTAGGACGACAGACGACAGACGACGGGAGTGACCAGTGACCAGTGACCAGTGACCAGTGACCAGTGACCAGTGACCAGTGACCAGTGACCAGTGACCAGTGACCAGTGACCAGTGACCGGAAGTGATAAGTGATAAGTGCGGCGCATGCCGTATGACTTACGATCTGAGACTTACGATCTGAGACTTACGATCTACGACTCGTCCGTCGTCCGTCGTCCGTCGTTTGTTAGAAATGGAGGGGTAACAACATGAGTGCAATTGGATATGCCGTCATGTGCGAGCAGTTCTCGCCCAGCGACTTGATCGATTACTCTAAGGCGGCAGAGGACAACGGATGGACGGCGCTGATGGTGTCGGACCATTTCCATCCCTGGGTGCCGTCGCAGGGGCAGAGCCCGTTTGCATGGAGCTTGATGGGCGCGCTCGGCATGGCTACCAAGCTCAAGTTCGGAACGGGCGTAACGCCGCCCGGCTGGCGCTACCACCCTGCGATACTGGCGCAGGCCGCCGCCACGCTCGAAGCGATGTTTCCCGGTAGGTTCTACCTTGGTCTGGGCGCCGGCGAGGCCCTGAACGAGCATGTTGTGGGGCAGTACTGGCCCGAAGCGGTCACGCGTCTTGAGACGCTCGCTGAGGGCATCGAGGTTATACGCAAGCTCTTTACGGGCAAGGTCGTGAAGCACAAGGGCACCCATTTTACGCTTGAGAGCGCGAAGCTCTACACCATGCCCAAGACCCCACCTCCGATCTACGTGGCGACGTCCGGCCCGGTCAACGCAGAGAGGACAGGCAAGACATGTGACGGCATAATCACCGTCGGTGCTGCGGATGATAAGCTAAGGATGCTGCTAGAGAGGTTTGACAAGGGCGCTCTCGATGCGGGCAAAGACCCCCGCACAATGCCGCGTATACTGCAGGTGCACGTGTCCTGGGCGGCAACCGACGAAGCCGCCACGGATCAGGCTGTGAAAGAGTGGCCCAACGGTGGAATGAACTTCCCCAAGGCCGACATACGTAACCCCGAAGACTTCGAGGCCATGCAGCGCATTGTCCGCCCCGAGAACTTCAAGGGCCGTGTGCTTATGTCAGCAGACCTCGACAAGCACCGCGAACACTTGCAGCACTTCATAGACGTTGGCTTCACTGAGCTTTATATCCACAACGTCGGCCTCAACCAGGTCGAGTTCATAGAAGCCTACGGCAAAGAAGTGATTCCCAACCTCAAATGGCCCACGCCTCCGCAGATTGTGGACGACGAAAGCGACCACTACTAGGAGTGACGACGGACGACAGACCACAAAGGACGTAACGGTTGGCCGGTCGTCCGTCGTCTGTGATAAGGGTTGTGCTGTGACATCTGATACCGGCATAGCATTACAGGCGGAAGAGTTGGGGGCGCGTGTGGGGCGGCTCGCCACGGCGGATGCTGCCGACCGGCCCTATCTCGTTCCTGTGTGCTTCGCCTCATCGGGTGAGCACATCTATATAGCGTTGGACGCCAAGCCCAAGAGCGTGGCTCCAGCACGCTTGAAGCGGGTGCGCAATATTCTTGCCAATCCTCATGTGTCATTCCTGCTGGACACCTACAGCGACGACTGGACTCGCCTCAGCTACGTGCAGGTAAGCGGCACGGCTGCGCTTGCTGAGCCTGGAAGCACGCATCACACAGCGGCTATTCCCCTGTTGCGCGATAAGTACCCGCAGTATCTCACTATGCCAATCGAGCGCGAACCTGTGATCACAATCACAGCGACTTCAGTGCACCGTTGGCAAAGTACGCCCGATGGAGACAGGAGGGGGGGCAATAGGAGCGGCCTCAGTTTTGCGGCGTTGGCGCGCGGACGGCACGTTGTCAGGCGGTTCAAGCCCGACCCTGTGCCGCGTGAGCTTGTTGAGGCGACTATTGAGGCAGCGCGTTGGGCGCCCTCGCCTCACGGTGCCCAGTCCTGGCGCTTTGTAGTGCTTACACAGTCTGCGCTGAAGGAGCGCCTATCAGACGCTATGGCGGCTGAGTGGAGGCGCAATCTTGAGATGGACGGTGGCGACCGTGAAGCGACAGAGGCGCGGGCGCGAGCCTCTCACGTCCGCATAATGAATACCCCCGTGCTGGTTATCCCCTGCCTCTACCTGGCCGATTTGCAGGTTTACCCCGACCGGCAGCGACAGGAGGCCGAGGTGACGATGGCCATCCAGAGCCTTGGCGCAGCTATCCAGAACATGCTGTTGAGTGCTTATAGCCTGGGTCTTGATACCGGCTGGATGTGCGCGCCTCTCTTTTGCCCGGAAGTAGTGGCAAGTGCGCTCGACCTTGCGGAAGGGCTGATCCCCCATGCCCTGATCCAGATGGGGTGGGGATCGGTTGATCCGCCGCGCCGACCGCACAAGCCTACGAACGAGTTGATTGTAATGTACGACTGAAACGATAACAGGCGGCAGGTCTTTTCCTGCCGCCTGTTATCTGCCATTCGTTTAGAGTGCTCGCACCTTCGGGATAGTGCCCACGCCCGGGATCGTGATGGGCGATAGGCTCCGCTCTAGCCCGGAACGCAATCCTTCGTACTGGGGCGGGAGTTGCAGGTCAGAACCCAGGTCTTCCAACGTTTCGTCGTAGGTCATGCCTGGGGTGTCAGTGGCTATCTCGAACAGCACACCACCCGGTTCGCGGAAGTAGATCGACTGGAAGTACTGCCGGTCTCGTATGTTCGTAGGGTGTGCTCCTACCCTGTACAGCAACTCGCGCCAGCTTTCCTGCTCGTCACTGTTGGGTGTGCGATAGGCTACGTGATGGATCGTGCCTGCCGATACCAGGCCTGGGGCCGTGCCGGGCAGGTGCAATATGTCCACGTAGGTGCCTGCGCCGCCTTCGCCGATCTGGTAGCGCACGCGGTTGTCTTCCTCAGCCAGGGCCTCGAAGCCCAGCACGTTCTCCATGAGCAGCGCCGTTTGCATCGGATCACCCTCGGACAGTGTCACTCCGTGGAAGCCCCTGACGGCGAACTGCATGGGCACAGAGCCTCCCGGCCAGCCTGGACGCGCTTCAGCGCCTTCGTGGGCGACTAGCTCAATCAGGAGGCCATCAGGATCGTAGGCGGTCAGCACATGGTCGCCAAAGCGCTGCTGTGGCTCGTCTACCTTGATGCCTGCCTTCGTGAGGCGGTCCGTCCAGAAGTCGAGCGAGCCCTGCGGGACGGAGAACGCCACCGCTGTGGTCTGGCCCGTACCTCTGCGCCCACGAAGCGCACCGGGCCAGGGGAAGAAGGTCAGGATTGTGCCGGGTCTGCCCGTTTCGTCGCCGTAGTAGAAGTGGTAGGTCTCGGGATCGTCGAAGTTGACGGTAACCTTCACCATCCTGAGCCCCAGTGTGCCGGCGTAGAAGTCTACGTTGCGCTGAGGGTCGCTTGCTATTGCTGTTACATGATGTATGCCAAGTATTTTGTTGTCCATATTGAACCCATTTTCCCGTATATGCAAAGTGAGAAACGAGGGATGCTCGCTTCTCACTTGTCATTCGAACCTGAAGATCTAAGTAGATCTTACTGCTTGGTAGCTTCGACGTCTATTTCGATTTTGATGTTGTCGCCGACGAGCACTCCGCCCGCCTCAAGCGCAACGTTCCAGTTGAGGTTGAAGTCTTTGCGGTTGATCTTGGTGTTGGCCGTGAAGGCAAGCACCTGTGAGCCCCAGGGGCTGGTGTTGAAGCCTTCGAAGTCGGTGTCGAGGACAACTTCCTTGGTGATGTCGCGGATGGTTAGATCGCCTGTGACCCTATAAGTGTCGGCGCCTGTCTTTTCGATGCGTGTGCTCTTGAAAGTGGCTGTGGGATAGGTCTCTACATCGAAGAAGTCGCCTGAGCGAAGGTGAGCATCGCGCTTCTCGTCGCGAGTTGTGAGTCCCGCCAGGTCGATCTTGACGTCAAGAGCTGACTTGGTGAAGTCCTTCTCATCGAGCTGAAGCTCGCCTGTTACTTCGCCTAGGTGACCGCGCACGGTGCTGATCATCATATGCTTGGCCGAGAACTGCACGCTTGTGTGTGAAGTATCGAGGGCCCATGTTGATTTTGTTGTTGCCTGATCTGCGTTTGTTGATGAGATTGTTGTAGCCATTTTGTTATTCTTACTCCTAATTTATACTTTTGAACGGACGATAATCGTTGGTTTATATGTAACTAATCTATTGGGTCGGCATATACCGGGTGGTCGGGCAATGACCTGTCGAGTTGCCTGAGCAGGCTGCGGAGCGTAGCTTCCTCTTCCGAGTTCAGCACACTCATTTGCTGGGCGACAAAGCGTTCTTGTTCCGGCATTACCTTTTCGGCGAGCGCCCTGCCTTTATCAGTGAGAAAAAGCAGATTTGCGCGTTTGTCGTTGGGGTCGGGCCGTCTTTCCACCAGATCGCGTTGCTCCATGCGCCCGATGAGGCCGCATACGTTGCCTTTCGTAACGAATAGTTTGTCGGAGAGAGCCTGCTGGCTGATACCTTCGTGTGTGCTCAGTTGGGCCAGCACGTCAAACTGTGCGCCCGTCATGCCCAGGCACCTGATGTGCTCGTTTGATAGCCTTGCCATTTTGTCGCTTACACGCATCATCTGTAACCACGCCACCACTCTTGTATCTCTCAGTCTCATATTCGCCTCGC
>JBBRDO010000104.1:0-15831 GCA_038203825.1 Chloroflexia bacterium | reverse complement strand
CCCTTACCCACCTATGCCAGTTGGCTCAACCCTATTGAGAAGTTGTGGCGTTGGCTCAAACAGGAGGTCTTACACCTACATAGGCTGGCGGACGACCTTCCAGAGCTGCGAACTGCCATTGATCGCTTCCTCGACCGCTTCCTCGACCGCTTCGCTTCCGGCTCTGACCAGCTACTTCGTTATGTCGGTTTATATGATGATTAATTTGTTAATGTTCATTAGCTATGGGGATAAGCCCACCACTACGAAGTAGGTCCCGTATGACCACTCCAAGGTTGTTCGAAGCCTGCTTTTGTGCGATATTGTATTCGTGCGTAAGACCTTCCTTTACAGGATATACCCCACCCGTAAGCAGGCAACCCAGATGGGTAATATGCTTGAGGAATGTCGCTGGTTGTACAACCAGTTCCTTGAACAGCGCAAGAACGCATGGGAGCAATCCCAATCGTCTGTCCCTCTGTACCACCAACACGCTACCCTGCCTGCGCTCAAGCATGACAGGCCAGCCCTCAAGACCGTTCACAGCCAGGTGCTTCAGAACGTGGCAGTCAGGATAGACCTCGCGTTCAAAGCCTTCTTTCGCAGGGTAAGAGCGGGCGAAGCGCCGGGCTACCCTCGCTTTAGAGGCCGGGGTCGCTATAACTCTATGTGCTATCCTCAGTACGGCAATGGCGCTAGCCTCCAAAGTGGCGCTAGCCTCCAAGGTAACACGCTTCACCTGTCCAGGGTTGGCCCTGTCCAGGTAGTGTTGCACCGCCCCCTCGAAGGCACCCCAAAGACGGTGTGTATCCGCCGCTCGTCTACAGGCAAGTGGTACGCCACCCTCTCCTGTGAGTGGCAGCCTACCCGGTTGCCTGCCCCCGAGGAGCAAGTAGGCATAGACGTTGGCCTCAAGACGTTTGCTACCCTCTCCACAGGAGAGGAGATCGCCAACCCGAGCTTCTTTCGTGCTGAGGAAAAGGCACTTGCCAAAGTGTAGCGCACACTCTCCAAACAGGAGAAGGGCACGCCCCAGAGAGCAAAGCGTCGTAAAGTCGTGGCGAGAGTGCATGAGCGAACGGCATGGCGTAGAGGCGACTTCGCTCACCAACATTCCCGTCGTATAGTGAACCGCTTCGGGTTGATTGCGGTTGAGGATTTGGAAGTCAACCGTATGCTCCACAATCACTGTCTGGCTAAGTCCATCTCGGACGCGGCATGGGCTGGTTTTCGCAGTATGTTGGGCGTCAAGGCAGAATGAGCCGGGCGTCGTTTCATAGCTGTGAACCCTGCTTATACCAGCCAGACATGTAGTGGTTGTGGACATAGGTTGGCTGCCGATAGCCGTTTGGGTCTCTCGGATAGGATATTCAGTTGTCCTTGTTGTGGTTTGCATAGGCAAAGAGACCTCAACGCTAGTTTGAACATTTTGAGATTGGGGCAACAATCTCTGGCTTCGGCCTAGAAGCCCCCGGATTCATCCGTGGGGATTTGTCACCATACTGCAACCTACTTATACCAGCCGATAGACCTTATGCTAGTAGAATATACTCGGAGAGGTCTGCCCTGGTCTTGCTCGCCCGGGGTTCTGCCCCACCAACAAAAGTAGTGTTCAATGAGGCGTGAACCAGGGTTTGTATATGGTCACTTGAACCCCGGGAAGCCAATAGTGAAACCGGCCTTGAATGAGGTAAGTTTTTGCCTAACTCGACAAGCAAAGGAGGGTTACTATCATGTCTCGGCGTATCACTTCACCACTAATCGTGCTTCTCAGCAGCATCTTTATCGTTGCTGGTGGGATGTTGCAACCGGCTCAGTACTTGTCGTCATTCGCGCAGCCTGGTTGCCAGGCGTTCAAGGAAACAGGGATGACAGTCTGCTCGCGCTTCCTCGAATATTGGAACACGCACGGTGGGCTGACACAACAAGGCTTCCCCATCTCTGATGAGCTCAATGAGCTTAGTCCAACGGACGGCAAGACTTACACCGTCCAATACTTCGAGCGGGCGGCGTTTGAAGCCCACCCTGAGTTTGCCCCACCCAACGACGTGCTCTTGTCGTTGCTGGGCAGCTTTCTCTACGGGCAGAAGTACCCCAGCGGCGCGCCCAACCAAGACAACGCGGAGATACCCGGCTCGCGTTACTTCCCGGAGACCGGTAAGCGTATTGGCGGCGGCTTCCTTGCATACTGGAACACACACGGCGGGCTTGCTCAACAGGGCTTCCCCATCTCCAATGAATTCACAGAGCGAAGTGAAACGGACGGCAAGAGTTATACCGTGCAGTACTTCGAGCGAGCCGTCTTCGAGTACCACCCTGAGAACCAGCCGCCCTATGATGTTCTCCTCTCTCTGCTGGGCAGCTTCCGCTACAATCAGGTGCATGGCTCAGGCGGTGGCACGGGTGGAGGCACAACGGTGTGCGCTAGTACTCCGTCTGGCATGATGCTGTGGCTCACTGGCGATGGCAACGCTAACGACCGCTCCGGCAACAACCACAACGGCACTCTCAAGGGCAACGCTACATATGCTCCTGCGAAGGTTGGGCAGGGCTTCAAGATAGCCGCCAACACCGACTACGTTGAACTGTCCGACAGTCCCGACTGGGCCTTCGGCAGCCGCCCCTTCACCATAGACCTGTGGGCCACCTTCGACAGCACCGACGGCTATCGCACTCTCTTAGCCCAGGATGAAGGGCCATACGTGCATAGTAAGTGGTTCTTCGGCTGGAGCGATAATGTGCTCTGGATGTTCGTCGACAGCACAGACAAGGGAGCATTCATCGTCGGCAACAGCTCGAATAGTACAGGCAAGAACTATTTCGCACCCAAACCGGGCGAATGGCACCACCTGGCCGTCACCCGCTCAGGCACGACATTCACCTTCTATGTAGATGGCGTAGCCCGTGGCACCGATACTTCAGACCGGCTGATCCCCGACGTCAATGCGCCTCTTACCATCGGCTGGTCGGAGAATAGCTCCTGGACCGTTGGCATGAGGGGTGTGGAGGACGAGGTGCATATCCTCAACAGTGCTCTTTCCGCCGCTGAAATCCAGGGCATCTACAATGCAGGCGCCGCAGGTGTATGCGACTCAGGTGGTTCCGGTGGCTCTGGCGGCACAGGCGGAACCGCAGGGTGCGCTGGTGTGCCTTCGGGCATGATGCTGTGGCTCACCGGAGACGGTAACGCTAACGACAAGTCGGGCAACAACCACAACGGTGCTCTCAAGGGCAACGCCACCTACGCTGCAGGCAAGGCAGGTCCGGGCTTCAAGTTCGCCGCGAACACGGATTACGTGGAGGTGCCCGACAGCTCAGATTGGGCCTTCGGCAGCAAGCCCTTCACCATAGATCTGTGGGCCAGCTTCGACACTGCGGACAGTTATCGCACGCTCGTTGCCTCTGACGAAGGGCCTGGCATCGCTAACAAGTGGTTCCTTGGCTGGAGCGATGGTGCGCTGTGGATGTTCGTGCACAGCCCTGACAAGGGTGAGATCAGCATCGGCCGGACGGACAACTACTTCACACCGAAGGCAGGAGAGTGGCACCACCTGGCAGTGACGCGCTCAGGCACTACCTTCACCTTCTACGTAGATGGGGCAGCGCGCAAGACTGCCACATCAGACCGCGAGTTCCCCGATGTCAAAGCGCCACTCACGATAGGCTTTTCTGAGAACAGCCCCTGGACATGGGGCATGAGAGGGATAGAGGACGAGGTGCACATCTTCAACCGTGCACTCTCCTCCAGTGAGGTGCAGGGCATCTACAATGCAGGCTCAGCTGGCGTTTGTGGAACAGGAGGTGGAGGCACTGGTGGAGTCACAGGAACGGGTAGCAGCGCACAACTACTGAAGAACCCCAGCTGTGAAGAGGTAGTCGCCAGCAACAAGCCCACCTCGTGGAGCGATGTTGAAGGTAACCAGTGGATGTGCAGCACAGGGGGCAAAGACGGTTCCCGCCTGCTCACCAGGGCACCCGCCTGTCCTACGCAGGTGAAGTGGCAATGGGCGTGCTGCAACAGGACATCAACGTCTCTGCTTACGCGGGCGGCATAGCAGCAGGAAAACAATGGTTTCAGTTCACTGGCTATGTGCAAAGTTACAACCAGGGTAACCCCGACTCAGCTCAAATAGTAGTGGAGTACCGCGACGCCAACAACAGTTCGGTGCTGGCGAGGTTCGATTCTGGAGAGATTGTCAATATCGGGAACTGGAAAGTCGCGCAGGACAAGGGAGTTTCACCGGCAGGCACCAGCTGGATACGAGTGCCACTGATCGCCAAACGCAACGCCGGCTCCTCCAATGATGGGTACTTTGACGACATCACCCTCTCCACTTACACCGACACCAGCACTGGGCCTACTCCCGGCCCGCAACCCTGCTCAGACACAACCAACATAGCTGCGGCAGCCAACGGTGGCAGCATCGCTGGAGCCTCCTCCAATTATGGGGGTAACTGGGACCAGTCGAAGTTGATAGACGGTACGGCCGACTTCGGGTGGGCAGGAACCAGGGACAAGATTACCAACCAATATGTGATCGTCGCTCTACCTGGCAATAAGACCTATACGATCAACAAGGTGCGGCTCAATCCCACCGCCACGGGCGGTGACCAATTGATCAATAGCCTGAAGGATTTCCAGATCAGGGTGTCAGTTACCGACGCGAACCCTGGCAGTTTCACCACTGTCTTTGCGGGAACCTCCACAGGGGAGAACAAGCTCTTTGAGTACACGTTTGCCTCGGTGCAGGCAAAATACGTGATGATATTCGCTGTCAACAACCAGGGTGGCGATTACGTGGAGATTGCGGAGTTCGAGGTGTATGCCTCCTGCAAGTAAGTGTTCAGATTAGGGGTGCAAGAGTAGGGGCAGTTCAGGCTACGCCCCTACAGATACATTCCTCTACCCCTAATCTGAACGCTTACAAACATTCGGCTGGGCGGCGCGACACGCCCGGGTAGAGCCGGGCGGGGTGCCCGTACCAGCCGCAGTGAAGGTGAGGTACGAGGGATGGATACCAGCCCACAATTCTGTGGATCGTGCGGCGCGCCGCTGGCGCAGGGGTTGCGTTTTTGCGAACAGTGCGGCCAAGCCGTGGGCGCGCGCGCCAAGGTGCTGCCGGATACCGATGTAGACACCCCGGTGCACGAACCGCACGACGGCCCGGCGGCCGCCCTGACCTGGAATTATGACGTGCCGCTGCTCACCAATCGCTATTTCCTCTGGGACATGGTGCGCGTGCTCGTCCTGTCAGCCGTGCTCTGTGAGGGCCTGGTCTGGGCGATCAGCTTCTTCTTCACTGACGAAGCGGTGCTGCTGCCCCCCCTCATCTGGGCGATCCCCCTCGGCATCATCGCCGTCCTCTTTGTACTCGTGTCGTTGCTGATCTACGGCAACCGCTTCCATGGACACTTCACGCTGGACGAGAAAGCTGTGACCTACGAGGTCGGTATGCGCGAGCGGAAGATTCTACGCGTCCTGTCGGTGATCGGCATCCTGTTCGGCGGCTGGCGCGCGGTTGGGCCTTCACTGATCGCCTACTCGCGCCAGGTCGAGAGCGTCAAGTGGCCCGACGTCTACAAAGTCAGCCCCGACCCGACGCGGTATGTGATCGCACTGTCCAATTCCTGGCGCACCGTAATGCGGCTGTATTGCCCGGCGGACCGGTTTGCGGAGATCCTGGCGCGGGTCCAGGCTTGCGCGGCGGCGGGCGCCGACCGGCGCTCGGCGCACCCAAAGCCGCGCTATCACCGATCGACCGGTTTCTACGTCAGTTGGTTCGCCGCCACCGCGCTGGCGACACTGGCGACGCTGGTCTGGCCCTGGACAAACTATGACGGCCCCGACCGCATGGCCCTGCTGGCCGGGCTGCTGGTGTTGATCGCCGGGCTGGCGAGTGCGGCCTGGTGGGGCCGGTTGATCGCCTTACCCGCGGCCCTGGTCAGCGTCATCGTCCTGCTGCGCATCGCGGGTGAGGCGCTGGACACCTTCAATCCCATGGGCGGCGGCCCGACGGAGTACACTTTCACGCTCGACACGCCTGCGCTGGTCGTCACCGTGTTCGGCGGCCTGGGGCTGCTTGCCCTGGGGCTGCTGGCGCTGTTCATACGCATGCCGGCGGCGACCGAGCCGCCGCGCAAGCCCCATCAGCTCGCACGAAAAGGGCAAATGTGATGAAGGCAACCTTCCTGAGCGGGCTGCCGGCGTGGGCCGGCCCGGGCGACCGGCCCCGCCTTCGAAGTTGCACAAAGACGAGAACACCCTGCTGACCGACTTGGCTACCGCCATTAGCAACTACAACGCCCAGCACAAGGACGACAGCTCAAATCGCAGAGAATAGCATCGACACCTGTGTCCTTCCAACTGGCCGTGTAGCGGCTGACTTTGACATCAAAGCATAATAGCCCTATTAGCCCAACCGGATCTATCCCTAAATAGAGTAGAGCAATCGGAACGGCAGGGGAATTGGACGCATTAGGCGTGGGGGAATGGAAGGGGACTCAATCATCGTCCACGGCTACAAAGCGCTTGCCCTCCATTTCTACCGTGTAGATGATGCGCTGGTCAGTGCGGATGTTCTGCGGCTCGGTGGTCACCACTACTTCGCAGTGAGCCGCAAGGTCGCCAATATTCACCTTAGGCACCAGGTACTGCTCAACAGGGAAGATGCCCGCCGAGTTACTTAGCTCGACTCGAATGCGCGCAGCCTTGCGCTTGCCGCGCTCCAGCACCACGCGATCAATGGAAACGCCGCCGATAGTGTGTATGCTAATGGAACCCATATCGAGCGCGTAACGAGAGCGACCCTTGGTCATATCGCAGGCATCAGCTACGGCTACGATAGATGCCTCCATGGTGAGCGGGGGCGGATCGATGTCATGTGTGCGAATGGCATGAAGGATAAAGGCCCGCAGCTCGCAGCGCTGCTCAGGCTCGTCGTAGATAGATGGAAGGAGCCTGTCGAGGATCGGTAGAGATAGGTTCACGCTCATCGCCGGGTGGCCCTCGCGTTGCACCTGGTTGCCGATATCGTGGAGCAGAGATGCAGTTACCACAACCAGGAAAGCATCGTCCAGGTCGCCCGCGCCAGAGGTCACAACGTCGGGCTGCACATTACCTTCGATGAGAAGCTGCAGCAGGCTGGTGGCGGCGGTGGCAACCACTTTATGGTGGACTTCGCCGTGGTCATTGTAATGGAGCTTTATCACGGCCATATAGTCAGCCATGTCCCAGCTAGCGCCCACCTCAGGATCAGCGACTATTATGTCAAGAAAGCGACCCGCCTTGGGGTATGGCGCGAGGATTTCCCTGAGGCGCTCCATCGATTCCTTCTCAAGCTGGTTGTAATCGCGCGATAGCTGGATCTCAACACCCTTATTGACGAGCGCCAGGTCTTCTTTCTTTATCTTCATTCGAGGCATGTAGGCCACTTCCTTTCTTCTAGCTTCAATACTCTCCTACACTCTCCTACAGTCCGGGCAGCATATGGTTGCGGAAGGCGTCTATCCGACAGTCCTCAAGGTCACCTATAATGTAGTACTAGAGCAGCACTAACGATCAATCGTCTGCGGACTCCACCTCCGGATAGTGGGTCTTCACGCCATCGCCCATCTCGTTGGCCAGCTTTGCCCAGAAATCAGCCCGCGTCTGCTGGCACCACACGATGAGCTGGCGAATAGGCTCTGAGGGGGTTTGTGCTGCAAGCGCTCGCGTCTGTTCAGGGAGGATGAAGTGCTGTGTAGCGAACATGGCGAAGCCTTTCTTCTGGACGCTAACAAGCCCACGAGTTGCGAGCCCATCTTTCACTACCCTGGCAGCCAACTCCCAGGGCAAGTAGCTTACGCCGGTAAGCACCTGTGCAACCAGATCCTTTACAGTTAGAGGCCCGCCAAACACCGTGCGAAGGATGCGGTCTTCCAGGGTGCCCGGTGCCCAGTTGACTGGCGTGGGACCCGGCAGCGCGAACAGGCTTTCCCTGGTCCTTATCAACATCTTGTGTGCACGAAGTTCGAAGCGGATGCAGCCCAATTGTTCGTTGATCAAGAGGGCAGCGGCCATTATTGCGCTACCCAGCTGAGAAGCAGACACCATTTCCTTTGGCTCAAGCAACTCAACCATGTCCATGGGATGACCCTTACCTGCAAACTCGTGCCCATGCAGCAAAATCAATTCACTGGGCGTGAAAATCGGGGGCGCGGCTGTGGCGCCCGGGGGATTGGCATATAACGTATTCATGACCTCTGTCTCCTTTGCCTGAGAATGCCTCGGTCAAACCAGGAGGCTGCTGCCCTGCAGTGAGACCGAACCTGGGCTACCTGGCAGGATACTGCTGCTCGTATCGGAAGGAGCCAAGCAGCGACAGCAGCACCTCGTTCTCATTGCCCTTGAGCTCAGGGTGGTACTCGAACACAGCTCTCTGGAAGTACTGCACAGTGTAAGTCTTACCGTCGGTATCACTCTGCTCCTGCATCTCCTCTGAGATAGGGAAGGCCTGCTGGGCCAATCCACCATATGTGTTCCAATAGTCGAGGAACTTGCCGGATACGGTCTTGCCGGTTTCGGGGAAGGTGCGGGTAGTGGGTGCGGCTATGTTGGCCCAAGAAGCCTGCACGGCTTCCAGCCCTGATGCACTCGCGGATATCATCTGACCCGCGCTTACCTGTGCTTGCTTGCCGGACACCTTCGATTGGAGAGTAACGTTTCCTTCGAGCACCTTCAGGGTGGAGGTGGTGCCGGTTTCCTCCACCACGAACACGGTCCCCTTGATACCCGCTACCGCCTGGCTCATCCCGATCTGCATACTGCCGTCTTTCAGCCTCCCGCAAGGCAGTATTTGTCCGACACTTTCCATGCTACCACCAACAGGTGAACATTCAGGTATAAATGGAGCGATTGGCTTTATCAATACAACCACAAGCTGGGCAAGTGCGAGACGTGTTACGCGGGTCTACCGCACACACTCTCACACCTGCCAGCCGCGCCTTGTATTCGATAAAGCCTCTCAATTGATAGAAAGACCAACTATGCAAAGTAGCACGCTGAGTGCGCATAACAGTAACTGTGTCCCTAATATCGCCCAGTTCTTCTATGGCGATACCCTGACCGAGTGCCTTCGCGCTCGCTACTATGCACTTCGAGATTACGTGGTTTGTATGGCGGGCAAAGTTGGCTTCCTTGCGCCGCCTCATCTTCAAGAGGCGTTTGGCAGCGCGCGTGCCTTTGGCCTGCAACTTAGCACGCAACCGCCTGTTCCTGTGCCGAACGCTCTTGACCAAAGAGCCGGAATAGACGTTGCCTTCACTGTCCACCGCGATGTTCACGATACCCAGGTCTACACCAAGCCAACCCTTTTGCTTCCCTTCGGGTTCGGGTGGTTCAGGGGCGTTGATTGTGGTAGATAGGTAGAAGTCTCCATCTCGAAGGATAAGGTCGGTTTCACCCTGTTGGTGCTGCAAAAGACGGCGGGTGCGTTCATCGGACAGATACGGAATGCGTACTCTACCGGAACGGGTGTTCATGGTGACTTCGGAGCGAACTTGATACCAGCGAAGGATACGGCTGTCGTAAGCGATAGAACCGTGCTTGCGAAATACTCGTTTAGTCTTTTTGTCCGGCTTGTAGGCATCGGCAACTTTAGCGATAACGCGCACCACAATCTGAGCGGACACGCCAAACTCATCCTTCACACGGTAGTACAGCGCCTTGTGCAAAGTGAACTGCCCAAAGGTTCGGTTTTGCCACGCGTACTCACTGACATAATTGGCAGCGTCATTGGCACGTTCAAGCGTTTCACGCAAGGATTGTGCCTGTTCAGGCGTGGGTTGCAGCTTCACAGTAGCAGTCAACTTCATGCCCTAATTATGCTACATTCGTCAAGTATTGACAGACAAAAGAGGGGTGCGCGGCTCCTCCCCATGGCTAAAGCATGGGGTATCCGCCCGCGCAAGGAGTTCCGATGACTGACCCTCAGACTGTGGGAGGCGAAGAGGGCGCGACGCTTATCGACCGGCGCGAGTTCGTGCGCGGCGTGGCATGGCTCGCGGTGGGAGTGGCGAGCACCCCTTTACTGGCCGCCTGCGATTTCCTGGGGACCGGCCCTACTGCAACCCCGGTTATTGCCCCTTCGACGCCGACTGTAACGCCCGACGCGACGAGTACACAATTCCTACCTGCCCCAGCAACTGTGAACGTGCGGCCTTCGGCGACGCCCACCTCGGCGGCCACTGCAACAACTCCGGCCACGGCTACACAAAAGCCTCAGGCGCCCGAAGCGACACCTTCTCCAAGCAATAGCGCCACGCCGCAGGCCGCAGCCTTGCCGACGGTGGGCAGTGCTGTGCCGGGGCCACACGGTGTGGCGCTGCTGGCGAGCACGGACCGGGCCACGGCGGTGCCTGCCGTGCTGGCTCTGCTCGGCTTCGCGCCCGACTGGCTGCGCGGCAAGAAGGTCGCGCTGAAGGCAAATTTCAACAGCGCCGACCCACCGCCCGGCTCGACGCACTTGGAAACTCTGCGTGCCCTGCTGGAAAGTTTGCAGGACTGGGGCGCCGCGAAGATCACGCTGCTTGAGCGAAGCGGGATGGGCAATACGGGCGAGGTGCTGGGGCAGCGGGGCGTCATGGACCTGGCCGCGAGGCTCGGCGTAGACGTGGTGGTGCTGGACGACCTGCCGGCACGCGATTGGGTGGAGCAGGAGGGCGCACACTGGGAGCGCGGCTTCCTCTTCCCACGTGTTGTGCAGGAGGCCGACGCGGTGGTGCAAACCTGCTGCCTGAAGACGCACAGGTTCGGGGGGCACTTCACGATGTCGCTGAAGAACTCGGTGGGCCTGGTGGCCAAGTACGACCCGACGGACGGCTATAACTACATGGGCGAATTGCACGGGTCGGCCAACCAGCGGCTAATGATCGCCGAGATCAACGCGGCGTATAAGCCGGCGCTGATATTGCTCGATGGAGTGCTTGCTTTCGTGAGTGGTGGACCTGACCAGGGCAAGACCGCGACAGCCGGGGTGGTGCTGGCCGGGCGCGACCGGGTGGCGATTGATGCGGTGGGCGTGGCTATGCTGCGCAGCCTCGGCACGACCCCGGAGGTAAGCCGGGGGTCGATATTCGATCAGCCGCAAATTGCTCGAGCGGTGGCCCTGGGCCTAGGGGCTCTCGACCCGGCGGCTATCAGCCTTCACCCGGCTGCTGACGAGGCGAGCCAGGCGCTGGCGGGCAAGCTGCAGCAAATGCTCACAGCCTGATCCTGGCCTTGATTTCACGATGCAACTACTGCACAATAGATGTTAGGATAAGCAAAGGCATTGAGTAGGGTCGGAAGCCAGCCGTACTTGCGGGGCCTTTGTATGCATACGAAATAGGCCAGGTCTATTGCAGAAGCCACTGGGATTTATCCCGCGTGGCAGTTTACTGAGGGCTGCCATCAACCAATAACAGGTATTTACGAGGTGCTCTTATGCACGTTTCAGACCTTTCTGTCTTTTTTCGGCCAACCGGCGTGGCCGTGATCGGGGCTTCCCGCGAGCAGCAGAAGCTCGGGCATGGCGTCGTGCGCAACCTGCAAAGTGTTCGCTACCACGGACCGGTCTACCCGGTCAATCCTCACGAGGACGAGATACTGGGCTATCGCACTTATCCGAGTATCGAGAAGGTGCCCGACCCTGTCGATTTGGCCGTGATTGTCGTCCCGGCGCCGAGGGTAGCTGCCCAGATCGAGGCATGCGGCAAGCGTGGGATCAAGGGGGCGATCATTATCAGTGGCGGTTTCCGCGAGACCGGAGCGGAAGGTATGGCCCTCGAGGTCGAGATTAAGCGCCTGGCTGACGAGTACGGCATGCGCATCATCGGGCCCAATTGTATAGGCACTATTGATGCTTATACTCCGCTCAACACGACTTTTGTTGTAGGCATGCCAGGCCAGGGCGATATTGCTTTCCTCTCGCAGTCGGGCGCGATGGTGGCTGCTGTCATGGACTGGGCGGTAGGCTCAGGAGTGGGCTTCAGCCGGATCGTCAGCCTGGGCAACCAGGTAGATGTAACGAGCGCGGAGATGCTGAGCGAGATTGGCAGCGATGGGCGTACTCGCGTGATCACAGGGTACATGGAAGGCGTGGAAGATGGGCGCGCTTTTATCGAGGTGGCAGGGCGTGTTGCGCTCGACCTTCCCGTGGTGTTCCTGAAGGCGGGCCGGGGGACAAGCGGCACGAAGGCTGTTGCCAGTCACACGGGGGCGCTGGCGGGCGACCTTGCTGCCTACAGGGCCGGGTTTCGGCGGGCAGGGGTGTTGTGGGCGAACACGATGGAGGAGCTCTTCGACTGGGGCCGGGCGCTGGCGTGGCAGCCACTTCCAAAGGGCAATCGCGTTGCAATCCTTACCAACGCAGGTGGCCCGGCCATACTCGCAGCCGATGCGCTGGAAGAGTACGGGATGAGGCTTGCGCCGCTTACCGCCGAAACCAAAGCCTTCCTGCGACCGCGCGTGTTTGGAGCGGCCAGTGTTGAGAATCCTGTCGATATCCTGGCGGGGGCGGGACCCGCGACCTATGCGCTCTGTCTTGACGCGCTTCTCACCGACGAGACGGTTGATGCGGTGGTGGTCATTCAGGCTCCACAGGACTGGTTCAAGCCAGCGAGCCTGGCGGAAGTGGTGGGTGAAGTAGCGAATAGCTCGCTTGGGCATGCGAAGCCGGTGCTGACGGTAATTATGGGGGTGGCAACGGCGAGCGAGGCGACCCAGATATTGCACAGCCGCCACATCCCGAATTACCAATTTCCTGAGCGAGTGGGGAGCACGCTTGCGGCAATGTGGCAGCGCAAGCAGTGGCTCAACGGAGTGGAGACAGAGCCGGTTGCAGGCGTGAAGGAAGAGACAGATGTCGAGGCTGCGCGATTGGCGATCCGGGCGGCACTTGACGCAACCCGGCTTGCGACAGGGGAGGGGCGAGCCGCAAGCTCTGCGGGATGGATGTCGCCGGACCGGACCGAGGCATTGCTAAAGGCGTATGGTGTTCCCACGCCCTTTAGTGGGTTCGCCCGAGATGCACGCGAGGCGGTTGAGATTGCGGAGAAGGCGGGTTACCCGGTCGCATTGAAACTCGTGGCGGTGGGCGTCACGCACAAGACGGACGTGGGCGGCGTGGCGTTGGATGTTGGGGGAGCGGAGCAACTTCGAGTAGAGTTTGAGGGGATGATTCAGCGCGCGAAGGAGCGTGACGCGGGGATTACGATAGAGGGCGTGTACGTGCAGAGTATGGTGAGGGGTGCAGTGGAACTCATAATCGGCGTGGTGCGCGACCCGCAGTTTGGGCCGCTAGTGATGGCAGGCAGGGGTGGGACCGAGGTGGAGATGCAGCGCGACGTGGCCTTTGAGATCGCGCCGCTCTCGGTTGAGCGGGCGAAGGATCTGCTGGACAGGACATCAGCAGGCAGGTTGCTGGCGGGCTTCCGTGGCGCGCCGTCTGCTGACAGCGCTGCGGCCATTCATGCGATCCTGCGCCTGTCACAGATGGTGGTGGACTTTCCAGCGATTCAGGAGATCGAGGTCAATCCGCTGATCGTTATGAAGCAGGGGGAAGGCGCGGCCGCTGTTGATGCGCGCGTGAGAGTCGCGGAATAACGTAGCCCTGGCTACTGAGGGCTCATAATGCTTAGGGGCGGATGCCGAATAGCGGTAGCCGCGCCCTGTGCATCTGCCATCTCACCCAGTATTTGATGGTAATACTAGAAGCGGGTCAAAGTCAACAACCCCATTGATAAATCAAGGGGCTTGCGCCTGACCTGGTTCTGGGCCCCGACCAAGGAAGTCGGTTACAGAGGTCGGCACGATAGGCCGGTTGACAGCGGCCCGCCAGCGAAGCATATAGCGACACTGACAGGGTACAGACACAACTGTGGAGGTCTGGGTATGAAAACTTTACGCATGAGTACACTTTCCCATGCAACCCACTGTTTTCAATTCTTAAGGTGCCGAGGCGTCTCGATCCGAGTTGTCGGAGAGTGCCGTTGCTACCACAATCAAATATAGCACATTTCTAGGTGGCAATCAAGCAAAATGAAGGAGTGCGCGGCTCCTCCCCAGTGCTTATGCAGGGGGTACCCGCCCGCGCAAGGAGTTTCGATGGCTCCCACTCATACAGAATGTCGTCACATTCGATCCGCCAGAGGCTGTCGGCGTCAAACCTGATTTCGTGGACGACGTGACTCTCCTCGCCCAGGCTGATCTCGTCATACTGCCACTCGTGAACGTCGACAATGGAATACTCAGGCACATTCTTGTAGTGCAGTTTGATGTAGCCGTCGTGATATGCACCTAAGAAGCGAGCACGTAAGTCACAAGGGCGTACTTCGGACCTCGTGCCGGATGGGCTTATAGACACTACTAACTCATCGAACCAGGCATCATGAGGAGCGCGATGGTCGCCATAATCATAGTGCCAGTCCGCCGCAGCGAAGGCATAGGCTGCGGGAGGTAACTTCGCCCGCACCGATTCCAGGTATCGCTGATAGTCAGCAAATCGCTTTGTTAGATCTGCATAACTGAAATCAGGAATATCTGGAATGTCGAGCAAGTATGACATATAGGTTTGACAGGGACACGATTAGCGCCGGGTGCGGTAGCGGCGGATCAGGGTGTTGGTGGAGCTATCGTGCTTCAGCGGGGGCTCGGTCTTGTCTTCCAGCTCGGGGATGATGCGCTGAGCGAGCACCTTGCCAAGCTCCACGCCCCACTGGTCGAAGGAGTCGATTTGCCAGATCGCGCCCTGGGTGAAGACGCTGTGCTCGTAGAGAGCGACCAGTGTACCCAGGATTTCGGGGGTCAGCTTATCGGCGAGGATCGTGTTTGTGGGGTGGTTGCCCGCGAAGGTGCGCGCAGGTACAAGCGCCTCGTCTACCCCTTCCGCCCGAACCTCGCCGGCAGTCTTGCCGAAAGCGAGGGCCTCGGTCTGGGCAAAGAGGTTGGCCATCAGCATGTCGTGCTGGCTGCCGAGGGGGTTGAGGGTCTGGCAGAAGCCGATGAAGTCGCAGGGGATTAGCTTGGTGCCCTGGTGGATAAGCTGGTAGAAGGAGTGCTGGCCGTTGGTGCCAGGCTCGCCCCAGTAGATAGGGCCGGTCTGGTAGTCTACGGGCTTGCCGTAGCGAGTGACCGATTTGCCGTTGCTCTCCATAGTCAATTGCTGGAGGTAGGCGGGGAAGCGCTTCAGGTATTGCTCGTAGGGGAGGACAGCGACGGTCTGCGCGCCGTAAAAGTCGCAGTACCATATCCCCAGCAGCCCCATGAGGACGGGCAGGTTGCGCTCGAAGGGCGCGGTGCGGAAATGCTCGTCCATCGCGTGGAAGCCCGCGAGCATGGCGCGGAAGTTGTCAGGGCCGACCGCAAGCATCGTCGAAAGGCCGATAGCCGAGTCCATCGAGTAGCGGCCCCCCACCCAATCCCAGAACTTGAACATATTGGCCGTGTCTATGCCGAACTTTGTCACCTCCTCCGCGTTGGTTGAGACCGCGACGAAGTGTTTGGCTACTGCTTTCTCGTCGTGCAGCTTCTTTAGAGACCATGCGCGTGCGGCCTGGGCGTTGGTCATTGTCTCAAGGGTGGTGAAGGTCTTGGACGATATGATGAATAGCGTCTCCTCCTGGTCGAGGTCGCGGGTAGCTTCAACGAAGTCAGTGCCGTCTACGTTTGAGACGAAGCGGAAGGTCATGTCGCGGTCGCTGTAGGCTCGCAGCGCCTCGTAAGCCATGACAGGACCGAGGTCGGAGCCTCCGATGCCGATGTTGACGACGGTGCGGATGGGCTTCCCCGTGGAACCGCGCCACACCCCCGAGCGCACCGCGGTCGCGAAGGCGGCC
>JBBRDO010000103.1:0-15951 GCA_038203825.1 Chloroflexia bacterium | reverse complement strand
GATCCAGAACGACATGGGATTTGACTCGGCCACGCTGCAAACGTTCCTGGACCAGGTGAACCGCATCTTCTCGATCTTGCAGGTGATGCTTTCCTCGATCGGCCTGCTGGCACTGTTTGTGGCTTCTATTGGGATCGTTAATACCATGATCATGGCCATATATGAGCGAACACGAGAGATAGGCATCCTCAAGGCACTGGGCTCGACCAACGGCGAGATATTGCGCATGTTCATGATAGAAGCAGGGCTAATAGGGCTGCTCGGTGGGATAGTGGGCGTAATTCTGGGGTGGGGGCTGGGCATCATACTGAACGCTGTAATCAGGAATTACTTCAAGAGCCAGCAAGTGCCCATAGACGCACCTTTCTTCGTGGTTACGCCTGAACTGGTGATTGCCGCGCTTGCTTTTGCCACCTTCGTGGGTGTGATTGCAGGCCTGTACCCTGCCTTCCGGGCAGCCAGATTGAACCCGCTCGCCGCACTCAGGCACGAGTAGACTGCGCAAGCTCAGAAAAAGCGGGCGTGTCCAGATGCCGCTATTTGCTCTTGATCGAGATGTACTGATTGACTGCCTGTTCGAGCGCGGGGAGGGGTATGCTACCGTTCCCTAGAACCACATTGTGGAAGTCCTTGATGTCGAACTTGCTGCCTAGAGCATCCTGGGAGCGCCGACGCAGGTCCAGTATTTTCAGTTCGCCCGTCTTGTAGGCGAGTGCCTGCCCGGGCCAGGCTATATAGCGTTCTACCTCGGCGGTGTAAGCGCCGCCCGTCGTGCCGTTGGCTTCGTCCATATAGGTTATGGCCTGCTCGCGAGTCCAGTGCTTATAGTGGATGCCAGTGTCTACTACCAGGCGTGAAGCACGAAACAGCTCGGCTTTCAGCTTACCTATGCTGCCGTATGGATCGCCCTGGTAAAGCCCTACTTCAGCCGCCAGCTTTTCGGCGTATAGACCCCAACCCTCTACGAAAGCCGTGGGCAGGGGAAATACCGGCGCCTTCTGGAAAAGGGGAACGTTCTGTAGCTCAACCTGGACTGCCTGCTGGAAATGATGCCCTGGTATAGCCTCGTGGTAAGCCAAGGTGGGCATGCTGTACTTGGGATAGACAGGCTGCGAGAGATTAACATAGAAGACGCCGGGCCTCGACCCGTCAAGCGCAGGCTGGATATAATAGCCCCCGGGCCCGACATCTACACCCCTCACCTCCAGTGCAGCTTTCGGCTCCAGATCGAAATCGGCGGATAGTGCGGTATTAGCCTTATCTATGATTGCACGGAAAGCATCCAGCACCTCCTGTCTGCCCGCCTGGGTGTCGGTCCTGTATACTCCGCTTGCCTGGATAACCTGTTGCGTTCCTTCGGCGAGGGTTGCGGCGTTTATGCCCTGCGCCTGAAGCGCCTGCATTATCTCACCCTGGATGCGCGCTACTTCCGATTGCCCAAGGTCGTATACTTCCTGGGGGGTCATATCGGAGTTGGTGTGATGTCGGACGAGCCAGCTATAATATGCGTCGCCTCTCGGCAGCGCCCATACGCCATCGGTATCGCGACTCTCCGACCTGATCTCGGTGAGATAGTCTGCGAGCTTGTTGTAGGCAGGGTAGACGGTGGTGCGCACGGCGTCCTCAGCCGCGCTATACAGCGTTTGCTTGTCGGCGCTGCTGATGTTGCTTAGCGCGCCTACCTTTGTGGTAAATGTTGCGTAGAAGTCGCTGGACTTCACGTCCGCCGGTATATAACTGCGGATCTGGCCTATAGCGTCGTCCACCATCCACCCTGGCATAAAGATCCCCTTTTGTTCGCGGATCCTCATGCCGGCCAGTACGTCGTCAATCCTGGTGTTAAATGCCTGTAGGCGGGCGATATAGTCATCAGCGTCCTGTTTGTTGGAGAGAGGCTGCAGGTCAGTCATCAGATCGTGGAGGTTGACCTGTACGCCGTAGACGGGGTTGAGCGGGTAATCCTCATACATGTAGTCTTCGTATGAGATTTGGTCGTCCAGATACCAGGCGAGAGCACTGCTTGAAATCTGCTGTTGAGGGCTCTCTTTGCTGGTATCGAAGGCGGATAGCTGCTGGCGGTACGTGCGAAGCAGGTCGAATGTCTGTCGTATGTAGGTGTCGGAGGTATCGGTAAGGCGGTTGCTCCTGAAATCGGGCTGTAGATCGCGGGGCACGCCGAGGGCTGTAAAGTTCTCGGGATCGCGCAACCCCAGGTCGAAGAAGACCTGGTCGAAAAACTGATCGAGTTTCCGGTCGCCTGACTGCTGAGTGGTATTCTGCCTGGCTTTGTACCGGAAAGTGCCAAGCTGTGACAGCAGCACATCATAGGGCGCCTGGTTTTCGGGGTGGTATTCAAACACGGCCCGCTCAAAGTACTGGACCAGATAGTGCTTGCCGTCCAAGTCACTCTGCTCCGTAAATTCGTCGGAGATAGGGTAACCCTGCTGGGCAAGGCCACCGTGCGAATTCCAGTAGTCCAGGAATTTGCCTCCTAACCGGTGGCCGGTCTCTGTGAATAGCTGCGAGCCCGTGTCGAGGTTAGGCTGCTGGTTGGGCGCACCGGTGGTACTGTACTTTTGCCGGTACAAGAAGACACCCAGTAAAGAGAGAAGCACGTTGGAGGGGGGCTGATTTTCAGGATGTAACTCGAAGACGGCGCGCTCGAAGTACTGGACAGTGTAAGTCTTGCCGTCTGTATCCGATACCTCCTGCATCTCTTCTGTGATGGGGTAACCCTGCTGAGCCAGCCCTCCATGACTGTCCCAGTACTGTAGAAATTCACCCTTGACGGTGTGTCCCGTCTCCGGAAAGGTCCTGCTATCGACCTGGCTGTAGGCAGCAGTGGCAGCCGTTAGCAGGGTTGGCAAGAAGATGGAGAGTGCAAGAGCAACTGCCAATGCTCGCGCTCTATAAGACCTGGAATGCATGTTTCCCTCCTCAGCAAAGAGACGCTTTTCATTGTGGGTGCATAGTGTCCTGCTGATAATACAGCGCTCGTCACCGGAAAGTTCGCAGCGCACTAGGAGAAAATGGCTAGTACAGGCAAGAGTAATTGCCCAGTCCAATACGCGCGGTTCGGTGCTATAATGGGAAAATGAAGTTCGTCATGAAATAAAGGAGCGCGCTATGAGCCGCATACTATGGAATCAGGTCGAGGCGGTCTATAGAGCACAGGCTAATTCAGGAGACGTTATTACCGTTGATGAAGATGCCATGCAACGTGCTCTCGTAAACGGAGGCAACGCAGTTTTCGACACGGAATGGTGGGTAGAGGCTCTGCCCAGTGTACTGGAACACTGGAGCTTGGGGTCACGCCGCTGGATGGATCACGTTACGGGCATGCCCCGTGTTCACTACCGTCTGCTCGCAGACGTGCCCGCTGCAGACCGCACGGGACCCTTTGGCTCGAACACCGGCCCGATCAAAGGGACAGGACCACTTAGCACACGCATACTCAACTCAGGCAAACTCGACTCGGGCAAACTCGACTCGGGCGACACCGGCTCCGGCAGACTGCGAGAGCTCAACGGGTAGGCATTTGCCTGGAAGTGCAGTGAATGCAGGAGGACGGGTATCTACCCATCCTTCTTCCTATCCCGAAACGAGATCCGTGGATCAGGGTGTCTCGAAGGTTAGCTGATCGCGTTTGAGGCTGTTCTTGTACATTTCGCGCATCTGCTGGCGAGTGAGACGCTTGCCGCTCTCGAAATACTCAATGGCAACCTGACCGATGGACCAGGTGCCAATGGCGGCTATACTTGCCGCGACAGCCCAGCCGCCGACCGGGACTAACTTAGCGCCCTGCTGGGCGATGAAACGGAAAGCCAGCCCACCGGCTATGGTGCCGACAAGCTCCTTTGCGTGGCGCGTTGAGAAGGGCTCCCCATAGATGGTGGCTATCTTCAACATCATGCGCACCTGGGTTGTCAAAAGCACGGGAATGTCAATGAAAGGGATCGGCTCGGCTCCTGCCGCTGAGTTAAGGATTGCATGCTGCTTTATGATCCTGCTTGCCATAGCGCGCCTAAGCGGGGGCAGAGCGCGCCCCAACGCAACGGCCATCTCGGGCAAAGCATCCACGAGCGCGGGCACAAGTTTCTCGGCTACGTTGGTGCCCTTCTTTGCGGAAATCGGAATTACGGGCACTCCAAGACGGGTCTGGGCATCGTTGACGATCAGCTGGTAGTCTTTACCCAGCAGGTCTATCTTGTTCAAGGCCACGACTACGGGGCGGCGCAGGCCCTGCAGGTATTTGAGCAGATCCGCATCGCCCTGGCGCAAACCCGCGCCCGCGTCGAGCAAAAGGAGGATCGCATCGGACTCTGCCGCGCTCTTCGCGGCAATAGCGGCGCGGTCAACGCCGCCGACCTCGCCAAAGCCGGGGGTATCGATCAGAGTGAAGGGGCCCATGTTTTGTTGCTGGTTCGTCTGGGTGGTGCCAGGGAGGGGGCTGACCTGTGCCACGTTCTTGCCTTCCAGCGTATTGAACAGGGTAGACTTGCCCGCGTTCACGGGTCCCACTATGGCAAGACGCGCCGCCGACTCGCGCCGTACATCTGCATATATCTGCTCCCAGTTTAGCTGGCGCAATATGGCTCGCATGTCATCCAGTGCCAACGGAAGTCTTACAGCAGCGGGTGTAGCCTGCCCACCGGGTGGTTGGTTACGCATGATTTCTCCCTCTAAGTCCTCGAAACGTTGTATAGCTCTATCTCATCTGGTATATTCGTCATAGAGCGACTAAACGTTTCGCTTACGAGTCGTATGTGCCAATATGACTCTTGGTCGCTGCTCTTGGATTGGTGATAAGTTACCCGCCGTTTTGGCCGGTCAGCAAGAGGAGGCAGGTTTCATGAACAGTGGTAGTTCTGATAATCCGAAGTGGAAGTTTGATCCGAACACAGGCGAGCCGGTCGCGGATAACACATCCGGGGCAGAAACCCCGGCTGAACGGACCTCGTTACCCTCACCAGGGGCATATAATGCGCCGATCACGGGGCCTCTCGGGCCCGCACCCGAAGTGGTGAGCGATACTAATGTAGATGCGTTCCGCGCGCCCTACCAGGCGCAGGGAACGACGCAGCCCCAACCTCAATCAGAGCAAGCAGCGTACCAACAATCAGTTCCGGCTATTCCTGCTGTCCCGGCACAGCCCCCAACGCAGCCGTATAGCTATCAGCCAACGCAGCCGCCAGCGGCCGGGCAGTATGCATATGATACAGCACAAGCGCCCATACCGGCACAGGCTGTACCCGAGAAGCGCAGAAGCAACATGCCCATTATCGGGGGCGTAATTGCTCTGTTGCTAGTGGCCGCACTGGCGGTCGGAGGATATTTTGTCTACCAGAATGTCCTGAACAAGCCCTCAGTATCGATGGAGAGACTGCTGCCCGCAGGCACGCTGGGCTACTTCAGTTTCGACCCGGTGCTGCAGGGCAACCAGAAGGCCGCGATGGACAAAATAGGCGAGGCGTTCCAGTCGCAGCCAGGCTTCAAAGAGGCATGGGACAAGATAACCAGCGCGTCGACCGGGATGTTGGGGAGTGTGGACTGCACAGGTAATAGTGCCACGCCCGCAGCGGGTGGCTTTGACGCGCTAAGCTCGTACCTGGGCAACAGTATCACGATAGCGGTGCTGGCGCCCAGCAGCGCCGACCTCCAGAAGTTGAAGGATTCGTCCAGCAGCGGGGATAGCGGGGATATGGAGAGCATTGGCATGGACGTAGTGGGCAAGAACGTCGTGGGCCTGGTGGACCTCGATTTCAACCCGCTCGACAAAAAGGGCCCCATCGCAGACCTGAAGCAGCAGATCCAGAGCCTGGCAAACGCACCCAGCGTAGAGAAGTACCGCGACATAGATATTCGCAAGTTCACGCCGAAGACGTGCGGGACCGGCGGTCAAGATGCCTCTGCGCAGCCTATATACTATGCGCTGCTTGATAACTCTGCCACGGCCATAGTAGCAGTACAGATTGATCCGCTGCACACGCTTATAGATAGCTACAGGGACAACAAGAGCCTGAAGGACAACGAGACATTCAAGGCGTTGTCTGGGCAGGTGCCGCAGGACCGCATAGCTGCGCTTTATGTCAACCTCACCGACATCTACAAGCAAGTACAGTTGGCAGCGCCTGAACTAACGCAGGATCAGTCGGTACAGAACGTCAACGGCGCGATGCTTATAACTCTCAGTGCCGCCAATGAGGGCCTACAGATCGACTCGGCAAGCGAGACCGATGCAAGCCTGATGGGCACGCAGGTGCAGGTAAACCCCAACGCTCGACCCGATGAAGCCACCATCAGCGATGTGCCCGCCAATACGCTCGGCTTCTTTGTGGGCACAGACCTGCAGACTGTGCTAAAAGCAAGCCTGGATGCAGTCCGCAAGAACGACACCAGCGGCGATGTAGACCAGCAGATAAAGAGCTTCGAGCAGCAGTATAACGTCAGCCTGGAGAATGACGTGCTGCCTCTTCTGAGCGGGGACTACTCGCTCAGCGTTTCACCGGGGGCTTCAGGCGACATAATGACACCGTCAGTGCTGTTTCAGCTAAAGGTGAAAGACTCGCAGAAGGCGGCAGACGTGCTGTCGAAAGTCATGACCGCTTCCGGCATGACGACCGACAATGTGCAAGTATCGGGCGGCCAGTTCTACGTTGACAAGTCCTCGGGGCTGATAACGGGGGTCGCGAAGGACCGCCTGTGGTTCCTGTTTGATGCCGATTCTGCCAGTGTTCAAGCACACCTGACCGACACGATAGGCAACATCGGCAAGGGCTTTGGCAGCGGCAGCCAATGGGCCAGCGTAAAGACCCACCTCGCAAAGGATAGCAATGTCGTGGCCTACGTTGATATCACGGGCGTGCGCGAGGCACTCGAGAAGTCACTTCTACAGGATGATACGGCGAAGAGCGACTATGAGCAGAATGCCGCGCCCTTCGTCAAGCCACTGAAGTACCTTCTCATAGGTTCAGCCACGCAGGCCGCGAAGAACGGCACGCTGAGTCGCAACCACTCGATCCTGTTCATCGGCATCAGCAAGTAGTTCTGTAGAGGACAGACGACAGACGGCTGACGACCTTAGGTTGGTCGTCTGTCGTCTGTCGTCGTTTAACTTACTTCCTTCTGGATCTTGACCAGCATTTTGATCAAGTCCAGTAGGGGCTGTGGCGTGATGCTTTCACCGCCGACCTCGGCGACCGTGACCGTCTTTGCCTTGCCGCCTTGCTGAACTGTGATCTTGTAGTACCTGTCGTCGCTTACATTCCCCGTGTCGTAGTTATCTTTGAGGTTGAAGAAGTCGGCTTTGCGTATCTGCGCTTCCAGGTCTGCGTACTGCTGGGGAGTGATATTGTTATGCGTTACCGGGGTTTGCCGCGTGCTGAACTCGGTATTGCGGTTGGGGTCAATCGACAATAGCTCGCGTATGCCCGCGATGGTACCCGTTGTTTCGAGGGTGATAGTGGGCGCGTCGGGCGATGCTGTAGTTGTGGGCATTGATGTGGGCACACCGGTTGGCGCGGTTACCGGTGTAGTGGTGGGCGGGGTCGGCGGCAGGTTGCCCGGCGTCGAGGTAACAACCGCAGTGGGTATCCCTCCCCCGCCGCTGCACGCACCCAAAATCAGCAACGCTATCATCATTACCAATGATATAAGGGGGGCGAAAGGCCTTTGTAACATAATTCCTCCTGAGATCTACACATGGTTGCAGTGAATAGACGACGCTTCGCGGCTTTTTGTTCCCTGACGCATCATGTATAATTTCACTGTATAAAGCTACCCTGTTGTTGCTTCTGTACGGATTAAGAAGCAAGAATGTCGAACGACTCCCGCCCAGGAGGCTCCTATGAAAGCAGTCATCATGGCAGGTGGCGAAGGTTCCCGCCTTCGCCCACTTACTATCAGGCGACCCAAGCCTATGGTCCCTGTGGTGGATCGCCCTGCTATTGTCCATATTATTGAGCTACTGAAGCGGCACGGCATCACCGAGGTAGTGATCACCCTCCAATATTTGGCCGCAGTCATACAGGAGCACCTGGGCGACGGCTCAACCTTCGGCATGAAGATACATTATACGGTCGAAGAGTCGCCTCTGGGAACGGCGGGTTCGGTGCGCCTGGGGCGCGAGTGGCTGGATGATACTTTCATGGTCATCTCGGGCGATGCCCTGACCGACTTCGACCTCACAGCGGCCGTGCAATACCACACGGAGCGGAAATCGACCGCCACTATTGTGCTCAAGCGCATGCCCAACCCGCTCGAATATGGCGTTGTCATCATAGATGACGATGGACGCGTGCGCCAGTTCCAGGAGAAACCAAGCTGGGGCGAGGTCTTCTCCGATACAGTGAACACGGGCATTTATATACTGGAGCCGAAGATATTCGACTACTACGAAGATGGGCAGGTGTTTGACTTCAGCAGCCAGCTTTTCCCTATCCTGCTAGAGAAGAACGACCCGATGTTCGGCTACGTGGCCGACGGCTACTGGTGCGATATAGGGTCTATACCCGACTACATGACGGCCTCGGCGGACTACCTGCTGGGCAACGTGGATTTGCCGCACCTGGGCACAGAACTCACTCCCGGCTCGGGCATCTGGGTAGAGTCTGAAGTTGAGATTGAGAAGGACGCCCAGTTAACCGGACCGCTCTATCTGGGCACGGGAGTAAGGATCAAGGCGGGCGCGATAATACGCGGCCCGGCGGTGATCAGGGAATCGACCATAATAGAGAGCCGAGCCACGATAGATCGCGCGGTAATATGGCGTAATTGCTATATAGGTGAGCGGGCAGAAGTGCGCGGCGCAATCCTTCAAACGCAGGTGAACGTAAAGCCGCACGCTATGATCTTCGAGGGTGCTGTTGTGGGCGACTCAACTATCATAGGGGATACGGCAGTGATACGCCCCAACGTCAAGATATGGCCTGCCAAAGAGATCGAGAGCGGCGCAACCATCGCCGCCTCGATTATCTGGGGCGCGCAGGGTCGCCGCAGCCTGTTCGGGCGCTTCGGAGTAACGGGGCTTGTGAATGTTGACCTCACGCCCGAGTTTGCGGCCAAGCTGGGCGCTGCCTATGGCGGCATCCTGCCCAAGGGCACAACGGTCACGGTCAACCGCGACAGCCACTCGACACCCCGCATGCTCAAGCGTGCAATGATCTCAGGCTTGCCGTCGGCGGGCATCAATGTGCTTGACCTTCGCAGCGTGCCTATACCGGTGGCGCGATACTATACCCGCGTTATCGGGGCGGCGGGTGGAGTGCATGTGCGCCTTTCTCCTTTTGATGCGCGCGTGGTCGACATCAAGTTCTTCGACAAGCGCGGCTTGGACCTTGACAAGGCGGCAGAGCGCAAGATCGAGGGCTTCTTCTTCCGCGAGGACTTCCGCCGCGTATATCTCGAAGACATTGGCCGCATTGACTACGCCAATGATGTGGAGTTGCGTTACAACACCGATTACCTGGGCGCTCTGGACGTGGAGGCTATCAAGAATTCGGGCGATAAGTACAACCGCATCGCAATAGACTATGCCAACTCGTCGCCCAGCCTTGTTTTGCCCGATCTGCTGGGCAAGCTCAACACCGACGTTATCGCGCTCAACGCGATGATACAGGAGGCATCGATTTATCAGACCGACGCGCAATTCGACGAGGCGGTGGAGCGGCTGGGCGCCATCACGCGCACGGTAGAGGCGGGCTTCGGGATACGTCTCGACCCGGGCGGTGAGCGGGTGGTGTTCGTCGATGGACGAGGCAAGCGCGTGCCTGTGATGACTGCGCTTGCGGCAATTGTGGACCTGGCCCTGGCGCAGCACTTTGCGAAACATGGAGCCGGCGGCGTGGCGGTGGTGCCGGTGTTCGCACCTTCTATCTTCGAGAAGATAGCCGCCAAGTACGAAGCCGAGATAGTACGCTCTCGTTTCAATTCGTATGCACTGATGGCCGCGGCGTTGCGCACAGGAGTGGTGGTGGCGGGAGATACGCAGGCAGGGGTAGGGGGCTTCATCTTCCCTCAGCTTCATCCGGCCAGCGATGGTCTTTTCACGATCGCTAAGGTGCTGGAGCTTACGGCCACGCAGGGCATCACGTTCACCGAGACGCTGGACAGGCTGCCTCACTATGCCACGGCGAGCGTGCATGTGCCGTGTCCGTGGGAGAGCAAGGGGAGGATCATGCGCATCCTCAACGAGCAGTACCGCGACAGCGCCACTCGCCAGGTGGATGGCGTGAAGATAGACCTGGGCCATGGCGAGTGGGCGCTGATCCTGCCTGACGCCGACCGCCCGATCTTTCACGTGATAGCGGAAGCTACCAATGAAGTGGAAGCCCGCAAGCTGGTAGACAAGTACGCAGGCTTGGTGCAGGGGTTGCAGTAGGAGCGCGGCTTCGCGAATTCTTAATTTTGAATTCTTAATTCTTAATGGTGGTCGGCCACATCCTACCTGCCGCCCGTCGTCGGTGGCTATTCCTAGTATAATGGGACCATGATCCAATGGCTGAAGCGCGAGGCTCTGGTGCTCGTGCGGCTTCTTACCCACCCTCTGCTGTGGATACTGCTCTCTCTTACACTGGCGGGGGCGATAGTCGCGTACCAGATACATTATTCCTTCAACCTCGATGTGGGCACGCCCATTGACCAGGCGTTCGTGCGCAACTTCCACGATACGCGCGTGGAGGACGGCACGGGTCGTACGTTTCGCTGGTCAGACGCTTACGGGTATATCGACCTCTCGGGCACGGGCGGCGGTGTGCCGTTCGATGTAACGCTCACGATTAACACAGGGCGACCAGAAGTGCCGGTGTCTGTTATCGTCAACGGCGAAACTCTCCTGCAATCAACCTTTTCTGAAGGGTGGCGGACACTCACTCTGCCTGTGGACGCATCGCACACGCAGGCGCTGGCTTCCCGCGACCTTGTGGTTGAGATACGCACGCCGGGCTATCCTGCGCCAGATGACCGTACGCAGATACAGGGCGTGATGCTTGACAGCGTGCAGGCGGTGTCGTCAGGCTCGGGCTTCGCGACCCCCTCGATTACGCAGCTTCTGTATATGGGGCTGGGTGTTTTGCTGGTGTACCTGTTGCTAGGCAGGATGCTTTATCCGATTGCCGCCTATGAGCGGCCCTCGTTCGGCTGGGGCGTGAAGGCGCGGGGCCTGTACGTGGCCTTTGCGGGTGCGCTTGTGGCGGCTGCGGCGCTTGTCATGTTGCTGGCTTGGTATCACTCGGGCAACCTCGCGGCGGCGGTGGCGCTCGACGACCTGCTGGCGTGGTACCGTGTGCCTTCGACCTCGGCTGTCGGGCAGGTGGCGCTTCCTGTGGCAGGCACTTTCGCCCTGAGCTACATCCTGCTGGTATTGGTCGAACCGTTGGCGCGGCGAGTGTCTAAAGCGCCGGGGGCGCAGAGGGGAGCGCGTGTACTGGCGTCGATGATCGCGGCGGCGTTCCTTGTGCGGTTCGGGGCGGCTAATCTGCCCCAGATCAACATCATTGACTTGCCGTGGCACATGAAGTGGCTGCGCGAACTGCTGATTGGCAACTGGCAGGCGCTCTATTTCCCGGGGCAGCTAAGCCAGGTCCCGCGCGAGTGGGGGTTGGCTGTGTTGATCCCCAAGTCGCCTTTGTTCTATTTCGTGACCGCGCCTCTCGCGATATTGCCCTGGAGCCTTGAGACTTCGGTGAAGGCGTTTACCTGTTTGCTGGACGTGAGCCTGATGGGGTTCTGCTACTGGCTGTTGGCGCGCTATGCTCCCGCGCTGGGGGGTTGGCGTGCGGGGCTGTGGGCGGCATTCGCTTACGCCTGCAACCCGCTCAGCTACAGGGCGCTCGCATACGGGATTTTGCCCACGATACTGGCCCAGTGGCTGACTGTAGCTTCATTTACGGTACTGCTGGCGTTAGGGTCGCGGATGCTTATAGCGCAGCCTGATACGCAAGAACGGCCCCGCGTGAGGGGCTTATTGTTTGGGCTGTTTATTCTGCTGGCGGCTTCGCTGGTGGCCTTTCCGACTATCGCGGTGTTCAATACGTTTGTGCTGGGGTTGCTGGCGCTCTTCTGGTTGTGGCGCAAACGTCCGCAGCCGAAGAGGCTGGGTTGGACGGTGGTCGGGGTGACTGCTGCTGCGTGGGCGCTGGCTATGGTGAGCTACTACGGGCAGTACGTGGTTATCCTGATCAACACGACGCTGCCTGCGCTGCTCAATCCGCAGGCCGCCGCGGCGGAAGGTGTGGACACGACAGCGCAGGCGGCATCTACGGTACATTGGAGCGGACCGCTCGATTTGGTGGGGTGGACGGCGGGCTATATGACGAGTTTGATTCCGCTACTGACCGGGTTGGCCGGATTGGCGCTACTGTGGTGGGCAGGCTCGAAGGGGCCGCGTATGGCGCTGTTCAGCGCGCTCATGGGCGCATGGATGTTGATCCTACCGGTGTTCATGATCGCCAACTACAAGGTTGATATGATAGGCAAGCACATATTCTATACGGTGTTTCCCCTGTCGCTGGGCGCGGGCATTTTCCTGTGGGGGCTGGCCCGACGGGGCGGCGCTGTGCGCTGGTTTGCTTATTTGTCGGCGGGTGCTCTTGCCTGGACGGCGCTGGCGTTCTGGGTGCAGAGGCTGGTGCAGGCCAGCTTCTGATCGGGTGGTTTCATACCTGGTACATGAATATGGAGGGATTCTATGGACGAACAGGAGCAAACGCCGTCCGGGGCAGAGCGGGCAATAGTGGTGGCGGGAGGCAAAGATCGACTTGGTGAACATAGGGGACTGGGTATCAGCGTCATCGATTTCAAAGTACTGCCGCGAGACAGCGAAGGTACGTTTATCATCGAGAACACATTCCATACACGGGGCGGCCCGGCGCGGCATATGCACTACGAACAGGACGAGTGGTTCTATGTTGCGGAGGGGGAGTTTATCTTTGAGGTAGGGTCGGACAAGCTGAGGCTTAAAGAGGGCGATTCGCTGCTCGCGCCGCGCAAAGTGCCGCACGTGTGGGCATACGACGGGGAGACGCGGGGCAAGATCGTGATCGCGTTTATGCCAGCAGGCCAAATGGAGGCCTTCTTTCGCGAAGTCACGAAGGCAAACGCGATGCCGCCGCAAGACCCGGCGCTATGGCGTGCGCACGGTATGGAGCTGCTTGGGCCACCCTTAAAGGTTGAATAAAGAATTTAGGTGAAATGGAGGCCTTATGAGCCAGACAAGGCAAAGCAAGGATGCGATTTCGCGAGCAACTGTGGTTGCGTCCGGCGAAGGACTGCTCGATGAGCACTACAGCCTCGGTATCAACAATGTCGCCTTCAAAGTAGTCCCGCAAGATAGCAATGGGCTCCTTGTAGTCGAAAGTACCCTTTATGCAAAAGGTGGACCCGCAAGGCACCTGCACAACGAGCAGGAAGAATGGTTCTATGTTGCTGAAGGGGAGTTCATCTTTGAGGTAGGAGACGAGAGGCTGCGGCTAAAGACGGGCGATTCGCTACTTGCGCCGCGCAAGGTGCCACATGCCTGGGCACACATAGGTGATGCGATTGGCAAATTGGTGATTGCGTTTACGCCCGCGGGCCTGATGGTGCCTTTTTTCCGCGACGTAGGCAAAACCAATACTACGGCACCCGAAGACCCAGCCTTCTGGAAAGCCTACAACCTGGAATTGGTTGGGCCGCCTTTGCGTCTCGAATAAAACCCGCTCTTGGCTCGTTATCTGTGTCCTGACCTACGACTCGACGCTGTTTGACTCTCGCAAGAGCTCCGACCCTCTGCGCTGCGCAAGATCGCTGCCGTCGTGGTCGAGCGCCCAGAGGAGGCGGAGGGCTGTGTGCCAGCGGTGCAGCCTCCAGACCAGGCTGCCTGTGTCTTTCGGGCTGGAAACGCCGTAGAATTGCATGACACTCAGCATGAAGTCGGTGCCGTAGGCCTCGGTGAGGTACATGAAGTCGAGCACGGGAGTGGTTATCACGACGTCGGTGAAGTCTATCACGCCTGCGATCAGCGTCTTGTCTGTATCAAGCAAAATGTGCTCGCCCGATAGGTCTCCATGCACAAGCGCAGGGGGAAGATCTCCCGGTTGCGGCCTCTCGGTTAGCGCGTCCACAAGCCGGCTGCACGACGCGACGACGTGTTGTCTTGTAGCATCGTCCAGATAAGTCGAGAGGCGCGGGTGGTTGGTCAATAGCGCCAGCTCGCGCTTGTAGATTTCGGTGGCGTCGCCCTCCGTTATGCCATCTTCGGTGCGGCAGAAGGGATAGTCGCACTCGGGAACGCCCATGGCGCGAGCATCATCGAGGCTGAAGGCGTGCAGTTGTTGCAGGAACAGGACGATGTCATTGGCGCACTGTATGCGCCGGACAGGCTCCAGGGCCATGAACCCGTCGAATGTCAATGGCTCGCCATGGATCTTGGGGTAGCCGACGAACGCGAGATTGGATTCGCGTTGGTGGCCGAAGTACTTGATGTTCGGGATGTGGATGGTCAGAGTGGGAGCCAGCTTCGGCAATAGAGCCTGTTCCCGCTCCAGGCTGCGCGAGCTCTCGTCGTTGTAGGCGAAGCGAAATATCCAGTTGGTATTGATCGTGTATGCGCGGCAAAAGTCGCCCTCGCCCTCGAACACCACCGATTCGACGTGGAGGTCGGGGGCGACTGCCTCTATATCGCGCGCTATGGCATCGTCATCCGGCTTTGGCGTCAACCGTGCTACCTAATTTTGCTGCGACCAGGTCGCGCACCATCGCCAGGGCAGCGTCCAGCCCGGCGGGGTCTTTACCGCCGCCAACAGCCATATTGGGCCTGCCGCCACCCTTGCCGCCGACAGCAGGCGCAATCTTGCTGATGATCTCGCCCGCGCTGACGCCCCTGTCGATCACGTCCTGCGTGACCATCGCCAGCAGTTTCGGCTCGCCGTCGATAATAGCACCGAGGACGACTACGCCCGAACCGAGCTTATCACGCAGGTGGTCGCCGGTCTCGCGGAGGGTTTCGATGCTGCCCACATTGGCTTTGCCAGTCAACACCTGGACGCCGCCGACGGTCTGCACCTGCTGGGTGAGGTTGCCAGTATCGCCCCTGGCTATTTGGCGTTCGAGAGCCTCGATGCGCTTCTGGGCTTCTTTTAGCTGGTCTTGCACGGAGGCCACACCTTCGGTAGCGCGCTCAGGAGTAGTATGCAGCTTGCTTGCCACATCGTTCAGGCGGTCCCGACGGTCCTGGGCGAAAGCCACAGCGCCCGCGCCTGTCACGGCCTCGATGCGCCGCAGGCCCGAGCCAACAGAGCCTTCGTAGGTGATGAAGAAGGCGCCGATCTGTCCTGTGCGGGTCACGTGGGTGCCACCGCACAGCTCTTTGCTCTCGAAGCCGGGAATGCGTACCTGGCGCACGACGGCGCCGTATTTCTCGCCGAAGAGGGCCATTGTGCCTTCGGTGAGGGCAGACTGGTAGTCCATTTCGCGGGTGATCACGGGGTAGTCGGCGCGCACCTGGTCGTTGACGATGCGCTCAACACGGGTTAGCTCGTCGTGGGTGAGGGGCTGGCCGTGGTGGAAGTCGAAGCGAAGGCGCCCGGGCTCGACGACAGAGCCGGCCTGGTGAACATGGGTGCCGAGCACGTCGCGCAGGGCTTTGTGTACGAGGTGGGTGGCGGTATGGTTCCGCATGGTGTCCCAGCGCACCGAGCCGGGGACGATGGCCTCTACTTGCTGACCGCTCTTGAGGGTGCCTTCGAGCACGACGCCTTTGTGGACGATTATGCCGCCCACGGGTCTGCGGGTGTCCTGCACCTCTATGCGACCACCATTCCATGCGAGATAGCCTTTGTCGCCCACCTGCCCGCCGCTTTCGGCGTAGAAGGGCGTGCGGTCAAGTACGACTTCCACCTGTTGGCCCTGACCGGCGGACTGCACGACTTCTTTGTCAACGATGATGCCGAGCACTTTGCTCGTGACGGCTTCATG
>JBBRDO010000102.1:0-16343 GCA_038203825.1 Chloroflexia bacterium | reverse complement strand
CTAGTTAGCACGGAGCGACATCACTTATCAAGATAGTCGAGCATCTTTTTCCACGGTCGAGGGGGCCACGTTAGGGGTTGCCCTTGCGAGTTGACTGTGGTGAACTCACAGGTATAAAACGCCTTGAATACATCTCGTACTTCGGGCGGAAGGCTTAAGATTGCCATAGCTTTTTACTCATTCAGGTGGTTGATTATCGCTCCAATAAACAGGTTATCGTTCTATGGGTGTCTTCTTATGAAGACAGTAGTGCAGCAACGGCGCCATATCGGACAATCGGATGCGATAGAATATGGCCTATGCTTCGTACATGTCTTCGCAAGTTAGAGGGACGAAGGAGTGTCCCTCACCGTCCTGCTTGCTGAGCAAGGTCTGTATAATGCCCAACTGGCCGCGAGCGAAACCGTGCGCGCACCCGGCCATGTAAAGCCGCCAGATTCGGTAAGTAGCCTCGTCGACGATCCTGACCGCCTCGTCGTGGTGTGCCTCAAGCCTGCTCACCCACTCGCGCAGAGTAAGAGCGTAGTGTTCGCGCAAGTTCTCCACATCTCGGGTTTCAAACCCGGCTTCCTCCCCATATCTCACCATGTCACCCGACCTCAGCAATTCGCCGTCCGGGAAGACATATTTCTCGATGAACTGACCCTGCTTCCATATACCTGCTACCACGCGGGACGTCGAGCTAGACACGAGCCGCGTGAGTGCATTGTCCATCAGCAAGTCCGCGCTGTCGTGATGTACCTCGGCCGTATAGCCCAGGTCTACGATGCCGTGGTTCAAGAACAGCCCGCCTGGCCGAAGAAGGCGGTAGGCCTGAGAGAAGTACTGGGCTAGGTTGGCCTCCCCGACATGCTCCACCATCCCCACGCTCACGATCTTGTCAAACTGTACGCCTGCCGGCATTTCACGGTAGTCGCAAACCTCCGCACGGCACCGGCCGCTCAGGCCCGCTTCCTCGATGCGTTTGCGGGCGAACTCGGCCTGTGGCTTGCTCAATGTAATCCCAGTAGCAGCCACGCCGTAATGCTCGGCGGCATACATAACCAGCGCACCCCAGCCGCAGCCTATGTCGAGCAGATGCTCCCCAGGCTGCAACCTCAGCTTGCGGCAGATATGCTCCAGCTTCGCCTCCTGTGCTTCGTCCAGGCTCTCGGTCCCGGTGCGGAAGTAGGCGCATGAGTAGACCATCCTGCGGTCAAGCCACAGAGCGTAAAAATCGTTGCCAACATCATAGTGGTGGCGCACCGCCGTGGCATCCCGCACACGTGAATGCAGCTTGCCTGCAAGGCCCGTTGCAGCACGATCTTGCACGGCCATACCGGAGGGCCGCTCCGCAAGTAGCGACGCAAGGTGCACGATGAGCCTGGCAAGCTGCAGAGGCGACTTCAGTTTACCGGCAATGCTATCAGCAAGGCCGGTGGCGGCCTCGATATCGCCCTCAATATCATAATCATCGTATAAGTATGCCTCGCCGAGGGCCACTTCCGAAGGCGGAAGGAACATCCGCCGCAGCGCCCCCGGCCGCTTAATAACGAGCGTGAAGCGCTTCTCACCCTCTGCCGTACCATGAGTGATAGTGCCATCCCACAGGCGCACATCAAAAGCGCGGGATGATGCCGGACCAAATAGCTCGCGAAGTGCTCGCCGTGTAATGTGGGAAGCCCGAGCAGACTGCGCATCAATGCTCGCGCCGGTAGTACCGGCGGTCGCCCTTTCAGCTCCTGGCCGGTTGCTGATTGCGTGCTTGGTAACCATGATTTGTGCCCTCCCGTAAGTTACAGGCGTCGGGCTGGCTTAATGTGTAATGTAGGGAACGGCGATGCCGACGCTCTCCTTTTGCAGGAAAGGGACCTGCCATATCCCTTTCCTTTCACCTGAATGGCCCTCCAGGCTAATGCAGCCTGCCCGGTCAGGTGACCGCTGCGCTACCTCAATGCGACGCTTTATCTGCCGACTGTACCACATGAATGTAATCGAATATATGCTCTATCGTGTCCCTGACCACGAATTCGAACCTCCAGTGGCCTGGCTGGTCTTCCTGCTAGCGCGGAAGCCTCGGGCGTTGTCCAGTGCTTCTCCCTTATTGTGGATCATAATTCCTTTCGTGTCCACTCTCTTGGTGGGAGTCCGAATCCCTGAGCAGCACTACTCTGCTCCTGCCTGGAATATGGCCAAACGAACTACCTTATATATGATCCGCCCTCAACCGCCCTGCATACATACATCTTACCGTTGAGCCCCGTGCGGCGACTGTACTCGTCTATCACTTGCTGCTTGAACTGTCGCAGGTAACGCGCATCCACTATATTTACAGTGCAACCGCCGAACCCCGCCCCTGTCATACGCGCGCCTGCCACGCCGGATGTCTTCTGTGCCAGCTCCACAAGCAGATCCAACTCCTTCGAGCTAACCTCGTAGTCGTCGCGCAGGCTGGCGTGCGAGGCGTCGAGCAGCCGTCCGAACTGTTGCAGGTTGTCTCCCTTGCTCAGCCCGACCCGCATCAGCCCTGCCGCCCCAAGGGTGCGCGCATCCTCGCTGACTACGTGCCTTGCCCGCCTGTAGAGCAGGTCTGTCAGGCTTGCTTTGTGTACTTCCAGTTGGTCGGGCGTCACATCGCGCAACTGTGCTCCCGCGGGAAGATCCAGCAGAGCCCGAAGAATGCTCATCGCCTGGTCGCATTCGGCCCTGCGTTGGTTGTACGCACTAGTGATAAGCGAGCGCGGTACTGCACTGTCCGCCGCTACTACCCTGTAGTTGATGCTTTCCAGCCCAAGTGGCACGACCTCGTATTGCAGGCTCCGCGTGTCGATCAGCAGCGCCGAGTCGGGTCGTCCGAGGGCCGATATGAATTGGTCCATGATCCCGCTCTTGACCCCTATGAACTCATTCTCGGCGCGCTGGCAGGCGAGCGCCATGCTCTCTCTACTGATCTCCGCGTCCCCCAATCGCGCAAACGCAAGGGCGCAGGCGATCTCTACTGCGGCCGAGCTACTCAGCCCCGAGCCTGTAGGCACATTGCCCTCTATCGCCATCTGAGCGCCTGTCAACCTCGACGGTTCAATCAGGCCGCCCGTCGTCAAAGCCCAGGCCACCGCACGCACATAGTTGCTCCATGTCAGGCGCTTGTCAGTCTCGGGCCTGATGTCATCAAGATTAAAGCTCGCGGTGTTCCCGTAGTTGCCCGACACCATATCTACCTGCCGCGACCCCCTGGTGGGCCTCACAGCTATAAGCACCGTGCGGTCTATGGCGGCCGGCAGTACGAAGCCGCCGTTATAGTCGGTGTGCTCCCCTATAAGGTTCACCCTGCCCGGCGCGCGCGCTATGAATTCGGGCTCCCCACCGAAGCTGTTCGCGAAGGCTAGCCTCAGCCGTTCCGTACGTTGCTCTTCGTCCGGAGGCGGATCGCCTGCGCTTTCGGGGCTGTTTGTGGCTTGCTGCATAAGTCGGCCTCCTTCCTGGAACTCTATCATTCCGGTGTGGGCGGTGCCGTCGCCAGCGTCCCGATCGACGCTTCGGGATTGCTCCTGTACGCCATAAAGCGTGGCACCAACGGGGTGGGAAGCCAACGTGGCCCTTCCGGCTCTCCAAGTTTGTACAGCCCCAACTCTAGCCTGTAGTTAGCCACCGGCTTCCGGCCAAAACGGTATCGCCAATCGATCATTGTGAACAGCGGGAACCAGGTGTAGCCCAGTATTGGTACTCCCTTTTGTCGCAATGCCTTCATGGCGACCATACACGAGTCAAGCCACATGGCGCGCATCTCGCTGCTTCCATGTGCGCTCGTTTCAGTAACCAGCACAGGCGTTTGATAGCGCTGATAGTAGGCCGAGATCATTTCCGCGAACCCGACGCCCTTGCGCTCGGTGGTGCTTCGTACTACTTGCCCTTGCGCGTTGGGATGTAACTTGACGGTGGACCACTGTGGGTAGAAGTTTAGGCCGAGCAAGTCAAGTGTTATGGCGCTCTGCTTGAGGACTGCCAGATCAATCAGCGAAGCGCCGTTACGTATCAGCCAACTAAACAGGGGGTGTTCACTCGTTACCCGTCCCGTCAGCAGATCGTACATCAGGAAAAGCTGGTGTTGGTCCTCAATGACAATCGGCAGCAGTTCCGGCAGCGTTGCGCGTATCAGCCCGCCGGCGTCCACATGCACCATTATCGCTTCCGGCTGGACGTTCTTGATAGCATTAACGGTAGCAATTATACCTTTGGCGAGTTGCACCGCGACACGCACATAACCGCGATCGCCTCGCAAATAAGGTGGCCATAGTCCTCGCCGCCCGCACAACGAAGCGTTGACTATCGGTTCGTTCAGAGGCGTGTACCAGCGAACCAGGTGCTTGTAGCGAGTCGCAAAAGCCGCGGCATAGGAGGCTACGGCTGTAGGGTACTCATCGCTCGCGAACTCGCGTCGTAACCAGAAGGGGCAACCGTAGTGCATCAGGTCGATGATCGGCGTGATCCCCAGTTCGTGCACCATATACGGAATCACCTGGTCAGTCCAACTCCAGTCAAACTCGCCAGGCAAAAGCTCTACTCTGTACCAGGGTACGCCCCAGCGTATGGCCTGCAAGTGGAGGTCACTCGCCAGCTTCAGATCCTCGCGCCAGTGGTCATAATGACCCATAAGCGCATACTCATCCAGCGCGCGGTGGCCTGCTCGTGTTTGCGGGACAAAGGTGTCTTCAATGCCGGTGGCCCAAATAAACTCGTCCGATGAAGGGCCTGGGATCTTATCCATTACTCTCTCTTTCCTGACGCGGCATTATCTGTCCTGTAGTGTTTCCCCGGCAACTCCCTCAAGCGCTCGGCTGCGCTCTCCGGCGTAATATCACGCTGCGGCTCCGCCAGCAGTTCGTACCCCACCATGAACTTGCGTACGGTGGCGGAACGGAGCAGAGGTGGATAGAAATGCGCGTGTAGATGGTGGAACGGGCGGGGCAGGTTATCCGTGGGCCGCTGGTGGAAGCCCATCGAATACGGCGCCGATACCTCGAACAGGTTATCGTAGCGGGTGGTCACCTGCTTTAGTATATCGGCCAGTCCGCCGCGCTCGTCGTCTGTGAGGTCGGGCAGAGCCGCCACCGGCCGCCTGCTGATCACTATCGTCTCGAATGGCCATACTGCCCAGAAGGGCACGAGCGCCACGAAATGGTCATTGCTGCACACCAGACGCGAGCCCTCCTTCAGTTCAAGCGTCAGGTAGTCGCTCAGCAGGGTACTGCCATGTTCCTTGTAGTAGGCTAGCTCTGCTTCTTGCTCTCTCGCCACGTTCACCGGTATGTGCTCGCCCGCCCATATCTGGCCGTGCGGGTGGGGGTTGCTGGCCCCCATCATAGCCCCTCGATTCTCGAATATCTGCACGTCGTTGATAAATGGCTGCGCGCCGAGCTCCTCGTACTGCTCCACCCATGCATCCACCACCCGGCACAGCGACTCCTGGTCGATCTCGGCTAGTGTGAGATCGTGCCTCGGAGAGAAGCAGACAACTCGGCATATCCCGCTCGTGCTCTCGGCAATCAGTAGTCCGCCCTCATCGTAGCCGCCCGCGGGTGTGTCGGGGAGCAGTGCCGAGAAGTCGTTCGTGAACACGAATGTGTGCTTGTAATCCGGGTTCTTTACGCCGCCTGCTCTTTCATTGCCGGGGCACAGGTAGCAGGTCGGATCGTAACGTGGGCGGTGCTCTTGAGGCGGCTGCTCCGTCTGCCCCTGCCATGGACGCTGGGTGCGGTGAGGCGACACCAGCACCCACTCCCTGCTGAGAGGATTATAGCGGCGGTGAGGGTTGCTTGTGAGGTTGAAGCGTTGTTGTTCTGCTGGCATACGACTCTCCTGAGCTAACATTCACTGATCAAAATGCACGCTCATGGTAGAGGCTGAGGGCCGATCGTCGGGCCATCCACCACCGGCTTGCCGTCCTTCCACTCCAGTTGGTCCAGCCACATGAAGCGCCTGCTTCCACGCGTCCCCGCCGACGTTAACTCCCATGCATGATACAGGATCCAGTCTTTGCCGTCGTACTGCACTATGGTCTCCCCTCCCGGGCCGATTACAAGGGGCAATGTTCTGTGGCTCTGTAGTATGGGATTCTCAGGAGCGTCCGCGCAGGGACCTACCGGTGAGTCGCAGGTGTCATAGCCTACTGCGTATTCGAAGCCCGAATAGCTGTTCGCCGAGAAGAAGAGGTAATACTTTCCATCGTGCTTCCACATCAGGGGCGCTTCTACAACAGTGCCCTCCCAGGCGTGATCGTTCTTCGACAACTGCTTCGGCTCGCCCACGAGGCTCAGGCCGTCAGGCGCAAGCTCCTGCCCATATAGATACGTTGCTTTGTTGCAGCAGTTGCCGTCGTTCTTGAAGTAGAGGTAGAGTTTGTCGCCGTCGCGGAAGGGTGACGAGTCAATCGTGCCGCCGTCTGCCGACTGGCACACGAAGGCCTTGTCGTTCGTGTCCACGAACTTGCCGTCCGGCTTGTCTGACGTAGCTACACCGACGCACTGTTTGTTCGAAGCTTTGTCCCGCGCCGTGTAATACATGACATACTTGCTGCCGATCTTTATTACCTCCGGCGCCCATACGTACGAGCCGCCCAGCTGCGCCCATTTCGCCAGCGCGGGCATCGCATCAGTGAGCATAGTCCAGTGAACAAGGTCGGTCGACGTAGCCTCCTGAATGTTCTTGCCTGAGCCGTTCGTGGCGTACGCGTAGAAGGTGTCTCCGTCTTTCAGCACAAAGGGATCGGCGAAATCGTTGCGCAGCACGGGGTTCTCGAATTGACCTGCTCCCGCGGTTGGCACGCCGGTGGGCCCCGCCGTCGCCTGCTCTGTAGCGGTGGTGCTGATGGTGGCCGTGGCCGTCGAACCGGCGAGCACCGCAGTCGCTGTTGCCTGCGCCGTGGGGGGCGTGGTTGCCTGTGGTGTGGCCGTGCCCGTGCTGCTATCGCAAGCTGCGAGCAACATGATGAGCAGCAATAGGGTGTGGGCAAGGGCTGCTCGGGGTCCTCTTGCTAACGAGCGAGCGTGAAGCATATTCATTATCCCTTCAGACCGGTGCTGGCTATACTTTGTACGATATAGCGCTGCAACATCATGTAAAGAATGAGTACCGGGATGGCGACCAGGACTGCTCCCGCCATGATCAATCCGTACTCGGACGTATAGGCGCTTTGCAGGGTGCGCAGGCCGGGAGGAAGAGTCTGCAGGCTGCGGTCCTTCAGGATGAGGAGCGGCCACAGGAAGTCGTTCCAGCTAGCCAGGAAAGTAATAACCGCCAGGGTAGCCAGCGCCGGCCGGGACAGAGGGAGCACTACCTTATAGAATACCTGGAGCTGGTTAGCCCCGTCTATCATCGCCGCCTCCTCCAGCTCCTTCGGAAGGCCCTCAAAGAACTGGCGCAGGAAGAACACCCCGAATACGCCCGCTAGCCCCGGCAGAATCACGCCGGCCCAGGTGTTGATCAGGTGAAGGTAATTTATGGTGAGGAAGTTGGGGATGAGGAACATAAATCCGGGCACGAACAGGGTCAGCAGCATGATACCGAAGAGCAGATTGCGCCCTCGAAACTCCATGCGCGCATACGCATAGGCCGCCAACGCATCAACAGTCAGCACCAACAAGGTAGAGATCGTCGCTATCGCGAGGCTATTGACGAACCAGCGCGCTATAGGCGTCTGCTGGCTGCTGAACAGCCTGCTGTAGTTCTCCAGCGTGATGGTCCTGGGCACCCATTCGATTTGAGGCGTGAATAGCTGAGCTGCGGGCTTCAGCGACGTAGAAACCAACCACAGGAGCGGGATCAGGAAGATCAGCGCGATCAGGATAAGGAGGATATAGAGCAACACCCTCTGCAAGATGCGCCACCCGCGATTGGCATCCACAACCTTCGTCTCGGCTTTTGCCCGTCCGGTCGAGGTGGAATCGCCAGCAATAGTTGCCATTACAGTTCTCCCTCCATCTATTTACGCTCGCGGAAGAGCCTGAAGTTAACGTAGGACAGGACTATCATCATTATCGCAACCAGGTAGCCCATAGCGGCTGCACGCCCCTGGTCGGCCGAGCCTGTGAAGCCTGTGATATAGATCCTGTACATGATCGGTTCGGTCGATCCGCCACCGCCAGGAGCAGGAGGGTTTCCCCCTGTCATGAAGAACGGTTGGCCGAAGAGATTGAACGAGGCTATGATGGTGATAGTCACGACAAAGGCCAACACCGGCCTCAGCATCGGGAGCGTGATGCGCCAGAACGCCTGGCTGCCCGTGGCCCCGTCAATCGAGGCTGCCTCGTATAGCTGGTCGGGGATGTCCTGCAGCGCCGCCAACAGGATAATCATGTTGAAGCCCACTGTCCACCAGACCGTGGCCACCGTAATGGCGATCCAGGCCCAGGGCATAGATGAGAGCCAGCGTGGTGGCGTAAAGCCCATATTGCTCAGGTAGTAGTTGAGCAGCCCGCCCTGGCTCTGGAACATCCACCACCAGAGGATGCCGATGACGGCCACCGACAGCACCCAGGGCGCAAAGTAGATACCCCTGAACAGGTTTACGCCCGGCACTTTCGTGTTTAGCAATACGGCCAGCAGAAGAGCGAGTATCACCAGTGGTGGCACACTGTAAAAGACGAACTGCACCGTGTTGATCAGTGCATTCCAGAAAGTCCCCGAATGTATACTGTTTGCGTCGAAGAGGCTTGTGTAGTTTTCCAGGCCGATGTACTTGTTGGCCTCGGGCCGCAAGATATCATATTGCTGGAAGCTGATCAGCAAGCCGTTGATGAACGGCCAGCCTATAAAGGCCGCAAACATTATCAGATGGGGCAGGATAAACAAGTAAGGCGTCCAGCTGAACTTGCGCCTTACAGTCGGGCTTGCGGGCTTGGCAGCCGTTACTGCCCCTGGTTGTGCCATTGTTGCCATATGCGCTCACCTTTCCGAGATATCCAGGTATCGCGTATACAGGAAGGAATAGATGGTGTAGGGACTAGTGACAGCTTATTGGGCCGCCACTAGTCCCTTGCACGCACAAATAGTCGTTCAGGCTAGCTGTGCATAAGTTATGCTACGGGGCCTTCGGTGTGTCACCGTATTTAGCCTTGTTCTCGGCGAGGATCTTGTTTGCCTGGTTGGCAGCATCGTCCAGGGTCGCCTTGATGTCGGTCTGAGTACCGCCCATGACTGCGCCTACAGCATTGCCGAGTGGCGCGAAGGCATCAGAGATACCGGGGATCGCCGGCGGGAAGACAGGGTTCTCTACAACTTTAGCGAGAACGGACTGCGGCATAGCCTTGAACTCGGCACTGTTGCGGGCTTTGTTACTGGCGGGTATGTTGCCTGCCTTGGCCCACTCTGTTGAGTTGTCTACCAGGTACTTGATAAACATGGCTGAGCCCGCCTCTTTACAGGGGTCAATCTTGCTCTGCGAAGGCAGTGTCAGGAAAGGTCCGCCTGCCCACACAGCAGGCTGGGGGCCTATCTGCGGAGGAGCGGTGGCCATGCCTTTGAACGATAGCCCGGGATCCGTGAGGCTTGTAAGCTGCCAGATACCGTTCCAGATCATACCAACTGTGCCTGCCTTGAACGCGTTGAGGTCAGCGTCAACTTCCAGCTTCGGCTGGCCGTACTTGTCGCTAGCTTGCTTCATCCATGTTAGAGCCTGCACGCCTGCGTCGCTGTTCCACGTTGCCTGGGTGCCGTCGGCGTTGAATTCGGTACCACCGAACTGGTGCAACAGTTGCTGGAAGACCTGTTGAATCGGGAAGCCGGTCGTAAGCAGGAAGCCGTTCTTGCCGTTTGCTGTCATGGCCGCTGCTACCTTCTCAAAGTCAGCCTTGTTGGTAGGAGGCGCGGTCATGCCTGCTGCTGTTAGCATGTCGTTGTTGTAGTACATCGTCATGGCGACAAAGCTCAACGGAATACCGTATTGCTTGCCTGCCACTGTGCCTGTGCCCCAGGCTACCTTGGGATAGTCGCTGGAACTGATCCCTGTTGCCGAGATCAGATTGTCGATAGGGCGCAAGGTGTTTCTGAACACACGAGTAGCCAGCTTGTCCTCATTGACGATCGCTATGTCGGGTAGAGCCCCCGATGCTTGAGCTGTGTCGAGCTGGGTATCATAGTCACTGCCCACGGCGTTTGAAGTGTTGGCGGCTACCTTCACATTGGGGTTTGCTGCGTTGAATGCATCGACCATCTTCTGCATCTGCGTGCCATCAGCCCCGGTGAAAGAGTTCCAGTAGTTGACGGTTACGGCAGAGCAGCCCGGAGGCATTGTCACACCCCCGGTCGTGCTTGTGCCGGTCGAAGCCATGGTTGCTGTGGCAGCCGTCATAGCTGTTGTAGCTGTCGGTGCTGCCGAAGCTTTAGTTGCTGTAGCGGCGGCTGTCGTGCCCGTCGTCGCGGTGGCAACAGCACCTGTCGTTGGGGTAGCGTCACCACCGCAACCGGCGAGACTGGTCCCAAGGATGCTCATCAGCGCGATAGTGCTCAGCCATTTCTTTGTTCTTGACGCCATCGTCGTTTCCTCCTTGATCACTGTTAGCTTGAAAGAGAGTTAGGGCATAACGCATGCCCTCTCCTGGTGTCTTTTCCTGCTCAAGTTATTCTCTCGAAGCCAATCACCTCCTCTCTTGCGCACCCGCAACCGCTGAGCCGATTTCCATTGTCCTGCTCGGTTGTGTTGAACGCACCTGTTCGATACGTAGAGTAATGTCTTGCGGGTAATTCCCGAAGGTAGAGCCAAACAGATTGATTCCACCTACGTTATGAGCATCCTCCTTCACACCCAGACGCAGCGTTATGACCGGTTGAACTTCGATTCCCAGGTCTCGCAGCGTTACTTTGGAAAGCTGATAACCATCTATGAACGAGCCTTCCGAGTTGATTAACCAGCGCTTCAGCACTCCATATTGCGAGTCCTTGCTGTCCCACCACTCCGGAGTGAGCCGTCCGCGCTGGCCGCCGAAATCTCCGGGGCAGGTCCATGTGCCGACTTCTGCCCCGTTGATCCATAATGTGATGTCAGAAGGCCAGTTGTCGTTATGCAAAGGCGCTTCCGAGCATATTTCGGCGCTAACCACCACATTTGTGAGCACAGAGCTTTTCTGTAGACGGTTGGGAAATGTATACTCTACGAAGCCGCTGCGAAACCAGACCAACCCAGCCTCAACGCGTCGCGGCTCGTAGAAGCTGACGGGGTCGTCCAAGAAACCAATAACTGAGGTAGGCGATGCTAACCCGCAGGTGGGTGTTACCTCGAACCTCGTGTAAGCCCCAACAGGCATCCCCACTTCCACACTGTTGCTCGGCACCGAAGGGAGGTACGGAAGTTGCAGGAGCAGACTGTCGTAGGTGCGAAAACAGACTTTCTGTAGGCCATGGCTGGCCGGCCGCAGTTCGGTTCGCACGAAGCCTGCGTCCTCAAGAATCTTGATCTGGGCTGCCGCGGTCGACAGGGGCATGTCGAGAGCCCGCGAGAGTTCAATCACGGTGAGGCTACCTTCAGAAAGGGCTTGCAGAATGTGCCAACGAGGCAGCGAGGCCAGGGCCTTGAGCAAAGACACGACTGACTCGTCCGCTGTGTCCGCATCTATATGGAAGCTCTTACCGTGCAACATCGCACTTCCTCTGCCATCGGTTGATCATGGCTGTGACCAATCCGGCTTTGACCTTGACAAGAATAGATCGACGCAGGAAAATATAGATCGAATGCGCAAAGTATACGTCAAACACCCGTTCGTGTCAATAGGTCATCTCTCGGATCTCTCATTAAGGTTAATAAGCCGGATTCAATGATGCAAGCATGTTGTGTGCCATACTTGCTCCAACTGGCACTACGTAAAGAGTAAAGCAGCAGGAGGCTCAAAGATGCGCTCGCAACAATCGCTGGCAGGCTCATGGCAATTCAAGTTGGATCCGGAAGGCACTGCCGATGCGGCCACGATCGATTTCGATCGTCAGATACCAGTACCTATGCCCTGGCAGGCCGCTTTCCCTGAGTTGCAGCAATATAGCGGCTACGCCTGGTATCGCCGCACCATCGATCTGGACGAAAAATGGCTCGCGGGGGAAGTGCTGCTTCAATTCGGCGCGGTCGACTACTGGTGCCAGGCCTACGTCAACGGGCATCTTGCGGGCGAGCATGAAGGTGGTTACACGCCTTTTAGCCTGGCTGTCCGGCAGTACCTCCACGCAGGCTCGAACGAAATCACCGTGAAAGTCTACGACTCGGCGCAGGATGGAATATTCATTCCCAGGTGGCCCAATTACCCGGAGGATCCGGGCCGCAGCGCACCCCCGTTCAACGCCGAGGACGTGCCCCACGGCAAGCAAGAGTGGTACGTGAACGTGGGCGGCATCTGGCAGGACGTCAAGCTTGTGGCTGTCCCACGCCGCTGGATTGAGCAAGTGCACGTCACAACCGATATTCACGCAGGCACTGCCACCGTGGAGATAGACCTTGCAGGTACACACGGCCAGCAGACGAATAACGAGCCGCAAGCATGGATAAGTGAGCAACCCGATGCGCCGGTCCCTCTTAGCGTCGGCGCACGGGAGGGTAGCTACATCGCCACAATACAGGTGGCGACCCCTCGCTTGTGGGACACGTACGACCCATACCTGTACACTCTGACGGTGGCTCTCGGATCAACAGGGGACACGACAGACGAAGTCATCATGCGCTTTGGCTTCCGCGAAGTGTCAACGCGCGATGGCAAGATCTTCCTGAACGGCGAGCCTATCTATCTGCTGTCGGCTCTCGACCAGGATATGTACGCGGACACGATCTACACGGTGCCTTCCGAAGAGTTCCTCCGCGATCAGTTTCGTAAGGCGAAGGAGTTGGGCCTGAATTGTCTGCGCTGCCATATCAAGCCCCCCGATCCTCTATATCTCGATCTTGCTGATGAGATGGGGCTGCTGGTGTGGACCGAGATCCCTTCCTGGCGCACATTCTACTCGCGAGGCAGCATTCACAAGAACCAGTTGGACCTTGGCACCACCATCAAACACCGGGTAGAGCAGACCTTGCGTGAAATGATACGCCGCGACTATAATCACCCTTCCATCATAATCTGGACCATCGTCAACGAGGACTGGGGCACTTCACTGCCTCTCAGCGCGAGCGACCGCCGCTGGGTGTCGGGCATGTACGATCTGTGCAAGCAGCTGGACCCCACGCGCCTCGTGGTGGACAACTCGCCCTGCCCGCACGAGTGGGGACCTAACATCCACGTTCACTCCGACCTTGACGACTTCCACTTCTACGCCAACATTCCCGACCAGGCGACCTCCTGGGAGACCACAGTCGAGCAGTTCGGCATGCGGCCTATTTGGACTTTTTCGAGCAACGGCGATACCCAGCGCACCGGCCAAGAGCCAATGGTGCTGTCAGAGTTTGGCAACTGGGGACTGCCCTCCCTCTCGACGCTCCGCAATGCCGCCGGGGGTAAAGACCCTGCATGGTTTGCTCTGGGCCCTTGGTGGAGCACCTGGACGGGCGAGCCGGGCTGGCCACGGGGCGTAGATGAGCGCTTCAGGCGGTTCGGGCTGGAGGCCATCTGGGGCAGCTACGAGGCCTTCGCCGAAGCGACACAGTGGCATCAGTTCGCTGCCCTCAAGTTCGAGATCGATACTATGCGCAGGCAGCCTGGCATTGCAGGCTATGTTATCACCGAACTGGCCGACATATACTGGGAGAGCAATGGTCTGCTCGACTTTTACCGCAATCCGAAAGCCTATCACGCCGACTTCGCCAGCATCAACTCGCCCGACGTGGTGGTGCCACGCGTGCACAGGTACGCCTACTGGGACGACGAGGAGGCGAGCGTGCGCCTTTACGTTTCGCACTACAGCCCGGCTGAATGGTCGAATGCCCGGCTGCGCTGGTCGTTTGAGGGCGGACAGGGTGAGATCGATCTACCTGCCCTTGTGCGTGGCCAAACAGGAAGCCTTGGCAGGCGGGCCTGGAAACTGCCCACCGTAGAGCAGTCGCGAAAAGTGGACGTACAGTTTTCTGTGCATGACGCGAAAGGTAACGAACTGGCGCGTAACGGTACTGATCTGGTCGTATATCCGTCAACCCAACGCCGCGCGCAGCTAAAGGACCCTATCGCTGTCATTACGAAAGGCAATATCCATAGCGACGCCGGACTGCCGGTGCTTGGGCAGCAGGCAGACACTATGCACTCGGCCGCCCTCTCCCCAACGCCCGCAGGCGCAGAAGAGCACATATTGAACGACAGTCCGCCCCAGCCCCTCGTGCATTCGTTACAGGGGCTTGGCTACAACGTCGCACCCATTCTCTCGCCGGACGTCAGTGTGGCCGTAACCGACTACCCCACGGCGGAGCTGCTGAACTGGGTGCGTGAGGGCGGCGACTTGCTGTTCATGACATACGGCCCAAGCCCTTTCTTCTGGGTTCAGCCGAGGAGCGGGGCTTACAGCGGTTCATGGCTTACGAGTTATAGCTGGATACGCCCGAACATACACAAGAGGCTTCACGTTGAGAATCCGCTCGGTTTGCAATTCCGCGATATAATGCCCGATGGTACACTTCTGGGCTTGCCTGTTGAGGATCCTGCAATGCAAGGTGATTTCCTGGCGGGCATGGTCTCGGGGTGGGTCGGCCATCCCGCTGTACACACAGTCCAGTTCCGCTACGGAAAAGGTCGGGTGATAATGACCACCTTCAGGCTGGAAGCGATCCTGGGCCAGGACCCCGTGGCGACCGCGATGTTCCACGACCTCATCGATCATCTGCATTCCGACGCCTGCCAGCCGGTGCTGAAAGCTAACTACTAGAAGACTGAGAGAAGCTGCGCGGATTATAGTTGCGTCCGTCGGCGAGGTAGTGCCTAGCATTGACCCACAGTATGAATGGCTGTATAGTCTGGGCTATGCATATAATCATCGCTGGGGGCGGAGTTGCCGGCCTCTCTAGCGCGCTTATACTCGCGCGCTCCGGGCATCGGGCCACCTTACTTGAGCAGGACCCCGTAAATAATGATGCTATGTGGGAGGCGTCATTTGCGTGGACCCGCAAGGGGATACCACACTTCCACCAACCCCATGCATTCATACCGCGAGGCCGTAAGGTTCTGCGCGAGGTGCTCCCCGATGTGTACGACACCCTGCTTGCCGCAGGCGCGGCCGACCTCGAGGTCTGGCGCAAGGCTCCGGGCGGCCCGTTGGGTGAACCTCCCGCCGAAGACCTGGACCTTGTTTACATGTGTGTTCGCCGGGAATTGATCGAATGGGCACTCCGCAAGGCTGTGCTTGCTGAGCCTAACATCACCGTTCGTTCTCAGACCTCAGTGATCGGGCTTCTGGGCGATCACGGGCCCGTCCCTCTTATTCAGGGTATCGAAACCTCAGCCGGAGAGCACATCAGCGGCGATCTAGTCGTGGATGCCATGGGACGCCGTTCGCCGTTGCCCGAATGGCTTGCGCTGCTTGGCGGCCTACCTCCTGAGACTGAGACGTCAGAATGCAACGCTGTTTCCTATGGACGCCACTTCCAGATCCGCGACGGTAATCAATTTCCCGAGGGGCCGTGGCTGTTCAGCCCTCGGGGTGACCTGGGCTATGCAGCCTTTACCACCTTCATAGGGGACAACCGGACCTTTGCTGTACTCCTGCTCGCGCCGACCTGGGATCGGGAGCTTCGGCAGCTTCGTGGGGAAGAGGCTTTCATGGCCGCTTGCCGCTCGATCCCTCTCCTGCAGCCCTTAGTCGACCCCGAGTTTGCTGAGCCCATCACCCCGGTGCTGCCGATGGGCGGCTTGCAGAATACGTTGCGTAACTATGCCCCACATGGTCGGCCGGTCGCGCTCGGTGTTGTTCCGGTTGGTGACGCGTACTGCCACACCGACCCGTCCTTCGCCCTCGGGCTGTCAATGTCGCTGATACATCCTGTGGAGCTCGCCCACGCCCTGGAGGCGCATCAGGGCGATCCCGAGAACCAGGCCCGCGCCTATTTCAAGGGCACAATGCCTGAGACTGCCGAGCGGTTTGCGGTGGCGCGAGATACCGATAATGCCAGGGCACAGGTTTGGCAAGGCGAGAGGCTCGATCCTACCCGGCGTTCCGGCTCCTTCCCTCTGTTCATGCTGGTAGCTGCCTCTGCGGTCGGGGCTCGCGATCCGGAAGTGTTCCGTAAAGCGACCCGGCGGACCGGCTTCCTCGACCGCACGGCGATATTCGATGACGACGTGGAATTGCAGGAGCGCGTCGAGCGTCTCTTCGCCGAAATAATGGCCGCGGCTCCGCGCATGCCTGTCGGCCCCAGCCGCGATGCTCTGCTTGCCCTGATCGGCCCTGTCCCGGAGCTTGCTTAGGGCTCGGGCACT
>JBBRDO010000101.1:0-16705 GCA_038203825.1 Chloroflexia bacterium | reverse complement strand
GAAGTGGGTCTTTCTGCCGACGTGTCATAGAGCACCTCCCAATCCCAGCATAGTGCGTGAAACCAGCTATTTCATTGCCGAGAGTATACCGCACCTCCAGCATAATGGCAATCTCCGTGACAACTGACCCACTAGTACCTTACCAACTAAATACTAACGGTTTTAGACTGAACGGGATATAAGCGTCTGAGCTTGATGCGAGCATCGTGTGTGGTGAAGCGCCATCTGACGGCGGTATGTCCCTCATTACGTGCTTGCTCCCAACTACATGTTTCACTCGTTAGCGTCTCCTGGTCAGCTATACGTCTTGAGAGACACTGCAACTGCAACACAGATAGCTCTATCTCTGCCATGTTTAGCCAACTCCCGTGCTCTGGTGTGTAGTGCCACTCTATCCGAGCCGCTATTCGCTCTGCTTCCTCTGGAGAGTATGCTTCGTACAAAACCCATGGTCCATGTGTGTTGAGGTTGTCCACCACCAACACTATCATCTCAGCGTCAGGGTATCGTTCATCTACCATGATACGTAGCTGTTCGGCAAAGTCGAGCTTGGTACGCCGCTCTGTTACTCGTACCCAGCGCTTACCTGCCAATGGCTCTGTCATCATGAATATGTTAGCGGTACCCTCTCGCTTGTACTCGTAATCCTGCCTGGCCGCTCTTCCAGCTTTTAGAGGTAAAGAGTGACGGGTGGATAGCTGAGAATGTAGCTCTTTGCTCTTCTCGTCTATACACACTTGTGGTCGGCGTGCGTCATATGCTCTTGCATACACGGAGAGTACATCTTCCATCTTCGAGACGAAGCGAGCATTGGGCTTACCGGGAGGACCTGGAATGCACCACTGCTTCTTTTTCAGCCAAGGCTTAAGTTCGTTTTTTTGAGCGTATTGTACACAGCCTGGTCGGAGATTGCATCTATGTAGTGCAACTCCACCATCTTGTCGGCTAGCAGTTGCAAGGTCCATCTGTCTCTGCCCTGAGGAGGAGTGGAGCAGGCTAGCATGGTCAGGTGGGCCTCTACCTCTCCGGTGATACGGGGAGGCCGACCGCGGCCGGGCTTGTCGTATAATGCTCTCCTAGTATAAGCCCAACTTGACCTGCCTTGCTATACGGTGTCGTCCCACAGCTTTTCTTGGCTGGGCACGCTGGAATCGCTTTCCGAAGAACCCGCCCGCAGCTTCTTGCGCAGTCGGCGCTTCTCGTTTATCATCGGCTTGATTGAGGGCTCGGGAGGCAACTGCTCAGGCATCATCCCACCTATCTCCTCGATGGCCTCGCGCACCTTTTTGCCTACGTCGTGATGGGTTTGTATCGCTCGGCTCTGGCCCACGATTCGCTCGTTTCGCAGCTTTCCCTCGGTTTGGGTGATGCGGAAATCGTTGGCCGCTAGTTCCGCGCGTCCCATACGGTCCAGTACATCCTCGTTATGCCCAAGCCCCTTTTGAGCTTTGATGCCCTCTACGTCAAGCCCACCATACAAGCCTCGGTAGCCCGCGTTCTGAAATTCACCAAAGTTGCGAGACAGCACTCCTGCCTGCTGGGCCGCTTCCGCCAACTTCCGGTTGTTCTCGGATACACGCTCACGTAGTTGGAGACGCTTCTGCTGGTCTTCGTACAACTGGTGGACTTCATGCTGGCGGGTGGCAACCGCAAAATATGCCTGCGCTGCGGCGATCTCCGGTTTGCGCGGGTCGCCGTTCTGGGCTACCAAGTAGCAGGCGAAGCGGCTCAACGAGTAGTCAATGACCTCGCGTTGAGCGCCTTTGCCAATCTGGATCATTTTCGTGGCGTCAGGAAAATGATCCGCCACGATCTGACCAACCTGCTCGCACGCGATCTTCGCGCGCTTTATAGCCACCTCGAAGTTCGCCCACCTCATATAGCCAAGGAGCGGTGCAAGGTCACGTGCGCTCCAGTATTCAGCCTCGTACGGGCTTATCTTCTTGATAGACTCGAAGTCGGGGGACTGGCTGTCCATAGCTCTCTCCTGTTCTTTCCAGCAACTTTATGCAACTCGCAGCCTGCATAACTCGCAAGACGTCAACGTAAACAGTTCTCAGGACTGCTGACCAGCACTATATCACATTTCGCAGCGCTGGGATAAAATCGGCCACTGTTCCTTCTAACGTTCGGCGCTTTGTCCAGGTGAAGGCTGTATGGTACGGAAACTCCGTCCACAGCTTCGCATTTGGTTTATCAGGCACGGATCAGTTGTGTAGCCACACCGTAGCCCACCGTAGCCCACCGTAGCCCACCGTAGCCACTGCAATACAAAGCACTACCAGGGGAAGTTGCCGGGATCGAATACCAGTACCCTCGGACCTCCACGCTGCGCTATCTCCCCGTCCCAGCTAACCACAGGCAGACCCAGCTGCTGGGCCAGTGCTACGTACACTGCGTCCCCCGCCCGTAGCCGCAGTGCAGCCGCAGTGCAGCCGCAGTGCAGCCGCCGTGGCAGACGAGTCCTGCATCAGCTGTCTGCTCATCGGCACTATCGTGATCTGCGAGAGTGAGTAGACACGCATGTAAGCCCTCTGACCATGTAGGGGACTCACCCTGCGACCGATGGCCGCGGCCACTTCGCCGATAAAGCACTCGCTTATGACCAGCACACCACTCGCAGCCAAGTATTGGTCAATCCACTGCCGGCTAGATGTATGTTGTTGCTCTTGGGGAATGGCAGCACTTACCCATACCGCAGCATCGAGCACAACCTGAGGGTAGCGAAGCGTAGTCGGCGGTGGTGTGGGCGGTGTGGGCGGTGTGGGCGGATTACCAGAGGTGGTCACCGTATTTTAGCCCCGCACGTCCTTCATCAACTCGACAGCATCAACGGTCTTGATGCCTTGCCGCTCCAATTCCTCCCCAATGTCCTGAGACATCATGTCCCAGTCAGACCAGAATGCAGCCAGGTCTTTCGAAGTGGAGTGACCGTAAATGGGGATAACCCGAGCGACAATCACGCCATTCTCGATAATATCGATAGGCTGCCCTGTCTGGCCTATCTGCCGCAGCATCTCATCCGAGTGGGTTGCCAGATCGTTGGCATCAATTGTAGTCATCGAATAGATTCCTTTCTTGAGGGCCGGGATCGGTAAGACCCTCTATGCAAGGTCCCTCGTAGAATTATAGCATGCGTGGTATAGCGATGTCAGGGCCGGGTGGTAAAGGTAGATTCCGCGTAGTTGATGATCGAGGCTTGTAGGATGATGTGAAAGCCCCATCCAACGTTTGAAACACGGTCAGGCAGCTTGGCACTCCTTCCAGTAGTAATCGTGGATGATACCACCAAGAACTTCCCGTCGGCAGACATCACCGCTTGTCGAGGTGTGTTCCCTTGGTACTGCGACTGTCCCCACTGGCACACCCTGACCTAAACCCTGGTGCGGCCTTCGCTGGTTGTAATAATCGACGTACTCAGTTAGCACTCTTCGCAGGTGGCCTTGACTGATAATGAGCAGGTGGTCGAGGCATTCTTCGCGCATGGTTCGAACCCAGCGTTCGGCGAATGCGTTCGCCTTCTATTTTACTATAGCCCCATTGTGGGTTCTCGGTGGCCAGCCGTACAATTAGCTGTTCCAACTCAGCTGCAATTGTTGGTCTGCCGCTACATCTGTTTCGTGGAAAGGTCCACTTGCGTCGTACAAGTTCTCTGTACCAGCGGAGGACGGTGTCAGGCTTGAACAGCAGGAGAGCCTCGTCCAGCCTGGGGCCTGTCTCAGTGGTCAGACTTTTGAATTGGGCAGCGAGCACGGCAAGGATGCCTTTCTCCCACACAGAGACACGCGGTGACCGAGGGAGTTTACGCTGTAGGATGCGCAGTTGATGACGCAGCAAGAGTATCTCTATGTCTTTGTCCTGGTCGGACAAACCTTTGCTAGTGAGCAGGTCGAGGAGCAGCCGGAAAATATGAATCAGCACGTACATCACGTACATGTAGTTGGCCATAGGGAAAGCATAAGCCGACCTCGGTGCTTGTACGAGTGGTGTTCAGGCCGTCGGTGCTTTATTGCACTCTACAAGCATCTGCAACGGAAAACCGAATAACCGAGGCAGGTTTTCCTGGATAGGTAGGTAGTTGTGGTCGACTGACAGTGAGGACAATTCATCAATACTCCTTATCGAGATGGTTTAGTTCTGTGTAAGGATAACCGATGAATACCACCAGCACCAGTCGTCTACTGACTTCTGCCACTTCCTTGCTAGAGGGCTATGCAGGAGTTCGTGGACCGATTGGCTTGTACTAAACGCTACTGATTGGATCAACTCGCTGTGTATCAAGAGTTGGTTTGGCCTCCAGCCAGCGAGCATGGTGAGCCTTCGATTCCTGTATGGGGTTTTAACCATACCTGCAAATGATATCTGGTACAAACGCCGCAAAAGCGCTGCGAGTCGCCACAAAACCTTACGGCTCAACCAGCCGCAGCTTAAGCGCATCGGCGAGTTGATTGCTGGCTCGCTTCAGTTCTCCGGCCGACGTGTTCATGCCGAGTACCTCAAAATTGGTGATCCCGTTATCGGTGAGCTGTTTGGTGATGGTATCAGCTTTGACGTCGTTGGGGATTATGCCGAAGAACTTGGTGGTCTTTGGCGACACCTTCACTGGCATCTTGGTCGAGCCAATCATAATAGTCGAATCGGCCAGCCGCTCGATGTCTCGGCGAACCTGACCGCCAAGCTCGCTCAGCTGCACCTCCTTCATGATGCTTTCGACCGTGTCGGTGACGGTGCGGCCTTCGAGACGCGCCTGCTCCTGTAGCTCTTCCAGTATATCTCCAGCGTAACTGCGCAGCTCCTTTTCGGCATCCTTGCTGAGCTCTCCCCGGCTCATAGCCGCCCGGGAAAGCTCGCGCGATGCCGACTTACCAGCCTTGCATTCGAAAACGGCCACGATTTGCAGCTTGTCGCCCACCTGCGTTACCAGGATCCCGTCGGTGATCTGCCGGCCGCGTAGGTCGCGGATCAGGTGGCCGGGGACAAACTGAATCTCCCCCGTTATGTGCTCCAGCCCTAGCGCCTTCTTGCTGGTCCCCTCGCGCAGCCAACCCATAACTTTGTTCTCCAACACCTCTTCCAGAAGCTGGCCTTTGACGTGAGAGGCGTTGATACCCTTGGCGGCGATTCGCTCGATCGCCAGCGCGTCCAGTCCGGCGAACACGGGGGTCTTGGCCACCAGTGCCTTATAGGCCGCCTCGAACGCAGCATCAAGCCCTTTCGGTTTGGCGTTGCGAGCGTCCGCGAGGATCGCTTTGAGAGTATCAGAGAGCTCGCTGGCGGCTGCACGGGTAATCTTGCCGCCCCGGGCGATCGCCTTTTGGGCATCGCGTAGCCTTGCCCACCCTACGACATCGCTCGACAGGCGTTCGCCCATCGCGAGCGCGTACGAATGCCGGAACGCGTCTTCGCCATATAGCGCAGCCATGCGCTCCGCGGTGTAAAGCGCTTTACCTGTCTTGACGGCGCGGGCTGCCCAGGGCAGCAGCACGCCGGCCGCCAAGATGCCTCGCTCCACGTCAGTCAACTCGCGCCCAAACAGGTTCTCGCCGCTAGCAACCTCATAGGCAGCGACCAGCGAGCCTACAATTGGAATGAAGCTGACCACAAACTCGACCGCTTCCTCGTATGGGGGACGCTTCGGCCGTGGCAGGTTGATCTCCTGGATATCGGCTGGAAGCTCGCAGGCCGCACGAAAGGCCTCAAACAGGTCCGGCCGCTCGACCGTAAGCAAGCGCTGATACGCGGTCACAGCGGGTGTTTGCAGGAAATCAGCGTCGTGCTTGTGATAATCGAAAGCGTCACCGAGCGCGGAGGCCATCATATCTACAACTTTCACGGTAGTCTGATTGAACTTTATTCTTGTGATCTTGTAGTCACCGACCTCCACGCGTGCCTTGTTTCGCACGTTATTCCTCAACATCTTCTTGAATTTATCGTATTCCTCCCGGAGCTCGCGATATCGCCGCGGGTCGCTCAGTTCAGGCATCAGTCGCAGCTCAGCCTGCTTGATCGCCCCTGAATCCCAGAGGGAAGCACCGGTTTCGCCGAGCGGAGCTATGGCATTGAGGTGGATCAGCTTGTCCGGCGACTTAATTTCGGTTTCCATAATCTCGACAGCAATGCGCAAGAACGAGATTTCAAGCGCAGACGACTTGCCTGAAGCCAGAGCATCGACCAGCCTGCGCCTGGCCCTGGCCAGGGCCTGGCGGAAGGGTGCGATTTTCGCTTCGTCCGTCATCGGTCGCTCCCTTTAGCCAACAGCGATGTCGCCCAATCAGCCATTCTGGATGGCTGCATCTATGGCCGCCAGGGTCTGATGTTCGTCAATCATTACCAAGTCGCTTGGCAGTTTCACTTCCCAAGGTTCGCCAACCAGTTTTGCGCCCATGGAATAGCGCACATCACTCTCGCTCGAATCTCGATAGTTTTCGGCCAGTTGTATTTCGGTTGGGCTGACATATTTATTGATCACGTAAGTTCTGCCCTTGATGATGATGCGTTTGTTTTCATCATCGGCGCTAAACTGAGTCTCGGTCCCCGTAACTTGCTTGTTATCTTTGGTCACCATCAGCCGACCTTTGCCTTCTATATTCTGGTTGCCCAGCTGTTCCTTTAACTCGGTCAAAATAGACAAGTGCAAACAATCGGGCGTGCCTTCCTGGCAATTAACTAAAGTGCCTTCGCCATACCAGATCCCCGCGCCGGCCATATAGTGAAGCATACTGTTTTCAAAGCCCGGCCTGACAGGCACCTGCACCCGGGCCGCGCCTGCCTGTAGGAAACGGGTATAGAGCGGGTCGTCGTCTGTAATCTGCGAGATGGTCACCCAATCCTCTTTTTTGCCCCAAAAATAGGGGTAAAAAATGTAGAGCATGTTTGTCCATTCAAAGGCATTTTCAAAAAACTGAATATACCTGCCTTCCGCTTCCGCGTCCGCAAAGGCGATTTCCGGATAGCCGTACGGAGCTGCGTTGCGTTTCATGGAATCAAACGCGTCAAAGCTCTGAGCCGTAAGTAATGATATGCAGCCCTTCTTCAGTTCCCCTTTTTCCGTTTCACGGTTTATTTGCGGGTTTGTTCCGCTGATCAGGTTATCGGCTGCCTGTATTCTGGCCGTCGCAATCGCGTTATCGAAACGACTTTTCAGGTCATTATAGGCATTCATGATCGAATTGAAGGTTTTGATCTGCCACGCCTGGTATCTCCCTAATGTTAATATGCAGCAAATATTCGCCACAACGGAGAGGTTTTCGTAGTTCTTTATCACCACCGAAACCTGGATTCCGTCCGCTTCAGCGTCCGCCAGTTTCACGCTAACGATGTTCTCATCGTAGAATATTTGCTGCTGAACTTGCAGGGATACGTGGTGAGGATAACCCGGTTGTTTCGCGACGTTCCAGCCGTTGACCGTAATATCGGCCATAATGGGTTTGTACCCGGCGGGTATACTCAAGTTATCCAATGCAAATGTTCCATAGACATCCTCTGTGACTGCCGATTTTTGTTGTGGATTTTCAATGACTTTGGAACCGGATACGATTTGAATTGCGCTTGGCGGCGGTTCGATATCTTCCGCTAGATATTTTCCCGCCCAGTACAGGTAATTGTCGCGGTCAATATGCTGTGCCTGCAAAGGAATGAAATTACTATTCTGGCAGTATCCAGGCTGCTCAGGTTCCTTTGGGGTGATTGCATCGAGGGGTTGTTTGGTCTTTGCATACCGCAAAAAGGCCGCCGGCTCGGGAACGACGAATTCCAACATCAGTCGTTTACCGTAATTGACAATTTGAGCACAATAGACCTTATCCACGAACCGATAGACGCCGGAGATATTTCCACTGCCGTCTTTATTGTCAAAACTGTGCAAGTTAATCTCTTCGATTTCATGAACGGTTCTGAAAAACTGGCGTTCCAGCGTTCTTTTTTGGATCTTACTGGTGGCGCGTGAAGTTGTTTCACGCGCAAAGGTAGCCGAAGCGCGATTTGATTCCTGCTTCGCGTTGCTATTAGTAAAATTAAAATTGGAAGTCGCGTTGATGGAAGGTCCGTATGACGCGTTGATTGTAACTCCGGCCTCGATGCTGGTATTCTCGTTGATCACCTTTTCCGATTGCGTTTGCAGTTCAAATCGCTCGGTGGAGGTTAGATCTTTCACTTTCTCCTCAGTCGTTTCGGTTTCCGTGAGGGTAGTTTGTTCGGTGGTGGTCTTCGTAGTAAATGTACGGGACCGGACCTCCGACTTTAATACATTCTCGATGTGGGCAATTTCCCCGAAATCGTAGCGGAGCAGTTCCTGCTCTACAATCATCAAATCCGCGATGCCCAAAATACGGGCATCGCCATGTTGTTTTTCGTCCGGTACGGTGACCACATCCGTCCCGTCTCCGCTCGGAACAGGCGGGCAGGCACCAGGAATCCCAAGTACGCCGGTTGTATCCCCAACGTTAGTGGGTGTGTCGCCCAACAAGAGGTCGCTTGGGATCAGGTTGTTTCCAATGCTTATCAGGTACTTCATCGAGCTTCTGCTGGAATACAGCAGATTGCCGATATCGACCGATTTCTTTTCGAGCAGCGAAACCGCCGTCGCCACGTCTATTTTGGAGAGGTCAAACCCAGTATCTTGTAAAACGGTTTTTGTCTCGTCCTTGAGGCTGTTGACGTCCGCATCTGACAGCAAGAATCCAGTGCGCCCATTCGGATTTGATGCGGATTGGTTGGGCTGCGGAACGCTTTTTTCAAACGCGGTCAACAAATCACGGATCGCATTGCGGTTGGCGGATAATTCTTGCGATTGTTGGAGATATTGGGCCTGGTTCTGAGCGATTTTTTCAAGTCGATCCTTCTCGGCCTGGAGCAGTTGCGATATGTCTTGACCAGCCACTGGCAAAGGAAATATGCCCTCCGGCAAAATGATAGTTTGAGCGTGAAAGTCGTCTTTTGAATAGACTTGATCTTCTGGCAACCCGGCTAATCTTTGGATGAAACCCACTGTTTTGGCCAGGCTGACCAACAAGCTTCGAACATTCGAAGCAACAGTCTGGTCAATTGCCGCCACGACGATACTGTTCATCACTTTCACAAAAAGGTCTTTGTAAATATTTCCTTGGACGAACTTTTTCGGGTCCGCATTGAATATCTGGAGGAATGAAGTTCTTGCTGTTTTATAATAGTCCCTTTCTCCCAGCCTTATCAGTGTGTCATAGAATGTCAAAAATCGGCCGTCAACTTTCTTCCGAGAGTCAATATATACGGAATTGCTAGATTTGCGAAATTCCTGAACCGTCCTATAAATGACGTTGATAGAACCGGACTTGCTCTGCTCAACCAGCAGCATTATGAAGTCGCTCGTCGCATTATTTAGGTCCACGGTATTGCTTCCCGCTGTCGCCGGGTCCACTTCTTGCGGTGGGCGAATGGTCATGAAGCGAAAGATTTCTGTTGCCATCTTCGTTATCCTCCTGAAATTGATAGCGTCACATGAGGTTAATAACCATGAATGATAAGGCAGCAACGGGGTAAAGCGTTAGCGGGACATTCTCGTCGTCCCAACCTACCCAAGTGAGCAGTGGCTCACCGACCGTATCATTGCCCAAACGACGGTAGATGGCGAACCCCCTGCAGCCGTCGATGCGCTTTGAAGGCTACCAGACGATGAAGGTATCGTCGCAATTGTGATAGACCTTAACTGATATGGTCATCGTATGCCCCTCCTGGTTCCATCCGGGTTAGAGATCCCTCAACTACTGGTTGTCGCGGAGTAATCCGCTTAGCATTGCTCTCAAGTCCTCGGTTTTCATCTGCCTGACCACCCGGATCAGGTCATCCTCGGCCGAGGGCGAGCGATGCTCGGCAGACGGTTGGCGGCGCTCGAGGGCTGCGGCCATATCCTCTCGGTTGCGCTCGGCGCAGTGTTTGGTTAGGCAGTCGATAAGCGCCTGAAGGTCCAGCCCGTAACCGCGCATTAGCTCGTGGAACCTGGGCGTTATCACGTTACCTCGGGTCAGGCAATCCAGCATTTCGCACAGAATATCGCCATCGTGGCCATTCCGGCTTGTGCCGGTTGGCAGACCAGGTTCGTTGCGCAACGCATCACGGCCCTGGAAGACATATGCGCTCAGGTTCTGCTCACGTGTGAAAGCGGTTCCGTAAAAGGTTTCGCCTCTGGCCCGCACGCGGATATCGTAGAGCCCTGAGTAGGTAGTAGTGAATGACCCTTGAAACTCGCCCGGAGCTGTTTCGGGCATATTGACTACCTGAGGTCTCCTATCCGGCGCGGTAATCTCCGCCCATACTGAGGCTCGTCCTTCTACGGGCACGTCATACTCGCGTAACGATGCAAGTAGCTTGACCTCGGAACCTGGCGTGTACTGGTCTTGCTGGGCTACTGCTGTGAAGAAGAGACTGGAGTAGGTATGGACGAGGAGGTTGTACGAGAGGTTTCCACGACGCAGTGCATCGAGCGCAGCGGGGTCCTGTCCAACACTCGCCATACTCTGTCGAGTAAATCGTCTTTGTCGTGTGAGTTGTCCTTCAACCTTTGAATCGAGGCGCAAGATGGCGTACCAGGTGCCTTTGTGACTTCCCGTTGGATCGGGAATTATCGCGGGTAGAGAGAGACGGTAGAAGCTCAGCGCGGGCTTGACGATGTATTCGACCGTGCCCATGCCGCCCATCGTTGCGGGGGTGATACGCGTTCCATCAGGTGTTTCCAACTCGAAGCCGATAAGGTTGGGCAGGGGCGAAAGAAGTATGACGTCCAGCCCGAGGTCGGCCTCGGTCACCGAGAACGGTATACGATGTTCCGCACCCTGTGACAGCAATCCGGGCGGATCGAGTATCACATTGGCATTAGTGATGCCTGCGAGTATTTGCAGGAAATATTTCTGGAGCCGCGTCCTTATATCAGACGTGATCTGTCCGGTAACAAGCAGGTACCCGTTATGACCCTGCGTGATCGAGCTAAGAGCCGCGGTGCTCACGTTAGATGGAAGGCCGAACCCAACCGCGAAGGTATTGGCGGTGATGCTACTGCTCACATCAGCAATGTATGGCGGGGTGTTCTCGTTGCCATCGGTCAGGACTACCAGTGCGGTCACGTCGTAGGGTGGCGAGGCCGCCGCTTGAGCATCGTCTATGTTGGCTTTGCCTTCCGCAATGCCTCCACCGATCGATGTGGCCCCTCTTGGATCAAGGCCGGACCCATCTATGGTGGTGTTAGCCGTGGCGCGGCCCGTTCCTGAGCCGGCGGGTCCAACATCAGTAACGTCCATCAGCCGGGTGATTTGATCGTCGAAGCTCACCAACCCAACCCCATCCCCTTCCAACATCACCTCTACGAAGCTTTTAGCAGCTTCACGCAACAGCTGCACTTTGGTCCTACCATCGCCGGCATCCTCAGTCATGCTGTATGAACGGTCGAGCACCATGACAGCGGCCGATTTGGGGCGCGGCACGGTGTTTGCCGAAATGTTTATTACCCACGTCTGGCCGGTCTCGTCGCAACCGACGGTAACAGTACCGGAGGCTGTGGCTCCGGCAGTGGTGGAAGTGTAGGACAGCCACAAACGCCCATAGGTGAGCGGCGTAATTTCGCTAACCGGCACAGGCACAACGGTTCCGAAGGGCGTGCCGAACCCCCCCGTTGGGCCAGCAATAATACGAAATGTCTTTGAAGAGCAAGAGGCAATTTCCCAGGTGACAGCACGATAGGTGGTCACGCCGGTCCCGCCTATGCCCTCCGGGACGTTCAAGAAGGAGATGCTTGGGGTTACGAGCGTGAGCGATTCGGACGGCATAAAGGGCGCCAATGTATCGCGGATGACGCGCTTACATACGTCGCAGAAGTCTACGCCCAGCACGCGCATCTTGCACGTGGGCTGGGGCCTGTAAGCACCGCAATCGGTGTAAACAGCTCCCTCATATGTGCCGACCGGACTCCCAACGACGGGGGTTGGGGGTGGCGTGCAGCCGGAAGCGCAGCCTCCGTTACACGCTGTTGGGATCGGCGTGCCGACTGCCACTTGCGAGCTCCATTTGAGAGTGCCCAGGCTGGTACTAATCGTGATATTTGGCTGGGTAGGTTCTGAGGCGGGGGTGCCGCCGGTGCCAGCGTATTCGTCGGCGAGCAGAAAGGCTGCATGACCTATCTCATGGATGGCAATCTCGGCTGAGCTGGAGTGGGTGGAACAGGACGCGACTTTATTGCCCCAATCCCCGGCACCTCCGTATTGAGGGTCGTTCACTATGACCACTGTGACATGCACTTGAGGAAGAAGCGCCACCGAGTCGGTGCGGGCCCTGCCCGCCTGTACGGTGAGCAAGCGACGCGTCGCGCTGTCGCCGCAAAAGGTCGCGTCATAATATGTATTGGGTGTGGCCCCTGTTCCCGTGGAACCATCGCCGCAAGTACCAGGGTCATCAGCCCCGCTGTCGGTCGAGACAACATCGGCGCGGTATATATTGACGCCGCACCACCGTTCGTTGTAAGGCGAGGTGTTATATATGGCGTTAACGAAGGTCTGCACATCTGTGTGATACTGGCTTAGCTCGGTGCTTCGATAGCCGTCGCCCAGTATCACCATGTTCCACCGCGAAGAAGCAGGGCCGTGATCAACTATTTTCGTCATGCTGCCGGCGACAATGTAACCGTCGGAGGTACCCATCTTATTTACCCTCCTGGGTGTCTGGGGAGCGTCCCAGGTCGAAACGCGCCAGCTCGGTAGCTGGACGCAGAGAGCGCCTCCTGTCTATTGGGCTGCTGAACATGACCAGGGTCCGGGCTTCGGGCATATCAGGAATTAGCAGCTCGAATTCGCCACCCGGACTCCGGTTTGGCACCGCACGGATGGTGCCGTCGGGAGAGTAGTCATCGAGCGTAGGCCGAAGTGGGTTGTTCAGCACCTGGTAGTAGAGAACACGACCTTCGGCATCGTGGAGCTCCACCCAGAAACCGCCGTGAACCTTTTCGCGGGGCAGCTCGACGGGCGAGATAGGGGCCAGCATCTCGACTCGCTGAACGTCGGGCAGCTGGCGGACTTTGCCGCCTTCGTACACAAACCGCATACGGAGGGTATGCCTGTAGTTGCGAGGGTTAAACGCACGATAGCGAGGTTCCTCCTCCATGACGCACTCCTTTTAATGAGCCCGTAAGCATAAGGACGAAAGACAGGAACTGTGCCAGCTATTGGTGGATGTTCCGAGACCTGATTGTTCCGGAAAAGGAGTATCGGTCCTGAAATGTAGCGTGCAGTAGAATGTGGTGTCGACCTTATAACCCGGTAATATTGGAACTCGGTTTTTGAGACCAAGGATACAGTGCCATTACGGGGTTCAACATGTATGTACCGTAGGTGAGAAGATTGTACATCCCTGCTGTGCCCTTAGGTGGCACAAAAAGTGTCACAAATCGGCTGGGGTTCCAACAAGGACTAAATCCTACATTCATTATATGGAGGCGGCTATCCAGTACGGTGCCGGACGAGTAAAAAGGCCTAACAGGCAACCTCAAGCCGGTCAGTTTCGCTTGGGGCTACCTGCTAAGCCTTTATATTGTGCTTGGCCGACTAAGACAGCTTATCTACAGCGGTTAGAGTAACGCTCCACAAACGTACCGGCGGCCCACACCTCCTTGTGCGACCCTTCCCTGTCTCCATCGTCACGCGAAGTGAGGGATATTCCGGTTAGACTGTCGGATCCTGGATTGGGACTGGGGCTGCTCACAACACTCCACGCATGACCGTTCCAATGCTCCGTTAGCGCCTGCGTGTTTCCGGAGGTATCGAAAGAGGTGCCCACGACCCAGGCGTCGTTCCGCGAAATGGCGGCCACGCCGCTGAGTCCACCATAGTTCGGGCCGAGGTTGGGAGTGGGCACCGGGCTCCACGCCCTGCCGTCGTAGTGCATCGCCAGCGGCTGGTACAAGCCGTCGAAGCAGTCGAACTGATTGCAGGTAGAGCCTACAGCCCAGACCTCCGAGTGGCGGCCCTCCGAGCTGTCATTGCTAGGGACCGCCGATACGCTGCTGAGGAGATTAGTGTCCCCGATTATATTGGGGCTGGGTACAATGCTCCAGGAGCTCCCGTTCCAGTGTTCCGTCAGGGTGTATGTAACAAGAAAGTCGTTAGGATCGGTATAGTACCCTACCGTCCAAACATCGTTGCTCGACAGCGCCTCTATGTCAGACAGGTAAACGAAGCCGGTACTGATATCGGGGCTTGGCACCTGACTCACTGACGTCCCGTCGTAGTGCATTATCAGAGCGTGAGGGTAGTTAAAGTCAAAGAAGTAGCCCACAAACCACACATCGTTGGGTGATACTGGGGCAATGCTTTGGAGGATGGGCTGATGTCCTGTATAGGCTGTAGGAACGGCCCTCCATGTAGTGCCGTCGTAGTGCACTGTGAAGGGTTCGAGTTCAAGGCCACCAACCGTGACATAACCCGCGAACCACACATCGTTGTGTGTGTGCGCAGCTAGACCGAAGAAAAGATACTGGTGGCCTGGTGCCGGATCGGGGTTGGGCGTCACTATGGTCCAGGAACTGCCATTCCAGTGATTGATGCCATTGTCGCCTAGAAGCCATATATCGTCAGACGCGACCGCCGATAGCACTTGGCCGCCTTGATTAAATGCGCGCGCACCCGACACTACACGCCAGGCAGGCGGGCAGTCCGGTGAGGAGGGTGCGGTCTTAGGCTGACCAGTATCAGTTCCAGGGGTCTGTGCTTGCGCGCTGTTGGTGCTCATGATGCCCATAAACGCCACCATAGCTAGAAGAGGCACGAACAATATTCTCTTATCCATTCCATTGTCCTACTTCTGGCTTGTTACACAATTGCTTTCAGCCAGGTAGCAAACAACTTGTCCCAATCGGGGTGTATAGGCATAAGAGCCAATGAGATCACTGTTCTGCCCACATAAGGCACCGATCACAGCGGAAGATCGGACAGATAGACACTAGCGGCAGCCTGTGGTAGGCCACGAGCAAGAGTACAGCCGCCCCTTGGTTGGGGTGACCAGGGCCGAGGTCGAGCTATATACCATAAGCACCACCTCCTTGGAGAAAGTCAGATTGGCAACCTCATCGTCTGGAGGGGGTCTGGCAGGAGGGGAAGAAGGTGTTAGCCACTATCTTGCTCGCCTGGCCTCTGGTGGCGTTAGCACCTGGCCTGAAGTAAGGTAGGTTGTTGGGTCCGCATGGCTCACCTACTCCTCCACATGGATAGCCGTTGATGATGCCTCTACACGCTAAGCATCTGATGTAGGTGTAGAAGGTGCTATCCGCAGGTACATCTGTGAAGCTGAGGTGCAGGCGGTGGCTGTTGAGATGGGTGTGGTTGTGGTGGTGGGGGTCGGGAGCACCTGAGTGCTGCCGGGGGTGGTGGTAGGAGTGCCGGTGGAGGTAGCCACAATGGCTGTGTTGGTGCTAATAGGGGTTGGAGTAGACGTGTTCGTCGGAACCGACGTGTTGGTCGGCGTGTTGGTTGTTGTAGCTGTGGGCGTTTCTACGCTGGCGCCACACATATTCAGCAGCACCGATACGTTGTCGGAGCTTTGATTGGCAACAGCAAGATCGGGATTGCCGTCCCGGTTGAAGTCGCCTACCGCTACTGAGACGGGGAGAGTCCCCACCGGGAAGTTAGTGGCAGTACCGTAACTGGGCGAGGGGCAGGAGACGTTGCACAGGTTCAGCAGTACCGATACGTTGTTGGAGCCGTAGTTGGCCGTTACCAGATCGGGGCTACCGTCCCTGTTGAAGTCGCCCACTGCTACCCAGTTGGGGGCTGTGCCCACCGGGAAGTTAGTGGCACTGCCGTTACCCAGCAGCACCGTTACGTTGTTGGAGCCATTGTTAGCAACAGCGAGATCGGGAATGCCGTCGCGGTTGAAGTCGCCTACCGCTACTGAGCCGGGGATTGACCCCACCGAGAAGTTAGTGGGAGTACCGAAGCCTCCACTGCCATCGCCCAACAGCACCGATACGTTGTCGGAGTTGTAGTTGGCAACAGCGAGATCGAGACTGCCGTCTCCGTTGAAGTCACCCCCTGCTACTCCCACGGGACCCCCTCCCGCACCGAAGTTAGTGGCAGTACCGAAGCTGGGCGAAGGGCAGGAAGAGGCAGATGGGCTGTAGGGTGCAGCGCTCGGCAATATCTCCGGGGCGGCGCTGCTCGAGCCGACCCATGCGAATGCACCTGTAGCCAGGAGCACCAGGAACGCGATTGCCGCAGAACCTAAATACGAATACCACAGGCTGCCTTTAGCCCGCCGGGTCGCAAGACTACCTGAAAGAAATGTCGATCTCATGATATTACCCCTCCTATCCTTCCTGTTCTATTGCTACCTCTACTCGTGAGCCGCGTCTCGATTGTGTCCGGAGACTTGCCGAGCATCAGAGAGCATCCCCTCCAACACTTCTATAAGGTCGGGCCAGCCCTGGAAGTGGTGCTCTTCCCCGGTCACAGCTCTTTGTACCTTACCCCCCCACTGCCGATCGGCTTCCCCTGTTCTCTCTTCCTTCCCATCCTCCACGTCCGCCTCCTCGGCGCTACTGGTCGTGCTACTGGTCGTGCTACTGGTCGTGCCACCGGTATCTTCACGCCATATTCGCACCACGAACAGGTTCGAACGCCTGGAATGGCTGCCTGGGCTGCCTGGGCTTGTGGGCATTTGATCTCCCCGATGAACAGAGTATGTGCGAGCATTGTGA
>JBBRDO010000100.1:0-17010 GCA_038203825.1 Chloroflexia bacterium | reverse complement strand
CCCTTACCCACCTATGCCAGTTGGCTCAACCCTATTGAGAAGTTGTGGCGTTGGCTCAAACAGGAGGTCTTACACCTACATAGGCTGGCGGACGACCTTCCAGAGCTGCGAACTGCCATTGATCGCTTCCTCGACCGCTTCGCTTCCGGCTCTGACCAGCTACTTCGTTATGTCGGTTTATATGATGATTAATTTGTTAATGTTCATAAGCCCCATAGCTTTCGTGCTCACAGCTATGTAAGTCTTCCGCCATCGCTTTGACACTGGTCTGATTTGCCGTGCTGATGTTTGTCTGCCCGTTGTGGTAGCTGACCCCCACCTCTCTTACGCCTCGGTAGTTCCTGCTGCCAATTAGGGAGCTCAAGATGCTGACGATCGCGAGCCATTACTCAGCATCACCGGTTGAAGGGTCTTCAATGTGAGCACTTGCAGTGCTACCCTTCTTTGCCGAATCTGCTACTCTATCCATGATCGTCATTCTGTCGCGGAATGAACTGAGTGCTGGTTCCATATCTTCGGCAAGTATCTTAGTCCTCCCAGCTAATACAGTCCGCCGAGCAGCATCAATAGACACGCGTTCAATGTCAGAGCCCGAAGCACCTTTTAGCCGTCTACCCAGATTACTAAAGTTGAGTTGCGAACAATCAAAACCCTTCAGAAACAAACGCAACAGCAGAACACGGTCTTGTTCTGAAGGCAAAGTGAAAGGAATAACTGCCTCAAATCGGCGCCAGATAGCGTCATCGAGCATACCCTCATGATTGGTTGCGGCGATAAGAAGACTGTTGCCTCGGAAGGCGTCCATTAGCTGCAATAGGGTGTTTACGACGCGCTTGAGCTCACCGTGCTCCAATGGATTATCTCGATCTTTACCAATTGCATCGAACTCGTCAAAGAGTACGACCCATCGGCCACGTTGAATAAACTCGAAAATGCGTCTTAGATTAGCTGCTGTTTCTCCCAGGTATGATGAAACAATCGCATCAAACCTGACTGTTACCAAAGGGTAAGCAAGCACTCCAGCCACTACTTTGGCTGCTAATGTTTTGCCGCAACCTGGCGGCCCATAAAAGAGCAACCTTTGCCTGGGTTTCAAGCCGCTAGCTGCTAACACATCACTTCTATGATGTTCCTTAGTGAGCTGCTGAAGCATCTCAACAGTTTTCTGCGGCAGCACGATTCGACTCCAATCGTAATCGAAGTCTGCGATGTCCACCAGGGGGAAGCCGCGCTCCTTATCTTTGGGAACCTCCAGGGGTGCTTCCCGTTGACGGCGTTCCGCAAGGGGTGGCCGGCTATTTAGAAGTATTTGCTCAAGATCATCTGCCAGCAGCCTATGATTCTTAGTTCGCTCCTCTTCAATAATGGATAAGGCAGCTGCACGGAACGTTTCGATATCATTTTTTGCGTAACTACGAAACAGTTGACGCAGTAGATCACCGTTCGCCATCTTACCTCACCCCCTTCTTGGTCAGGTTTTATCATATCATATTCATTGTATCAGTTGCCCTCTTTTACCCATGCTTCCAGCTGCTTACAGGGAGTAAAGCTGACGCAAGATTCGAGCCATTATAGAACTTTCGTTCTATCGTTCATTGTAGCGCATATGAGATATAAGGTCAAGGTGGAAGTAGTGACGGCTCTACAGGGCGTGAACGGCAGTAGCTTCTACGCAACCCGGCCCGGAGAAGCCCGCAGCCTCCCCAGGTGATCGCGGCCAACCCCACCTTTGCGGGCAGCACCCGTCTGCCGGCGGACGGGGACCTGATCGTGCGCAGCAAGGAGAGTATGGAGGGTGCGGGCTACCTGATCGACTTCAAGTCGGTCAAGCGTATAGAGCCGGCAGGTATGCTGGTGGTGCTTCGGCAAGTCCTGACTTACGCGTTGATGGACGAGCAGGATGGGTACGAGATACGCCGTGTAGGGTTCTACTTCACCCGCTACGGGGTGTGGGCTCACTGGGTCTTGCAGGAGTTGCTCGATACTGGCATGAGCGCTGGAGGCACGGTTGGCACGAGACACTCGAAGACGATTGACTCTCACCGACAAGCGCTGCGCCGTATGCTGCTTGACTTGCGCCAGCCCCAGGCCCTCGATGTGGCAATCCCGCGCCGCTGAGATGCCGTTCCGCCCTCCCGGGCAGATTGCTTAGCTGCCCATGAGTAGAAGGGGCAGAGGAGCAGACGAGAGGGGGAGCAAAGATGTACCCGGCTGGGTCTTTGAAACAATTGGCAAAGGCCAGGGCAGCGGACCGGGTGAAAGGTTACCTACGTGGTACTTGCGGACTATGCGGAGTTTGTTTTGGCCGCACGGCTGTATCTACTCAGGAAGCACGAGCCTTGCTCATCTCGTGGTTTCAAGACAGGCTACATATCGCATAGTCTCGTTGATAGTGGGTATAGCTTTTTAATGAGTTAGGTTGTTCTAATGGGATATGTCTCCTGAATCTTGCACATACTGGAACCATAGTACGACGCACGAGGGAGACAGCGTAAAACGGGGGAATGTGCTCATAAATCATGTCGGCCTGCTTGGTGCGAGCTCGTCGCTTTGACGCTCAATCGTAGGCTTGCTCGGCACAAACATCAGGGTAGCCTTCAGAGGAGTGCTTACCCAGAACATTACCCTGACGAATACCCTGAGATGCGTGCCGATGCCAGGCTCTAAATCTCGCTATAAGGGAGGCCCCCTGGTAGCAATGGAACAGCAACCGGAATAAGGATCTCAGATTGGAGCGTCCGGAGAGGCCAGGTACCTATCCGCAAAGTTGACGCGATCTGCTTCACAAATAATGCGCAAAGCTCAGTAGTAACGTAGGCTGTCGACCTTTGCCCTTGACATGGCGAGGCTACCAATGGTAAAAGGGCATCCTAAACGTGATACGGCTACGACATGCAAGACAGATCACATTGCTTTTCAACAAGAATGCAACGCCAATTCGAAATGGCCGTTCTCGGCCGGTTGCTTCTTACTGAGCGGGTCACAGTGACTGATGCCGAGGAATGAGAAAGTTTACAATGGCGCCCACTAATTTGCCTATGCAATTGACGAGTTTTGTAGGGCGCGAGCGTGACCTGGCTGAAGTTCGACGTCTGGTTTCCACTGCGCGCCTTGTCACGCTCACAGGCACGGGTGGGTGTGGCAAGACGCGCCTCGCCCTACAGGTTGCCTATACACTCAGCGACACATTCGCAGACGGTGCGTGGCTCGTCGACCTGGTGACATTGCGCGAACCCGTGCTCGTCCCGCAACTCGTCGCGCAAGCACTAGGCTTGCGTCAGGTCCCGAACCAGACTCCGCTTGAAATACTGATGGACTGGGTGCAGGCCAGGCAACTGCTCTTGATCCTCGATAATTGTGAGCACCTGGTTGGGGAATGTGCGCGGCTCGCGCAGTCGTTGCTGCTCCATGCACCACAACTGCGCATCCTTGCGACGAGTCGTGAGCCACTCGCCATTGTGGGCGAAACTGTCTATCACGTGCGCCCACTGGTGCTACCACCTGGTGGTGAGTCTGTGCAATTTCAGGACACACAGGATGCCACAGTCTCCGGGCGGGCGTCACACCACCTTCTTGAGGACGGGAAGAGCAGGCTGAACCCTGGGGAGTTGGTGCAGTATGGCGCTATCCGATTGTTTGTTGACCGGGCACGAGCCATCACGTCTGACTTCATGCTGACGTCAGAAAACGCGGCAGCCATTGTCGAGGTCTGTCGCCGCCTGGATGGTATCCCTCTGGCTATTGAGCTGGCGAGTGCAAGTGTGCGTGTTCTGAGCGTTCACCAAATCGTGGAGCGCCTTGACGATCGTTTCGCGCTGCTTACCTCAGCACAGCGGATGGCGGGCGTGCCTCATCACCATACCCTGTATGCGGCGATCGACTGGAGCCATGCGTTGCTGAGGCGTGAGGAGCAGTCAGTGCTGCAACGCTTGGCAGTGTTTGCGGCCGGCTGCACGCTCGACACCGCTGAAGCAGTGTGTGCAGGTGATGGGATCGAACAGGCGCAAATACTTGGTCTGCTATCGGCACTCGTTGATAAATCGCTTGTGGTAGCGGCAACGCTTGACCGTCCACAGGCGCGTTACCGTCTGCTCGAGTCCATTCGCGAATACGCTCTGGAGAAACTAAACGAACAAGGCGAAGCGCCTCGATTGCGCGACCGCCACCTCGACCTGTTTGTCTTGCGCGTCGAAGAAACCGCACCCAAACTGCAAGGACCATTTCAACATCTGTGGCTGAACTGGCTTGAGGGGGAGAATGACAATATACGCGCTGCGTTGGCCTGGTCGCTGGAGAGCCGGCGTGTTGAAGCGGGACTGCGCCTGGCGATAGCCCTGAATTCATTCTGGATGGCGCGGGGCTATTTGCAAGAGGGGCGCACCTGGCTGGAGCGACTGCTCGCACAGATAAACGATCAAGTTCCTCTCCTCCTGCACGCAAGCGGCGCTACATACGCCTCCTTCCTGGCGGGGTTGCTTGGCGACCCTGCGGCGGCGATGGTTCATGGGCGCGAAGCAGTTGCCTTGTGTGAGGCAGCAGGGGACGAGGGCAAGCCTCTCCTTGCGACAGCCCTTGGAAGCCAGGCAGGTGCTGCCAGGGCTTATGGCGATCACCTGGCAGCCTATTCTCTTGGCGAGCGAGCTGTCCAGCTCTGTCGCGAGGTGAACGACCGGTTCGGCCTCGGTATGTCGCTCTTCGTGCTAGCGATGGAAGCCACAGCGTTGGGAAAGTACGTCGTCGCCCGCGCCATGTTGGACGAGAGTCTGTCCCTTGCTCGTGAGATGGGGGACACTTATCGGATCGCTATGTCGTTCAACTACCTAGGCGATCTGGAGCGTTGTGAGCAGCGCTATACACGCGCCCAGAAAGCCTACGAAAGGAGCCTGTCCTATCTGCATGAACTCGGCGCTGCCCGCGATATAGCAGGGATTATGCACAACTTAGCGCATACTCATCTACATCAACGCGACGTTGAGCGCGCTCTCGCACTCTTTAGTGAAAGTCTGGCAGCGCAACGAGCGCAGGGGAACAGGCAAGGGGTGGCGGAATGCTTGATCGGTTTTGGCGCAGTGGCAGTTGTGCATGAGTTGCCTGCGGTGGCGGCCCGCTTGCTTGCCGCCGGCATAGCTCTGGGTGGTCCAGGCCTCTTGGTCCAATGGCCGGCTGAGCGCATGGAGTACGAAGGGTATCAGTCAGCGGTTCAAGCACAACTGACGGACGACGAGTTTCAGGAGGCGCAGGCGGAAGGACGCACACTCACCATGGAACAAGCAATCGAGCAAGCCGACTCCTTGGCTCTGACACTACTGGCTACGGTAGACGAAGCGAAGGAGGCCAGGGAGCGTTGGGGCCTGACTTCTCGTGAGCGCGAATTGGTGACGCTGGTAGCGCAGGCCAAGTCGAACAGTGAGATTGCGCTTGAGCTTGTGTTGAGTAAGCGCACAGTTGAGAAACATATCGGCAGCATTTTGTCCAAGCTCGGTTTCAACAACCGGGAGCAAATTGTGCGATGGGCTATTGAAAATCGGTTGACGCAGATCTCTTCATAGTCTGGCTCAACAGTCGCATCGATTAGCGGTCACTCTATATGGGTGACCGCTTTTGCCTGCCCCTAATCGCAATATAAGTAAGCAGATACGTGCGCGCACTCATGACGGTGTGGCGCTGTTCTGTCATGATAAGGCTGTGACCGGGAATAGTACCGGTCAATAGTTTCAAAAGGAGAATCTCTCATGTCAATCACAGAAACCAAGTCCCTCGTCCTTCGTGTGCTTGAAGAAGGCTTCAACCAGGGCAATCTCGCCGTCGTGGACGAAGTGTTTACACCCAACCATTTCACCCATACGCCCTTCACTCACGACCGTAACGGCAACGAGGCACTCAAGCAGTTGATCACCATGTTCCGCACCGCATTCCCTGATCTTCACTGTACACTCGATGGCGAGATCAGGCAGGGCGACGAGTTTGCAGCACACTGGAGCATGACCGGCACACACAAGGGACCATTCCTTGGCATCCCTGGCACCGGAAAGTCCTTCAAAGTGCAGACCATAATCTATGGGCGCCTGGAGAACGGCAAGGTCGCCGAAGATTGGACCCTTGCAGACCAGATGGGCATGATGCAGCAGCTTGGCCTCGTCCCTCCACCGTCTGGGCGTTGAACCGGGGTCGCCATACGTGTTCGCCCCATGAGACGCTGTGGCAGCACTTGCTACAATGGGTTTGCTTGACAAGGGACTTGAATAGCGGCGGCAGGACGGTTTGACGCCGGGCCATCGCTTACTTTATGAGGAGAATTGATATGCCATTTGCACCACCAAAAAGGGTCATGAAAGCAGCTAATGATCTGCACGTCGCTCTTTACCGCAAGAGCCGAGGCAAATTCGCCAACAAGATCGCCAATTTACCTATTCTGCTGATTACGACGTTTGGGCGAAAGTCTGGTAACCCGTATACAAATCCAGTCGTCTACATTGAAGACGGTCAAGACTACCTGGTCTCGGCCACGGCAGGCGGGGTTGATTGGGACCCAGCCTGGTATCTCAACTTAAAGGCTAACGGAAACGCGAAAATCCAGGTTGGTGACATGGCTTACAACGTCCAGGCAACAATTGCCGAAAGCGAAGAGCGCACTCGGCTGTATGAGAAATTCAAAGCAGCAAGCAGCAATTTCGCAAAATATGAGCAAGGCACGAGCAGAGTGCTCCCTGTTATCCGCCTCACGCCCATAGGGAAACAGCTTTAGGGATGTAGCAGCATACCGTCTGGCCTGAACGTTGAACGTGCAAGCTACCAAATGACTATTCAGGGAATGCGTCGTGTTATGTACGATAAACGACGAGCGGGAGGACCTGCTCGAAAGCGGCGTTGTGGCCCCATCCTGATTGCTGTAGGTAGAAAGCGAGGGAATATCGTGGACGGACAAGTCGCATCATTCGAGCGCCAGATCGCAGCTGGCTTACTTATTCTTGGTGGCCTGGTATTCGCTGTTGGCGGGATCCTCTACACTGGCAGAGCGATATTGAAGTGGCCCGCCGCAGAGACCCAGGGCTATCTGGTCTGGGAACGGGGCTTTATCATCGCGGCTGTTCTGGTCAACGTCCTGGGGCTGGCGCTGCTGGAGCATATTCTGCGCGTTGCTGGAGATCCCCTCATTGCGCGCTTGGGCCTGGTTACCTATCTACTTGCTGCGGTTATCGTGGTGGTCGCGGAAACCTCATACCTGAGCAAACAAGAGTGGGTCTACGCCCAGGTTGTGGTCTATGTCGTACTGGCTCTTGTTGCTCAAGCGGCATTTGGAGTGGCCCTGCTCGGGACCGGGATTGTACCAGGATGGGTAGGATGGGCCACGGTCGTTTGGAACCTGGGTTGGCTGGTAGTTCTACCGATTGCTACCCCAGGCAATATCTACTTTCCCGCGCTCCACCATGCGGCGCCTCTCCTGATTGGCATTGCGCTGCTGGTGAGAGGATAGGCAAGGCAACGCAGGCCGGTAGGCAAAGCCCGATGCCGCAGTCCAGTGTGCTCTGATGGCTATGCTCTTATACAGGTTTTCTGTTCCGTTGCTACTCGCTGGCCAGATAGCCTTATCCCCTTTCTTCTCTCGGCATTTCTCTTCTCCACGTTCTATGCCTATGCCAGGTCCAGGCTCGCCGCCAGAGTCTTCCAGCGCCGTTCCGGAGGGGCCATGATATCGAGCCAACACGGCTCGCTCACAAGGGCCAATCGCCCCCGCCTGTATATCCTGGCTAACAGTTGCAGGCTGGTAAGCAGCACGGAGGTCTCTCCACCAATGCGGCAGTAATTGTACCAGGTGCGAGCCTGGCCCTCTATCTGGGCGTCGGTTCGTACGACCACCAGCACACGGGGGGAGGGGCCGTAAGCCATGTGAAACGCCTGCCTGTGCCCCTGGACCAACCTGTTGTAGCCTCCGACTTTCCTCGCGACATCCACCAGGTCGTTGCTGCCGGTCTCCATCTCGAGCAGGAGCATCCTGTATAACATGTCCCCTTCGTCGCCGCTCGCCACACCCGCGGCCCACTCGCCAGGCGACGGTACGCTCCCCAGCAGGGAGGGGTGCCAGCTGTGAAGGGTCGGATTCCACCGAGGATTGGGCGAACCGGTAGCTGTGCCGCGTTGGCCCTCTTTGCCCAGTTGTCCCAGGTGGCCCTGTTGAACCTCTTTACCCTGTTGGCCCCTTGGTGTCCCGGTTTGTCCACTCGCTTGGGCACCAAGTTGAGCTTTGAGCGAGCCTGTTGCGCGGCTTTCTCGAGCGCCGATTACGAAGAGGCCGTCGGGCTGTATGAGCACCTTCCCCTTCACTCCCGCCCGCCCCCTCCTCCCCTGAAACGCGACGCCGGCAGGAGCGGCGCCAATGCTACGCAGCCCGGCGCCGCTCCCCACGGAAAGCACCGATTCACGCTCGTTCAGGAAGCCTATCGACAGTCGATAGCGCCCGGTGGCCTGACCCGCCGCTTGCGTTTCCATTTCCTGGGTGGCTCGAGCGGCAGCCACCAGGTAGCTCCACACATCGCTGACGCCCAGCTCGTGCCCTACCCGTGAGGTGACAGCCGCTGCCGTGGCGGCCCGCCAGTTGTCCGCCCTGTAGCCGTGGTGAGCAGTCAGCAGGTAGTACCCGTTCCAGTCGAGGGCGTAAGCGGGGTTCATGCCAGGTCGCCGGTCGCCGGCATGCGGAGAGGGGATGGCCAGGCGCACCGTCGCCACGTCGACCCCGAGCCTCGCCACGAAGCGGCGATAGCGCAACAGCAGCAGCCGGTTATATGCGGAGCGCGGGCTGTTGAAGAAGGCCCGCCCCACCTGTTCAGTGGTTACTACCCCCAATCGCTCGGTCGCCTTCAAGATAGCGAGTTCGCGAGCTCCCAGCCCCTTACTCAGCAGCAGAGCTTCCATCGGACCAACCGGCACGTCAGAGCCGGGGCGATTGCGCAGCAGGTAGCCGTTGTGGTCCGTTATCGGGCTGCCTATATCGACGCACACGCTCCGTCGCCGCCGTTTCGCCTGCGGTCCCTGCGTCGCCTCACCGCCCCTTGCTGTGTCTACCCCCTCGGCGGACGTGAGAGCTATATTTTTGAGCGGCTGTAGTGAGCCGCCTGTGCGTTCCAAGGAACCGGAACCGGTCGTGTCGTGCCCCCCGGCAACGTGCTCCGTTTCATCCGCTTTATTCTTATCGTGATCGTCCACGGCTTTATTCTCCTCCTTCTATCTCCTTCTATCTCCTTGACTCGAGCTATTCGTCGCTCCTCGCTCCTCGCTCTTTGCTCTAAGCCCAGGTAGCCCCGTTCGAACCTGGCTTTGACTGCGCCTTTCTTGCCCCTACTGATACCTCTACGGATGCTCATTGCTGCCCATACTGATACCAATGTAGGTCCGAACGTCACTCCAGGGCGTTTGTCCACCTGTTCGCTCCCGTGGCCATCGCCCAGGACCTATCGCTCATCGACCTCTGCCCTACTACGTGCGGGGATCAGGCCTCAGGAAGGTGGAAAGGGGCTGCCGTGAGGCGCGGCGTCGGTTCTATTGAGTGGACCCATGCCGAGCGCATCACCTTGGGACATTCTCTCATCGGTCTCATCGCTTTTGTTGCTCTTGTCGTCATCCCGGTGTCTCCCGTAGACGCCGAGTTCCCTGCTTGTGCCCGCTCCCGTGACTGTGCCTGTTTCCTCCATGTTCGCTCGAGCGCCGGCTTCATTATGCAGCGTGGCAACTATCAAAGCTTCGACCTCCACACAGGGCGTGCCCCAGCGAAGCTCTGACAGGCGCTCGATGCGGGCCGCTTTATCGGGAACGAGCTGGGGCTTAGCAAGGATGCGCTCTCGCTCCTGCCTGTCCAGCACGCGGCACCTTGCGCGGCGGTATAGCTCAAAGTCGTCGGGTGTGAGCAGGCTCAGCGCCTGTACTGCCATGTCATCGCCTTCCTCCGCTGGCCAATAGAGCGCGCCGGCGAGCTTCAGAACCCTTGCTCGCCTGCCATCCTCGCTCTCGCCGGTGACGCCTCTCACCAGCCTTATGACCTCGTCCGGAACATGCGCTGCTCGCAGCAGGTCCTGCGTGCAGTCGGGCTCGGGATACGCTGCACCCTCCGCCTGCTCGGACCTTCCGGGGAAGCGTATGGCAGGGTTGTCCGCCGGGACCGGCAGGGGTAATGGCCGCGCAGAGTAGACGCCCGTTTGCCTGTTCCCCACAACCGTGCGCTGGTAACTGTGATAAGGGGGCAGGTTCTGGAAATCCTCGGGTTCAAGTCCCATGTAACCCGCGAAGAGGCGGGCATCGTCCGCCTGCAGGCCGAACAGGACCCAGGTCTGCACGTTCTTGAGGATAGCGCTCAGCATTTCCCTGGGCAACTGCTCCGTGAACTGGTGCGCGAGCATCAGGCCCAAACGGTAGCCTCTCGCCATCGAGAGCATACGCTCCACGTCCGCCTTTGCCGTATCAACGAAGTTCTGGAACTCGTCAACCACCAGCAGGTAATCGCGCCTCGCCTCCTGTGCTATCGCCTGGCGTGCGAGGGCCCCTGTGAGGAACCCATTCACCACAAGCGCGCCCAGGAACGCCTGGTCCTCGCCCAGCCGCGGGCTGACGCGACCCACGAAGATCGTGCCCGTGTCCATTATTTCCCTGAAGTTGACTGTGCTGTACGGCTGCAGGATCACGTGGCGCACCTCGTTGTTGATGTACCGGTCCACCCTGGTGAGCACGTTCTGCAGCGACGAACGCTGCTGGGAGCTCATGCCCCCGACCTGCGCCTGCCAGAAGTCCTGTACGAGCTTGTTGCGCACTCCACCTAGCATGCTCGCTCTGTACTCGTTACCGCCCTTGCCATCGTCTTGCAGCCAGCGCCACAGGTTGAGCATGGTCGGCCTGGGTTCTACCTGCAGCACGGCTGTGATTGCGTTCCGCAGAAAGCGCTGCATCAGGACCGCCTGCTCCCAGTTCGCGCCCATCATCTTCCTCATGAGGCTCATCGTGAGGGATTCGACCTTCTCAGCCCCGAATTGCGCCACCAACCGCCCATCCAGGGGATTGAGTCCTAAAGAGCGCCCAGCGGGGCCTGTAGCGCCTCTGGGGCGGTTCTCCGGGTCAAATGTGAGGACATCTCCTTCCAGGTGGGGAGGGACCAGCTGCAGCACTTCCTCGTAGCTGTCCCCTTTGCCGTCGATCAGCCCCACACCGCGCCTCGCCGCCATGCATTGCACGATCGCGTTGTACAGGAACACGCTCTTGCCGGACCCCATGGGACCAAAGACGTAAGTTCCACGTCGCAGGTCCTGCGGGTGGGTCCCAACGCCAAGTTCGCCAGGCGGTAACGCTGTTGAACTGAGTGGCATCACAGGCGAAGCGGGACCAGGTAGTGAATCCGCGCCGGACAGAGGTCCGTTCAGCGGCGGGAGATCGTCGTCAAGTAAGCCCAGCGCAACCATCTCGCCCCTGGCCACCTGCCCCGGTGTCACGCGGGCGTAGGCCGGTGGGGGAATATGCCTGTAATTGCTCCAACGAAGCGTACGAAGACCCTCAAGCCCCGAGTGCGGGAAATGGTAGATCGCCGAAAGCTCAGTCATATTCAGGATGCAGGGCCTGCCCATGCGCATGAACGGTAGCATCCTGGGCAAACCGACGCCCTCTCTCGGCCACCGGGCCACTACAGGCGCCGCAGGGCGAAGCCAGGCCCGCGGCTCGAACGGTTGGTTGAGCTGAGAGGCACCGGAGGGGTTGAGCAGACACTGTCCTCTCCGGGCCACCCTGAAGCCCTGCACTACGCCTCCAGTGCTGCGGTCGTATTGAGTGAACACTCGTAGCAGCGAGGTCAGGCGGGCTTCGGCTCCGCCTCCGAGCCTACGGCTTACAGTGCTGCCTGCCTCTGCCTCTGCCTCTGCCTCTGCCTCTGCCTCTGCCTCTGCCTCTGCCTCTGCCTCTGCCTCTGCCTCTGCCTCTGCCTCTGCCTCTGCCGCCACCAGCCTCACGGCCACCTCGTACCCATGTCGATCCGCCTTCTCCTCAAGCGCCAGCACTCGTGCTTCGTGCTGCGGGCCGAGCGCCTTCTTGCCTTCCCGGAGTTCGAGCTCTCGCAGGCGGGCGAGCTCGCGGTTCACGGTCTGCTGGGTTTGCCCGGCTGTCTCGGGGAGGGCCGCGGCCACGATCTGGATGCCTATCAAAGGCACGTCATCGTCCGAACCGAGCATGCTGATCACGGCAGCAAGCGGATCAGAGCCGGCCCCCGGAGCGCCGGGGCGCCCACCGGTACGGTTGCCCTGGAGCAAGCGCTCATCCACTGCTCCCGAGCCAATAGGGAAGCGGCCATCGGCAAGCAAGCTCAGTTCGCACCAGTGCAGTGTTACTCCCGCCGAGCTTACAGGGCCGGCTAGCCTGGGCGCTTGCAGTCCTGTACGAGCTTGCCCAAGACCGGTCAGGGCTTGTTCCAGAGGATCTTCCACCCAACGGACCCGGCAGCGAGGATAGTGCGCCATGACCAAATGGCGTATTTCTTCGACCAGGAGGTGACCACTCTCGCGGCCACTTCCCAGCCCTGGCTGCGAGTTGCCCTCAGGCGCGCCACGCTCAGGCGCGTCACGCTCAGGAACCGGACACCATACGTAGAAGCCCACCTTGCCGTCATTCTGAGGCGTGCTCCACATCTCCAGGCTCATGGCCAGCCGCTCCGCGCCCACATTGCCGATGCCGGCAGCCTTCCTGAACCCTTGACCCCCGTTCTCACGGGCTATCCCGCTGAGGAGGTTCCACAGCTGGCCAAGCAAGTCACTTGCAGCCCTGGCGTCCGCTTTGCTGCCGCTCGGTACAATCACCTCCAGTACATGCCCCCCTTGGAAACGCTTCGCTCGCATGGCCTCCAGCTGGTGGTGGCTGTAGCGGCGCCAGACCCATAGAGCGCAGCCAACGTAGAGAGCAAGCACTGCTGTTGAGATATATAGCCCCAGCTGACCCCAGCGTCCTACCTCCTGCAGCCAGTTGACCACGGTCAGGGTCGGCGCACCGCGCCCGGTACTGGGAGTTGCAATGACGCGGTACAGCATGTCCCCTACAGCTTCCCACGAGCTGGGGTGTATGATGTGCCAGGCGAACAACGCCCAGCCCGTAAGCCAGATTGACAGTAGCCAGGCAACCGGCCTGCTCCTCATGCTTCTCAGTACCCTGCCGAGTATAAGCCAGGTCGCATCCGTCGCCGTATTTGCATTTCCCCAAATGCTCCTCTTGCTCATTTCTGTAACCTCCATCAGCACCACAACCCGCCTTGGCGCAGTTGAACAACGCTGCAGAGTGATTCTCGGAGAATCACTCGCTTGGGTCATGCAAGGCAGCCCATCCCATCGGTGTCCCACCCTGAGACGGCAGCGTAATCCTTCCTCTATCGTAAGATGGAAGGAGTCACGCAAGTGTCACACAGGCTGTACGGCGCCTATTGCATAGGTAATGGGGAGAAATATGGTGTCAAGGTATGCCACAGATCGGGCGTGGGTGCTTCTACAATGGCTGTAGAGGCTTAGGTAAATGCAACCGTGTTGGGAAGAACACTGAGCGAGCAAGCAGGGTCCTAAGAAGCGCCTCAGTTGGACCGGCGTGCCTTATGCGAGTTCATGATTACACGCAGCGGACCGCCAAGCGGCTCCATACTGTGCAGGCCTCGAGGAGCAGCTAGGTCCAGGCTGGACCCAGCAAGCAGGCTTGGCAATGGTAGGTATTGCACGCATTTAGATGCTCTCAGAGAGTGCCTGCAATGGTAGCTGACGTTGGCGGCAAGGAATCGATTAGTCAGGACGCGTTGCGAATCTGTAACGAATTGCCGTATGGGGCCACTAGAACTCGCGCACGGTCAAGTGAACGAGAGATCGATTCCGATACAGGCGAAGTCCGCATGGTTGAGCGCACTATGGACTGCTTGCTCCATAGTCGTCTTACAAACTACCTTGGTCGGGGACATCAGTTTATCCGAACAGGGCGGCAAGAGAGCAATGCACGGTCCGGAGCCCATAGTGTATGTCACGGTGCCACTTCCTCGTGGTGAGCATAATAGAACTGTATCAATGCGGAGCGGCTGTGTTGCTCGAGGCCGAGCTTCGCATAGATAGTTGTGAGGTACGATCGAACGGTCGACGCACTATAATTGAGCTGTTGGGCTATATCCAGCGTGTCGAATTCTGCGTGCACCGCAAGCTTTAGGACCTGAGTCTCTTTAGGTGTCAGAGAGTCCAACTCTCTACCCTGCGCGTGGGCTCCGAACTTCCTGATCAATCGGAGGGGCACGTATTTCTGCTCAGTGAGGAGGACCTGAGTGAAGCCTATGGCTAACTCCACATCACCGGTTCCTTTTTCGTCGATACCGTCCGGCCCGTCAGCGTTGGCAATCCACTCCTCGAAGTCGTCGCGGTTCAAAAACGCTGTGTGTATGAATATCTTGACTGGCAGTTTTCTAAGACGGATATGGCCCAACACGTCGCGACCGCTTACATCGCCAGGAAGGGACAGGTCTAGCACCAGCAGATCCGGATGGTGCGTTTCTACTAATCGAATAGCCTCCTCGCCTAGTGCAGTCTCAGCCACTACCTCGCAGCCTAATATAGCACTTAGCACGTTACGCAGCCCACCGCGCATCTGCGGATGATCGTCGCAGATTACTACTCTATACCCTGCAGTAGCCTGAGTGCCATTTTGTGTATAGACAAGCATCCTGCGGCCCCTCCGTCTCCCAGCCTAGTCCATTGTTGAGTCCGCGCTGCATTCGGGTCAGCCAGAATCGTGTCCCCGGGAGGCTGGTACTAGAATGTGCTCGAACCATGTAAACTCAGTGTTGTAAGAGGAAAGGCTTACCCTATAGCAAATGAATATGCACTTGCTACCTCTAGTCTCGAATTCTAGCACTGTTTCAGAGTCGCTGCAATACTACTTACGCCACGGATCAGGGCGATTGCATCTAAATTCGTTTCGGACCCGAAAGTCAGATTCTAGACGTTGCTTGGCCTCACAAGGGCGTCTCAAGGCCATAAAGCCGGCCCCGAGATGTCCCAGAATGCCTTGCGACTGACTCGTTGGCCCTTATTAGAGCCTTCTGTGGCTATACTACATGCCATGGTGTGGTCGTTTGAGCCATTTTCGGTCGAATCCAATTTAGATGCAATCGCCCTGCGCCACGGATATTGCGAGAAAGCTGCGGGTCAAAGAGCCCTAGCCGACTATAGCTTTGAAAGCAGACACCCGTGTCGGAATATGCACCGACCGCAACCCCTATTAGGACACACGTCAAATGAGCTGGTTGAAATGGTGTCCACGAGATTGATCCGGCCTTGCTTGTTGCTGATTATCTGCGTCTCGATGATACAGCCCATGAGCCCTGTTACTTTTGCCCCGGTACTTGCGTGTCCTGCGCTGTCGGCAATGGCTCTACAGTAGCATGGGCGTCGACAGTGGGTACAGGCGAAACAAAAGTCAGTATGGGCGATGGAGCCGGCTCAAGGGCAGGTGTCGGGGTAGGCTTAGGTAGTGCAGCAAGGTTCGCGAGATCTGCCGGTGTTGCCTGCCATTTGACCCCAAGCTGGAGTTAGAGCATCACACCCTACAGACGGCAGCGGAGGAATGCAATAGGTGGGTCGACACTGCCAGACGTACCCAGCACAGTAAACTGGAACTTGTATGAGCCTGTGCTAAACGGCTTCAGTAGTAGTAACTCGATCAGCAGCGGGTACGGCAGACGGCAGTTGCTGTACCCTACTCAGCATACGGTGATGCACGAGGGCTGGCACAGGTCCACTCGTCCTGAGGGTCAACTCCGCCTTGGGCTTCACAGGCTTGTCGGACACCAACTCCAACTCGACGCGCTCAGTGAGGATAGCCAGCGCCAATTGCGCCTCCATCAACGCGAAGTGCTGGCCAATGCAAACACGCGGGCCAGTGCCGAAAGGCAAATATGCGTAGCGGGGAAGCGCATCCTCGTTGTCGGCAGTGAAGCGCTGCGGATCGAATAGCTGCGGGTGAACGAAGTAGTCTGGCCGGTGGTGCATCGCATAGGCATCGAGTAACACAAACGCGCCTTTGGGAACGTGGTAGCCAGCCAAAGTCGTGTCGCGCACAGCCATGCGAATCATGACGTGACCAGGCGGATAGAAGCGCAGGCTCTCCTTGAACACCTGTAGCATGTAGGGTAAGTTGGGCAAGTCCCCCAGAGTGGGAGTTCGCCCCACCAGTACTTGATCGGCCTCTTGTTGAACTCGGTCGCGGATCGGGGTGTGCAGGGCCAGGCGATATTGCGTCCAAGTGAGTGCCAGGGCTACAGTTTCGTGCCCAGCAATGAAGATCGTCATTAGTTCATCGCGGATCTGCTCGTCGGTCAGCCCGTTGCCTTCCTCATCGCGCGCATTCAGCAGTAGGTCAAGCAGGTCCCCGCGCTCGCTCTTCTCCTCCTTGCGGGAAGCTATCATCTGGTAGATTGCGGTGTTAACGCGCTTGATGGCCTGCTTTGTGCGCCGTCCGTTTGGTGTGAGGTCTCCGAAAGGTATCGGAAAGAGGAAGCCTATAGCGACCGAGCGCAGGGCAGTATGGATATCCCGGCCAAGCTGGTCTTCGCTGCCAAGGTTCTTGATAGAGAACATCACTGAGCCGATGATACGCATTGTCAGCCTGGTCATCTCCTCCACAATGTCTATAGTTTCCCCTTCGGCCCAGCTTTCGGTTAGCTCTTCGGTGCAGGCAGTTATTATTTCCGCGTAGTTCTTGATGATCTGATGCTTGAGGACGGGTTGCACCAACTGGCGCTGTTCGCGGTTAGATTTGTTTTCGGCGGTCAGGATGCCGTTGCCGAACACAGGTCTCCCCAGCTTTGTCATTTCTGGCGGCTTGTCAAAGTCGTCGGTCCGCACGAGCACCTCGCGGCAGTATTCTGCCTGGCTGACCACAACGGCCGGACGCAAGCCAACCGGCACCTGGTAGATGCCGGAGAAGGTTCTGGCCAGCTTCCGGCGGAAAGCAAGGTTGTTTGTGACCATTAGG